>CAYJAS010000275.1:0-1024 GCA_964367895.1 uncultured Oscillospiraceae bacterium | reverse complement strand
CCCGACGCAGTTTTACAGCGTAATCGCCATACTGTTCACACAACTTCAAAATCTCGGAGTAGTTGATCATAAACTTATCTCTCCCTTCAAATATTTATCAAAATAAAGCATCGATGACTTTGATCAGTCGCCGATGCTTTGATTTTAAAGTGTTAATGATTGCCTATTATCTTGCTCGTCCCATAGTTTCCACATCAAAACCTATTTCCTCAATCCAAGGCTTAGAGAATGGTTCATACATTTTTATTTCACCTGTGGAGGTATTAACATAAAAAGCAAAGTCTTGTGTTTGGGCAGCAGCTGACTCGGCTTTTGCCATGAAGGATGCATATCCACCTGCTTCTGTTATGCCCATAATTTCTCTTATATCGTCTGCAACCAATCTTGCCCAGTTGTTTGAAGCAGGCAAGGGGTCACCGGTAGACCATTGTGTATGAACATGGAATGTGCCGCTTCCTTGGCTGTTGGATGAACTCGAAACGCCGGTTGTGCTGGTGTCCCAGACAAACAACACCTCTGCATTAGCTGGTGCTTCATTTCGAGGATCTGCGAGTGCTGCGGTGGCAGCACGCATTAAATTTGTGCCAATTTGCAGATCGTTTGATTGGCGTGATCTCTCCACATATTGTATATATCGTGGAGCAAGAACAGCCGCTAAAATTGCAATGACAGCAATAACTATTATTAGCTCAACAAGTGTAAAACCTTTATTATTAGCTTTTGACATTTTTAAATGACCTCCATATTTTGTATTTATTAAGAATATCACGAGTTCTTAAAAAAGTCAACATGGTTAAGTACCGTGGTGTAAGTTAGATTAGCTTTATAGGATAATATAAATTGGCTTGTGCATAGCACGCTCTAAAAATCACCCTGTTAGGACGAGCATCAATGCTGAGAGAATCGGTACACTCATAAATCAAACAGCAACGGGTCATTGATCTGTCGGTCTTATTGGCAGCGGATATTGGAAGGGCAACGCTATTCAAAACAATTTTTCAACAAAAAAACACCCAAAAGGGTG
>CAYJAS010000274.1:0-1035 GCA_964367895.1 uncultured Oscillospiraceae bacterium | reverse complement strand
CGGAAGATCAGCTGATCAGCTTTCACGCACAGAGAAGCTACTACACCGATATGATTCATCGAAATCCACTGTGGAAACTTGCAGGCACCTTCGCTGACGAGGGCATCTCTGGGGCATCGGCCGAAAAGCGTCCCGAGTTTATGAAGATGATTGCCAAATGCAAACGTCGTAAAATAGACCTCATCATAACAAAATCCATATCACGGTTTGCACGAAACACACTCGACAGCATCAAGTATGTGCGTATGCTCAAAAGCCTCGGTATAGGCGTGCTGTTCGAAAAGGAAAATATCAATACACTTGAAGAAACAAGCGAAGTCATTCTAACGATCCTCGCAAGCCTTGCACAGGAGGAGCTAAACTCGCTCTCCCTCAACGTCAAGATGGGGATGCAGATGAGAATGAGAGAGGGTAAGGTCACTTGGAACTATAAGCAATGTTACGGCTTTAGGCAAGGCGAAGACGGAGAGCCCGAGATTATCCCCGAACACGCCGAGGTCATTCGAGAGATATTCAAGTGGTACATCATGGGACACAGCGAGGAAAAAATCGTCAAGGAGATGACTGACAGTGGGACGATGCCCATTACGCAAAGCGGCAAATGGTCGACGTCGGTAGTCCGCTCCATCTTGCTAAACGAGAGAATGTGCGGCGATGTAATCTTGCAAAAGACCTATATATCCGACCCCATTTCAAAGAAGGTCATTGTCAACAACGGAGAGCGCCCAAAGGTGCACATCAAAAACAACCACCCTGCCATTGTCGAGCGTAGCGTATACGAGAGAGCACAGACCGAGCGCAGTCGTAGGTCGAGCAAGCGAAAGGTGTCGACGCATACCAAGACCGAGCAAGGCAAATACAGCAGCCTGTACGCACTAACCGGTATGCTCGTCTGCGGAAACTGCGGAACGGAGTACAGACGTGTACACTGGAAAAAGCGCAGTGGCGAAAAGCAAATCCTATGGCGTTGTGTAAGCCGACTCGACCACGGCAGAAAATACTGCACCGATTCCCCGAGCATCGAAGAAGAAAGCT
>CAYJAS010000273.1:0-1043 GCA_964367895.1 uncultured Oscillospiraceae bacterium | reverse complement strand
CCCCTACAATAAATACCGTCTAACGACAGGCGGGCGGCCAATGACCGCCCCTACGGGTGCAAATACCGCTTGCTTTTATCCCATCAACTCGGGTAGGCGCTCAATCAACTGCTTGATTTTGCCTTCGATGGTGGCAATTGTCTGCCGAAAAACCTCATCACTGTGTCCGCTCGGATCGTCAAGCCCCCAATCCTCACGGTGGCGGCAGGGCATGGAGGGGCAACTGACATTGCACCCCATGGTCACCAAAATATCCGGGTCGGGTATGTCAAAAATCAGCTTACTGCGCTGATTTTGCTCCATATCAATGCCGTAAATATCTTTCATCAGGCGTACGGCATCTTGATTTATGCTCGGTTTTGTCTCGGTGCCGGCCGAATAACTGTCAAAATGCTCTGCGGCAAAATGTTTACCGAGCGCCTCGGCTATTTGGCTGCGGCAGGAATTGTGCACGCACACAAATGCGATTTTTGGCAAGTTTTTTTCCATAATATAACCTCATTAAATCTAAAATATTTGATATATAGTGTGAAATAAAACGGCCGAAAGGCCGTTTTACAGTAGCCGTATTTTAGTAACCGTTTTATGCTCTTTTGCAGCCGCAATCCTCGGCGGGAAGTGCGATTGTAAGGTCGGCAAGCAGACGCTGAGCGCTGTCCATACCCTCCTGATTAATGCTGTAATGGGACCATTTTCCCTCTTGACGGCTTTGGATTGCTCCTGCCTCGGCCAGAATTTTAAGATGGTAAGACAGCGAAGATTGGGCAATTCCCAAATCATCAGCCATGTTACACACGCATTTTTCGCCTGTCTGTAGGCGTTTTAATATGGCAATTCGGTTTTCATCGCAAAAAGCCTTGAAAATAAGCGCAGTTGCCTTGTTATCGCTTGGCATTGATTCACCTCTTTTTAAAATCAAGTTTTGTTGATTTATAGTGTAGCATGTTTGACGGTAAAAGTCAATGAACAATTGCGCAGTTTGCAATTATAGTCAATAAAAATAAAATATTTTGGGTATTGTAGGGGAGGGGTTCCATCCCCTA
>CAYJAS010000272.1:0-1062 GCA_964367895.1 uncultured Oscillospiraceae bacterium | reverse complement strand
TGTCCTCCTTGCTGGGCAGTGCCAATATTTTTTGTGATGAAGTGGCGGGCTTTTTACCCCATCCAAGCTGATGGGAAAGCTCGTGGGGTGGCAGTGGGTCAAACAACGACAATTGCAGTGCATTTTGGTTGCTCTGGCGCTCTCGTGCTGCCGAGCTGAGCAGTGCATAGGTTATAGCCTCATGGCTGAAAGCAAGGCCGGGAAAGGCCTTTCCGTCACACAAAAGGAAATATTTTGCCCGCTTGAGCACCACACCCAATTTTTTCAGCGTGTCAAAGCTCAGTTTTCCGCCACGCCTTGCCTTGATTATTCGGCGAGCCGAGCGCACTCCGATACCCGGTATGCGCAGTAGGTTTTCATAGTCGGCCGTGCCCACCTCTATCGGAAATCTGTCAAGATTTCGCAGAGCCCAACCGCATTTTGGGTCGAAGAGTGGGTCGAGATTTGGATTTTGCTCGTCAAGTATCTCGGACGCTTCAAATTTGTAAAAGCGCATCAGCCAATCGGCCTGATATAGTCTGTGCTCACGCAATAGCGGTGGTGTGCTGTCGAGAGCAGGCAAATGTCGCCCTTCAAGCACCGGCATATATGCCGAGAAAAAGACCCGTTTAAGGGAATATTTTTTGTAAAGAGCATCTGACAGCGACAAAATTTGCATATCACTCTCGTCGCTTGCGCCGACTATCATCTGTGTGCTCTGCCCGGCAGGCACAAATTGTGGGGCGTGTTTGTAGACGGCCACCTCATTTTTGCTCTGCACAATGCCCTGCTTTACAAAGGACATGGGACGCAAAATATCCTGCTTGGTCTTTTGCGGTGCAAGCAGAGCAAGGCTGTCGCTTGACGGAAGCTCAATATTGACACTCATGCGGTCTACAAGCAGTCCCATGCGGTACAGCAGAGCTTTATCGGTGCCCGGTATGGCTTTTGCGTGAATGTATCCGCCAAAGCGGTATTCGTTGCGGAGTATATCGATGGTTTTGCACATCATTTCGGTGGTATAATCGGGACTTTTAACCACGGCACTGGACAGAAAAAGCCCCTCGATATAATTTCGGCGGT
>CAYJAS010000271.1:0-1132 GCA_964367895.1 uncultured Oscillospiraceae bacterium | reverse complement strand
CATACGCCAAGGAATGTTGCAACTTCGTAATTGAGCGAGGTTGCAATTTTTATTGTCCTCATCTAATTTTGCCCGAGTTTTTGGACGACAGCATACCCGAAGAGCGAGAGTTGGCACTTGAAATGGGCAGAACGATGATAACCAAATGCGATGCGCTGTATGTGTTTGGAGATACCATCAGTGAGGGGATGCAAGCCGAGATGGACTATGCCGAGGAGCATGGAGTGCCTATTGTCCACATTGAGGAGTTACAGTTTGCACAACAGGTGCAAACCCATGAGCAATGCCTATGCTGAGTATGGGCAGCCTATTCGACGGCATCGGTGGATTCCCACTTGCGGCAATCAGAAACGGCATCACTCCGCTTTGGGCAAGTGAGATTGAAAAGTTTCCGATTGAGGTGACAAAACACCACTTCCCCGATATGCTCCATGTCGGGGATATTACCAAACTTGACGGCTCGAAACTCCCACCCGTAGATATCATCACAGGCGGAAGTCCGTGCCAAGATTTATCGGTCGCCGGTGCAAGAGCAGGACTACAAGGCGAACGGTCAGGCTTATTTATGGAGCAAATACGAGTAACAAAAGAACTGAGAGAGGAGGACATAAAGCGTGGCAGAACAGCTCAGTTTATTCGACCTCGATATTTTATCTGGGAGAACGTCCCCGGGGCATTTTCCTCCGAGGGCGGCGAGGACTTCCGTGCCGTTCTCGGTGAGATCGTCAAAATCCACGACAGCGCCCTTTATGTTCCTCGACCTGTCGGAGGGGCGTGGAAACCTTCTGGGGCAATCGTTTTGGGACGACAGTTCAGCTTGGCTTGGCGAGTATTGGACGCTCAGTTTTGGGGAGTCGCCCAAAGGCGCAAAAGAATCTATCTTATCGCAGATTTTGCAGGAGAGTCCGCCCTCGAAATATTATTTAAGCAAAACAGCGTGCCTTGGGATACTGCGACGGGCTAAGGCGAGGGAAAAGGAGTTGCCGGAACAACTACGCATGGCACTTGAAGTGCAAGCAGGCTTGTGTGATCCGACAGAGAGTGTCGCAGAGGTGGACGACAGGCTTGTGGTGCTCAACGACCATGGTGGGTCTCGCATGGACATCGAGCATAACATCACCCCAACCCTCCG
>CAYJAS010000270.1:0-1141 GCA_964367895.1 uncultured Oscillospiraceae bacterium | reverse complement strand
GGGCGGACGATGACCGCCCCTACGGGTGCTTTTTGGTGCCTGTACAAAATTCCCTCTACAAACTGTATATTGCAATTAGCTGAAGCTTAAATAGCATATATTGTGTTTTGCCGTTTGCATTGGCTTTTTGAGGAAAATAATCCCAGTTTAAAACGGCGTCAAAACCGTCAAATTCAACAAAATTCGGCTTAAAATTATTACATATTGCTTTTGAAATAGGTCTTTACATCTGCCCCTTTAGCCTTTATACTGTAAAATACAGTGGGTATAATCACAGAGAGAAAAATGTCGGTTTTTGGAAAATTAATTACCGAAAGTCGACGAGAGGGGGGTACGCGTATGGTGGGCGATTTTCCGCGCACATTGTCTTTGCTTCGGCAGGAAAAGAAAATAAGCCAGCGCCAAGCGGCCGCCGAGCTTGAGGTTTCTCAGGCACTTTTGTCGCACTATGAAAACGGTGTGCGTGAGCCGGGACTGAGTTTTGTTGTGCGTGCCTCCGATTATTACGGTGTTTCGGCCGACTTTTTGCTTGGGCGCACTATGCTCCGTGACGGTTCTGCAATCATTGCCGAACAGCTTGATGATGCCTCTGAGAGCAGAGATAATGTTTTGCGTGGCAGTGCCGCCGCATTGCTCAGCAAAAAACTGATGGTAAACGCCACGGCGCTCTTTTTTGATTTGATCGCAAAGGGCGGTAGCCGAACTTTGATAAAGCATATTTCAGACTATTTTTCCCTTTCCCTTTACAAGGCATACAGACTTCTGTATTTGCTTGACAAGGACGCCAACAAAAACGCCTTTTCAACGCCCGATGATTATTTCAGCGAGCTTTGCGATGTCGAGCTCAAGCGTTGTGAAGCTCAGCTGCGTAAAATGGCGGCAGAGCGTGGCGGAAAACTGTCGCTGCCTCCACTGGCTACCGACAAATTGCAAGAGCAATATCCCCAGTTTGCGCCGTCACTTCTTTCGGTGCTTCACAACGCCGGTGAGCGTATTTCAAAAGAAAATTAAAAAAACAGAAAAAAGTTGTTGCATTTTGCATTTACCTATGCTATAATAATTCTTGCGCTGAAAATGATAATTATGTGCTGGTGTAGCTCAGCTGGTAGAGCAGCTGATTTGTAATCAGCAGGTCGGGGGT
>CAYJAS010000269.1:0-1149 GCA_964367895.1 uncultured Oscillospiraceae bacterium | reverse complement strand
CTTGTGGATTGTTCATATCAATAACAGCAAGCCCTTTAACCCCTTTATTGATACTGCGATTTATGCCATCGCCGTGCCATTCATCAAATGTAGCAAGCTGTGTACTGTCGGGGGCCTGCACATGAATTAGCACTGCATTGTCAAAAGACCGTTTGTAAAATCGCCCTACGGTGGAAAGTAAATCTTTCCATTCGTTCTCGTTGCTTGTAAGTCGCTTCATGGACTGTTTATATAGGTTTTCAAGGTAAGTAATCTTGCTCAAATTTACACCTGCTTTCTCTTGGTTTAGTTGTTGTCCACCTCGCTTTCCTCGTTATCGACCTGTGTTTGCTCTTGCGATTTCAGAAGTTCAAAGTATACTTCGAGGGCTTTTTCAATGGTTTCCTCGATTTTTTTCGGAGTTTCATTTGCTGTAAAAAACTTTTTGATAACTGCATTTTTCACTTTGACAGGCTTGGGTGCTGTGGATTTGGGTTTCTTATTTTTTTCGC
Source organism: uncultured Oscillospiraceae bacterium (assembly GCA_964367895.1). GTDB lineage: Bacteria > Bacillota > Clostridia > Oscillospirales > Butyricicoccaceae > CAYJAS01. The sequence continues at coordinate 658 of CAYJAS010000269.1, read as the reverse complement.
CACTTAGGATTTCTCGGGTGGTGGTAACGGTCAACTTGCCTTTGCCGAAGTAGTCACGCATGAGGTCGGCTTTCTTCATATCCAGCTTATAGTCATTTTCGGTGACTAAATCAGCAATGGTTTGTTGCAGACTGCTATTTTCAATAAAGGAAAGTGAGTAGGCAGCGTAAAGCCCGATTTTTTCTTCATCAAGCAAATTCATAAGTGGTTCGTTGAGATTTGCAACTCTGATATATCGTGCTACAGAGTTCTTAGAAAGAGCATAATCTCCCCCCATTTTTTCGTCTGTCCGCAACTTCGCCCCAAGTTGGGGCGAAGTTGAATTTTCTTTGTAGCCATCAGGGTTTAAGAGCATTTCTATCTCTTTCAAAAGGTCGTTTCTTTTGCCCTGTGACTTCATTGCATCATAATGTTCCGACAGGCAATATGCTCGCTCCGAATGTGACAAATCGGTAAAAGAACGCTGTCGCAAATTTGTTTCATTTACAATGAGCCTTGCATCTTCCATAGTCAAATCGGTTTTGATAAAAACGGGTGCTTTGTCAAGTCCGGCAAGCTGTGCTGCATTTTTACGGTTGTGACCACTGAGTATGATATACTCGTTATTTTCGTTATGCCACAAGATGATAGGTGTGATAATACCAAACTCGCTGATACT
>CAYJAS010000268.1:0-1158 GCA_964367895.1 uncultured Oscillospiraceae bacterium | reverse complement strand
AAGCAAACAGCGAGGAACACAGCCGCGCCCGTACTGAGCAATCTTTCTTTGTGCCTAAAGAAGATATTGTGAGCAATGGCTATGACCTTTCCATGAATAAATATATGGAAACGGTATACGAAGCGGTGGAATATCCCCCCACGAAAGAAATCTTGGCTGAAATTCAAAGCTTAGAATTGGAGATTATGCAGGGGCTTAAAGAGCTGGGGGTGAAGCATGCCTGATTTAAAACTTTTTGAAGATAAAAAAATCCGTACTCATTGGGACGCAGATAAGGAAGAGTGGTTTTTTAGTATTGTTGATGTATGTGATGTTTTAGCAGAAACGAAAAATGCCACCACCTATTGGCGGAAACTTAAACAGCGCCTTATTTCGGAAGGTAATGAAAGCGTGACAAATTGTCACGCTTTGAAAATGCTTGCCAAGGATGGCAAAATGCGCCTCACGGACGTGGCTGACACCAAGGGCATTTTGCGTATTATCCAATCTATCCCCTCGAAAAAAGCCGAGCCATTTAAATTGTGGCTTGCCCAAGTAGGTAGTGAGCGTCTTGATGAAATTGTAAACCCTGAGCTTTCCATAGATAGAGCCATAGAAAATTATAAACAAAAGGGCTACTCTGATAAATGGATTAACCAAAGAATTAAGTCCATTGAAGTGCGTAAGGAGCTTACAGATGAATGGAATAGAAGTGGTGTTACCGAAAGCCGAGAATATGCCATTTTAACGAATGAAATTACCCAAGCTTGGAGTGGTCACAGCGTAAAATCTTATAAAGAAATTAAAGGCTTAAAAAAAGAAAATTTACGGGATAATATGACCAACGTGGAGCTTATTTTGAATATGCTTGCGGAAGTTACTACTACAGAAATTTCCAAGTCAGAAAATCCCCAAGGTCTTAATCAAAGCGCACAAATAGCTCGCCGTGGCGGTAAAGTTGCCCATGATGCCAGAAAAAATATTGAAATTCAAACAGGTAAACCAGTAGTTACTCCCCTTAATGCTCAAAACTTAACAGCCATAGAAGATGAGGGTGAACATGAGTAAGTGGGAAATGGTCAGACTTGGGGATGTGTGCTCTATAAATATGGGACAATCACCAGATTCACAGTTTTATAACTCTGAAAAAGTAGGATTGCCATTTTACCAAGGCAATGC
>CAYJAS010000267.1:0-1165 GCA_964367895.1 uncultured Oscillospiraceae bacterium | reverse complement strand
CTATTTCGCCGCCTCCAAATCGGCTCTGTGTTGCATGTCATTTTCCCCTGTGCTATAATAATGCAAACAGCAATTATTGGAGGGTTTCCTATTGAGTTTACTGAGCGAGTTTGGTGTTACCGAGCGATTTTTAAATGAAGCTTCAAGCTATCCCGAGCTAATGCTTGCAAGAATTACCGCACAATTTCGGGGACTGTATAAAATTATCACTGACAATGGCGAGATGCAAGCTGAAATATCCGGAAAACTCCGCTATGAAACCACGCAACTTGCCGCCTTTCCTGCAGTTGGCGATTTTGTAATGGTTTCTTCTGCTCAGCAAGAAAGCAATGTGATCATTCATCATGTATTGACACGGAAAAGCCTTTTTGTCCGTACCGCTGTTGGTGTGACCGGGCAATCGCAAAGTGTTGCGGCTAATATTGATACTGTTTTTATCTGCATGTCGCTTAACAATAATTTCAACCTAAGTCGTTTAGAGCGATATCTCTCGGTGGCTTGGGACAGCGGTGCAACACCGGTCATTTTGCTGACCAAATCTGACCTGTGTGAGCACTTGCAAGATGCCATTGAGCAGGCAGAGCGTGTCTCTCTCTTTTCCGATGTAATAGCCATTTCTGCATTTGATGACAACATTAGAGAAAAGCTGTCGAAATATCTAAAATCGGGAACGACTTCGGCATTTATCGGCTCCTCCGGGGTAGGTAAATCTACTTTAATTAATAAATTGCTTGGCGATGAGGTTTCCACCACCGCAAGTATCGGAAAGGCCGACAAGGGAAGGCATACAACGACCGGCAGAGAGATGTTCTCCTCCCCTTTCGGCGGTGTGCTGATAGACACTCCCGGTATGCGTGAATTGGGCGCAGAGAGTGCCGATTTGGGCAAGACATTTGATGATATTGAACAGCTGGAAAGGGACTGCAATTTTTCCGACTGCACCCACACTTCCGAGCCCGGCTGTGCTGTTATTGCTGCCATTGAAAATGGATTGCTGGATCAAAGGCGATTTAACAGCTATATTAAGTTGAAAAAGGAATCCGGGTATGAGGGGCTAAGCTCCAGACAAATTGAGGAAAAGAAGTTTGAACGTTTTGGTGGCGTAAAAAAGATGCGCAAAATCGGCAAGGAATTACGGGATGCTAAGCACAAATAATAAGTCCTT
>CAYJAS010000266.1:0-1168 GCA_964367895.1 uncultured Oscillospiraceae bacterium | reverse complement strand
ATAGGTTGTCTCGCGAAAATAGAGTGGTATACCATAATAAAACTGGAGAAGAGTACACATTCTTTTTGGGGCTTGCAATGAAATTTTTCGGACAGATTTTTTCGGACAGACTTGTATGGACAGGGTATAGAACATAAGGAGTTTTTGGAAAATGTAGAAAATCTCCAAAAACTCCTTGAGGTTATTGAGCCTTGGCAGCAAGTTTTAAAATAGAAATAACATGCTCGCATGTTTGTTCAATATGCTCTGCCTTAATAAACTCGTCTGTAGTGTGTTCCTTAGACATGCCTGTACCAAGCGGCACTGCGGGTAGGCCATAAGTATTGAAATTATTAGCGTCACTGCCACCGTCTGTGGCCTCAATACTAACGGGTAATCCAATGTTTTCAGCAGCTTGTTTAGCCAATTGGATCAAGGGCAAATTGGGGTCTAATGAATAAGCACCACAGCTATTTTTTATATCTATGCTTATTTCTGCCTTAAACTCTTTGGCAGTATCTTCAAAAGCTTGCACAATTTCTTTGCTGATTTTTTCTAAAGAATCGGCATTACGGCTTCTGGCTTCGCACACCACTTCGGCATAATCGGCCACAATATTGGTGGCATTGCCGCCCTTAATGGGCCCAATATTGGCGGTGGTTTCTTGGTCACGGCGCCCTTGGGGAAACTTGGTTAAGGCGTGAGCAAGCACATAAATGGCGTTGATGCCTGATTCTGGGGCAATGCCTGCATGGGCCGCTTTGCCGGTAATTTTTACCGTGAACTTATTGATACCCGGGGCTGCGTTGATAATTTTACCAGGCACGCCGCTGCAGTCGAGCACATAGCCAAAATCAGCCTTGATTTTGCTTTTATCCATATTTCTTGAGCCACTGACACCGCTTTCTTCAGCCACGGTGAATATAACTTGTACATGACCATGGGGCACATTGTCTTCTTTCATGCGGCGAAGAGCTTCTAAAATGGCAATAACGCCGGATTTATCGTCGCCACCAAGGACAGTATCGCCCTTGGATGTAATAATGCCGTCTTTAAGCACTGGTTCCACGCCAATACAAGGGCTTACACAGTCCATGTGGGCACTGAGCATAATGGTGGGAAGTGCATCGGCATTTTCAGCTGTGCCTTTTAGATATGCAAATATATTGTTGGCATTGCCGCCGATAAG
>CAYJAS010000265.1:0-1201 GCA_964367895.1 uncultured Oscillospiraceae bacterium | reverse complement strand
AAATACAACTTTGCCATCTTGGTCGACCCCGAAAACATCGACCAAATCGCCTCGGCCATAACCTATCTACTTGACAACCCCGACATAGCGCGAGAAATGGGGAAAAACGGTCGGCGTGCTGTACTTGAAGAATTTAACTGGGGTATCGAGGAAAAGAAACTACTAAAACTCTACAAGGAGCTAAGTCAATGAATTACGCGCTAATCGGTTGTGGCCGTATTGCCACAAACCACATAAAGGCCTGTATAAATAACGGTGTGAAGATAGTGGCGGTGTGTGACATTGTCCCCGATAACATGCAGGGACTTTTGGCAAGACACGGCCTTGAAAATGATGACACCATAAAACGCTACACCGACTACAAGGAGATGTTGGCGGGTGAGCAGATTGACTTTGTATCCATCGCCACCGAGAGTGGAAACCACGCCGAAATTGCTCTTTACTGCATCGATTGTGGTGTTCACACCATCATAGAGAAGCCAATGGCCATGAGTTTGGCCGATTGCGATAAGATAATTGCACTATCAAAAGAGCGTAATATAAAGGTCTGCTCCTGCCATCAAAATCGTTTTAATGAGTCGGTGCAAAAGCTAAAGGCGGCGATAGACGGTGGCAAATTTGGGCGGATATCCCATGCTACGGTGCATGTGCGCTGGAACCGCAACCGCGACTACTACACCCAAGCACCATGGCGCGGCACCTGGGCGCAGGATGGCGGTGCATTGATGAACCAGTGTATCCATGGAATTGATTTGCTGCGCTGGCTCATGGGGGATGATATATCCGAGGTTTACGGTGTAACGCGGCAGGTTATACATGACTACCACCAGTGTGAGGATGTGGGGCTGGCTGTGGTGAAGTTTGCAAACGGCACAGTGGCCACAATTGAGGGCACTACAAATGTTTATCCCCAAAACCTTGAGGAGACGGTGTACGTATTTGGCGAAACGGGCACGGTAAAACTCGGTGGAAAGTCGGCCAACTCTATTGATGTGTGGGAGTTTGCCCGGGACGAGCAGAGCCTTGCCGGTTTTGTGGAGGAAACATCCAATGTTTATGGCAACGGACACACCTCGGTTTGGGCCGATTTTATGGCAGCCATAAAGGAGGACAGACCACCATATATAGATGCGCAGGCCGGAAAACGTGCTGTGGAAAGCGTGCTGGCGGTTTACAAGTCGGCGGCCGAGGGTATGCCTGT
>CAYJAS010000264.1:0-1211 GCA_964367895.1 uncultured Oscillospiraceae bacterium | reverse complement strand
GCAAAACGACCCCGCTATCTCCATCTACGCACTATGAAAAAGTCCCTTACTCTCTGTTAATCGGGTGTTTCTCCAGCGTCAGTCGCTCAAACACACTGTAGTCAAATACGCTTGTATCTTCCAGCATGATCACCGTAATGTGTTTGTTGTCGTAGATGAACTCCAAGTCCGCAAACGCAAGCGACAAGCCGGTCGTCTCATATCCGATCATGCTCTCGCCGTGGAAGGTAAACTCCACTTCGCGCACCTCTTGTTCTTCACTGCCCATCCACGCATCTACATATCCCTCTCTCACATACTGCAGCAGCTCGATCAATCCTCCCTGTGCTGCCTTGGCCTGATCCTCTGCCAATTGTGTAACCCGTACTTGCAGCGATACGTCGCCTACATCAACCCACGCATACTCGTACATCGCTTCCCCAAACCTTCCGTGGCTATACAGCTGCGTATGCATCTGCTCCGAGGCAAACAGTGCACCGTCCACATAAGGCGCCAGCACATACCCATCTCGCTCGACGTGTTCGATGGTTGGCACCAATGTCCCTTTGCTGCGGTCGTCATCAGGGTCTTCATAGCTTACGGGATCGACCGTCTCCAAAAATGCAAACATCCCTTCCGCGCCGCCGAAGAAGACTTCATGCACTTGTGCCGGGCCGCGCAACGCCTCTTTTTCTGCCGCTTCGCGTGCAGCCACCCGGCGCACGATTGTCGCTCCGTATACTTTTACCCCCACAGCCACTCTTTCGCTTCATCGACCGGCGGTAGTTGGACTTTTTCCAGTGTGATGTGTGACAGCATTTCTTTGATGTCCATTTCTGCACTTTTTGTTGAAATCATAAAAATTGCATCTCCATACAAAAAATGCGCATCAAATCTCCCTTTGCCCTCCCCGATCTCGTAGTAACCGATAATGGTTTCTATCGTCTCTCCGTTCATCTCCCATTGATAGGGTTCAAATCGATCCGCATGGTATACAAACTTTACATCATATGCTTCCCAATAGGCTTCCAGCCCTTTTTCTTGCATCAGCAGCAATTCGTCGCCTGTTTTGTAGCTTTGAAGTACGCTTAAATAGGAATCTCCAAAAGGACTTTTCTGAAACAGAAGTTTTTCTTCATATTCTACTGACACTTTTAGATCAACTAAATCGTTTTTACCTTCAATTTTTGCAATATTTTCACCATCGAATAAACATGCGAAAATATAGCCGT
>CAYJAS010000263.1:0-1283 GCA_964367895.1 uncultured Oscillospiraceae bacterium | reverse complement strand
TATCAATTATTCAACAGTCTCAAAGCTCAGCAAAACATCAACCATCTTGCAGAACTCGGCGCGGCTTGCGCTGTTGTTCGGCATAAACTCGCCCTTGTCGTTTCCTTGGATAACCCCTGCCTTTTGCAGCAGGTAAACCGACTCGGCGGCCTCGTCCGAAATGTCAGCCTCATCAAGGAAGGCGGGCGCCTCCTCGGTTTGGGGCAGTGCTGTACCCATTACAATGAGATTGTAATTGACCAGCATAACGGCAAGTTGCTCACGGGTGATAGCGGCGTACAGTTGCTCATCGGTCATGGGCTGTGCGATAACCGCAGTGCTCACCGCCCAATCGTCAAAGGAGCGTGCCCAATGCTCGCCCTCGACCGCAGGCTCAAGCTCATCGCCCGACAGGGAAGCCAAAATCTTTAGCACTTCACCGTTTGTAATAGTCTTTAAGGGTGCAAAGGTACCGTCGGGCAGGCCACCGATAGCGCCACGTGCGACTAAATTGTAGACAAAATCATAATACCACTCGCCCTCGGGCACGTCGGGGAAAACAATGGGGGAATACTCCACCATGTCAAGGTCAACGGTGAAATCGGGCGCAAAACGCACCACAAGCGGTTTGCCGGCTTCATCATATTTGGAAATGGAAACCGAAACCTCGCCCTTTTCGCTGTCATCTGCGCTCAGCGAAATCATGCCTTGCCCATCGGTGGTGTACAGGGTTCCGTCCAAAACAACCGAAACGCCCTCCATCGGGATTGAAACTTCGCCGAGCGGATTGTAGTTTTCATCGTATTGCATTACAGTCGCCGCAAGGCTCATGGTCACCATGCCGTTTTCATCACGCATGGTTTTGAGCTCGGGCATATAGGTCGCAGGCGTGCCGTGCGGATCGGCATAGCAGACAAGTATGCTGTCGCCGGCTTTGAGGACATAATCGGCCATGCTGACCGTCGGCGAGGCGCCGTTTACATAATATACCCAGCCGTCCCAACCGCCGAAAGTGCCTGCGGTATCGCCGCCGATGGAGGAAATATATGCGCCGTATTGGCCGGCTTCCTTGACATAATCGATGTCATTTTCATCGAGAGTCGCTGTCAGTACATCGATCAAAAGGTCGCCTTCATTGAACGAAAGGTCGGTGTCATAAAACAGATTGCTGTCGATATCCTCGACACGCATAGTGATGGTCTGCTGTTGTGCAAACGCCGAAAAGCTCATGAGCATCATGGCAAAAGCAAGGGTAAGGGCAATTTTTTTCTTCATTTTTTTGTTCTCCTTTATTTTGTGGTTAG
>CAYJAS010000262.1:0-1311 GCA_964367895.1 uncultured Oscillospiraceae bacterium | reverse complement strand
CAAAAATTATAAGGAGATCTAAAATGGAAAAAAATAACTTAAAACTGATCACCGAGCTTAGGCATGAGCTACACAAAATTGCTGAATTATCGCTTTTTGAAACCAAAACAAAAGCCCATTTAATTGAGTTTTTAAAAACTCACACAAACCTTGAAATTGTCGATAAAGGCGCTTGGTTTTACGCTGTTTACAAAGCAGAAAATGCTGCTTCACCGCCGATAGGATTTCGTGCCGATTTCGATGCGCTTCCAATTTATGAATCGCCGGATTTACTGCCATGGTCGAGCAAAAACCCCGAAGTTTCGCACAAGTGCGGACATGACGGGCACAGTGCTGCGATGTGCGGTTTAGCTCTCGAACTTGAGCAACGCGGATATCCCAGAAATGCCGTTTTGCTATTTCAGCATGCCGAAGAAATCGGTGCAGGCGGCATAGAATGCGTGCCGGTAATCGCTGAGCAAAACATCTCGGAGTTTTACGCTTTTCACAATTATGTCGGCTTCCCGGAGTGCTCGATTATGGTCAAAGATGGCACATTCAACTGCGCTTCGAAGGGCATGAGTATACGCATGACCGGTACGCCGACCCATGCAAGTCAGCCGGAGCACGGCAAAAATCCGGCATATGCGGCGGCGAAACTGCTGTGCACGCTACCCGAACTTACCGATCCAAAGCGATTTACCGACCTTGTGCTATGCACCGTTATTCAAGTCGACATTGGTCAGCTTGCCTTTGGAACAGCGGCACACGATGGCTATGTCAGGCTTACAATCCGTGGTGCAAAAGAGAGCGAAATGGACATGCTTCAGCGTGACATAGAGCAGCTTACCGCCAAGCTGTGCGGCGAAAACGGGCTGACCTGCGACTTTGAATATTGTGATGAGTTTCCCGAAACAGCAAGCGACAAAAGTGGGGTAAACAAAGTGCGACAAGCGGCAAAGCGGCTTGATATGCAACTTTTTGAGGTGGAAAAAGTTTTCCGCGGTTCGGAAGATTTCGGGCACCTGACAAAAATGTGTGGCGGTTGTGCCTTTGGCATCGGCGCCGGCACCTCCTGCCCACCGATACACACAAATGATTACGATTTCAACGACAATCTGCTTGAAACAGCTGTCGATATTTACTACGAAATAGGGCTTATCAAATAAAGCAAAAAAAGCGGAAGGCGAGTGCCTTCCGCTTTTTTAACTGTGAAATTACCATACAAAGATAAAGGTCGCCTAAATCTTGAGCAAATCAAGTTTCAACGGCTGTTTTTTGTCAATTATTGCCGAAAATCGCTTTGTGCGATTGTAACAATTGACAATAGAT
>CAYJAS010000261.1:0-1326 GCA_964367895.1 uncultured Oscillospiraceae bacterium | reverse complement strand
CTGCACTTGGCAAAGATATGTTTTTCAACCGTGAGCCATTCCGTGCTGAAACGGCAGCAATGATGGAGCCAGTTGGCGAAGTAACAAGACCTGACTGGACGGATCATTTATTTGAACGTCGTGCGGCTGTCGCTGGCTTGATAAAGTCTAAGCAATGGAATCCATCAATGGGACTAGATGCAATGCCTGGTGAAATTGGCGATTATTACAGAGCGAACCCGGAAAGATATAAATCTATACTTGAACAGTTTGAGCTTTTAGTCAATGCAAAAAAATACTGGAACGAAACAGGTTGGAAAAAATATGGCATTGCTAATGCATACGACAGTGCTTTTAGGATTGGTATGATTAATAGATATGGCTCAACAATCCCTGAAGACCCGCACGATGTGATGATGAACACAGGCGAAGAGCAACCACCTGAGAAATGGGACTACCGTTACGTTAATCCGAAACAAAAGTTAGAATTTATTTCGCCACAACACGCATCTAAACTAATCAAACAAATGGCACACCAGTTCGGCGCAACTATTGTTGGTCTAGGTAAATTTGACGAGCGTTTCATGTTCACTGGCTTTATGCGCGGCATGAAAAACAAGGGACATGGCACATGGGGCGACAAAGTGCCTGAACATTGGAAAAGTATCATTGTTCTAGGCACACCAATGTTTTGGGATTCAACTTATGGCGCAATTGGTTATTCTTCTTCTAGCGACGCATACTTCCGTTCACGTGTTGCAGCAGGTCTGCTAGAAGCGTTTATACAAAAACTTGGCTACGGCGCAAGAGCACAGTTCCCTGCTAACTATTATGAAATCATGTTGTCACCGTACACTCTAACAACAGGATTGGCGGAATATTCAAGAGCAGGCATAATCATGGTGCCAGAACTTGGCGGAAACGTACGCCCAGCTGGTGTTGTTACGGAGCTCGAATTTGAATATGATAAGCCCATAAATATCAATATGGCGGCTTTTTGCAAAAAGTGTAAAATTTGCGCTGATACTTGCCCAAGTGGTGCTATCACTCATGATGACGAGCCAAAAACAATTGTACGTGGTTTCAAACGTTGGTTATTAGACGAAGAAAAATGCTATAGCCAATGGTCTGCAGGCCCAACGGCTAACGGTAATGGTTGCCGTATATGTATTGCTGTTTGCCCATTCTCTCGTAAAAATACGTGGATACACGCTATATCACGTGAACTTGATGCAAGAGATGCAACTGGTTTAGTTGGCACAGGCTTACTTGCTATGCAACAAAACTTCTTTAAATACCCTAAAGGTGAAGAGTTCAGAACAGAGTGGCACGGTGGCAGGCAAGCGA
>CAYJAS010000260.1:0-1328 GCA_964367895.1 uncultured Oscillospiraceae bacterium | reverse complement strand
AAAAGCGGTCACCGTTTTGGTGACCGCCTTTTGCTTTTAAATTATTCCATTTCCATATATCGCATGAGCATGGTCGCTATTTCGGCACGGCTTGCGCCTTTTTGCGGTGAAATTGTGCCGTCTTCCATACCGCCTATTACATCACGCATGGTCATGTACAGCATGGCCTCCCATGCCCAACTCGAAACACTCTCGGCATCAGGGAAATCGAGCGGAAAGGCAAAAGTGCCTACAAACCCACCGCCTTTGCTCTGCTCATAGCGGTACAGCATGGTCACCATCTGCTCTCGGGTGATCAGGTCGTTCGGAGCGAATGTCGTCTCGCTTGTGCCAAGCACAATGCCCTCACTTGCCGCCCAACGCACCGCTTCGGTGTACCATTCGCCCTCGGGAACATCGGTGAAAGTGTGTGTATAATCGACTACCGGCTCGCCCGCCATGCGCCATAGCACGGTGGCAATCATAGCACGGCTTGTGTCGCCCATCGGCGCAAACTCGGTGTCGGAAATGCCGCTCATTATGCCGTTTTGATGGACATACTGCACAGCCTCATAGAACCAATCGTCCTGTGAAACATCATCAAAAGCTATCGGCGTTTTATTGTCCTCCGAGATGACGAACACATAATCAGACGCACTGCTAAAGTCGAACACCGTCAATCCACCCTCGGGGATTTTGACCGCTTGTCTGAACTCCAGCTGCTCGGTTTCCTCGTTAAAATAGTACAGATTTGCGTAATATCCCTCGTTGGCGCCGTCCAAATCTACCGTCAATTTCACAGCGAAGCCAAACAAGCCGTCATGCTCGATCGAGATTTGCACGGTGGAGACCGCGCCGGTCACCTCGTTTATAACGCTTGCCGAGATGCCGTCACCACCGACGGTAACACCAAAGTCTATGTCGGAAAAGTCCATATCCTCCGAGATATCCTCACCGTGAACCGTCCATGTTACACCGCCGACAATGATTTCAAGGGTGATGTCCTTACCTGCCAGCTCCTCAAAAACCTCTTTGTCGACATGGGTTTTATTGCCTTTAAGCTCCAGTTCAACCGTGTCGCCCGGATCGGCATATTTGATATCGTCGACAGCCTCCTCACTCGGTGTGTCCGGGCTAGGGCTTGGCGGTATTAATGCCACTATGGCAAAATTATTATCAGTATTGTTACCTGCGAACAAATTTCCCGTATCTTTTTTGATCTCAACCCAACCGCTTGCATACTGTGTAAAAGTAAAACCTGTTAAAGCATCAGTATTGTCAGCATCTATTATCTTATACGAATCCGGGTTTGCATACACGTTTCTTAGGGTGTAATTAGGATCAGTCCC
>CAYJAS010000259.1:0-1329 GCA_964367895.1 uncultured Oscillospiraceae bacterium | reverse complement strand
TTTCGTACACAAACTCAGCTAATTTAAAACCCGCCCGAAAGGGCGGGTTTATTTTATTAAAAATTCTACCGCAAATGAATTGCGGTGAATTAGAAAATAATAACCTGATTTGCAATCATAGGTAATTTTTTCACGGCACTCCCCGAAGGTCGCCTTGGTTTGGCAATTCAATACTGTAGGGCACGCATTGTATGCGTGCCTCCTGCGGGCGATTCGTGAATCGCCCCTACGGGGTGCTACCGGTTGCAATTGTAGGGCAAGGGCTCTGCTCTTGCCGTGTGACGGCGGGCGGCCAATGACCGCTCCTACAGCGGAATGCATACAATGCATTCCTTACGCCGTTTTTGGCATATCATTGTGGAAAACGGGCGGCCTTGTGTAAACTCTTTTCTTTTTCAATAATTTGTGCTATAATACAGCAATAAACCACTTCAAGGGGGAAAGTATATATGTCGGAAAACAGTTCATATTCATATTCAAGCGAGCCGAAAAAGAAAAAAATCTCGCTTAGGGGCAAGGTTTCCTTTAATTCGCCGGTCACACTGACCTTTATCTTTTTGTCACTCGGCGTGCTTATCGCAGACATGCTATCGGGCGGACAGGCCAGCCTGCTACTCTTTAGCGTTTACCGCTCCTCACTTGCAAATCCGCTTACATATTTGCGATTTTTCGGGCATGTGCTCGGCCATGCCGACCTTTCCCATTACATGGGCAACATGATGTATCTGCTGATACTCGGCCCCATGCTTGAGGAGAAATACGGCAAGAAAAACCTAATTTTCGTCATTGCCGCAACCGCCCTTATTACCGGTCTGTCAAACTTTATATTTTTCCCGGACATTCGCCTACTCGGCGCCAGCGGTGTAGTATTTGCCTTTATTTTGCTGTCCTCTTTCGCCTCTGTACAGGACGGAAAAATACCGCTGACCTTGATTTTAGTGGCGGTTATTTACATCGGACAAGAAGTTTATTCGGCGGTGACCGTCTCAGACAGCGTTTCACAACTGACCCATATTATCGGTGGAATTGTCGGCACGGTGCTCGGCATGTGGCTCAGCCGACGAAAGAAAAAGAGTTATTAGGTAGGAGATTAAATACACAAATTTAAAGCCGATGTTTTCACATCGGCTTTTTCAGCGCGTCAAAAAAATATTTTTGACCGCTGAAAATCAAAAAAGCCTACTGCAAATAAATTGCAGTGGCTTTAAAAATCTCGCATTAGCTCGATTTTACGGCGTTCCTCGAACGCCGCCGACACTGTGTGTCGGTCAGATAATCTCAAAACCAAGGGTTTGGAGACAGTCTGCAATTTCCGCTTTTATATACCTC
>CAYJAS010000258.1:0-1335 GCA_964367895.1 uncultured Oscillospiraceae bacterium | reverse complement strand
GTTCTCGTCACGGTCAAAATCTATGATTTTGGGTACCGTAGAGATTATTATATCATAAACAAAAGTCGAAAGGAATGATTAAAATGAAAAAATTGTTGTGCACGGTGGTCATTATGATGCTATGCCTTTTCGCACTGCCCGCTTTAACAATAAGCGGAATGTCACAATGGCCTGAGCAAGCATCAGACGAGCTACCGCAGATTGCCGATCCCGAGCTTGAAAAAGCTTTGCCGGACAATGATTATTACACCGTGCCGCCTTCCATTAACACCGAAATGGAGGTGCAAAACACCCTCGGCTTTGACGATGAGCAGAGCATCACTTTGCTACACGATGATCATGTTCACACCTTGTCTATGCGTGATTATCTTATCGGCGTGCTCATTGCCGAAATGCCTGCCGCCTTTCCCGAGGAGGCACTGAAAGCTCAGGCGGTTGCCGCCCGTACTTTTACCCTTTACACGATTGACAGCTATGGCGACAATCTGCCCGATAGCCACGACGGTGCACAGCTTTGCTCCGACTCCTCCCACTGCAAGGCATACGGACAGCCGGAGGTGCTCGGTGCACAAATGTGGGACGACGATTACGAGTATTATCTGGAGCGTATTGTTTCGGCGGTTGACGATACCGACGGGCTTATTATGGTGTATGATGATCAGCCGATCGCCGCCGTTTTTCACTCTATGTCGGTCGGCATGACCGAGTCATCGGTCGATGTTTGGGGCGGCGATTATCCCTATCTTGTCGCTGTTGAAAGCCCCAACGGTGACGAGCTTGAGCACTCGGTTGAGAAGGTGGTGATAAGCGGTGAGCAATTTGCCGAAAATATAAGACAAAAGCACCCCGATGCAGATTTTTCGGGCGATATGAGCACTTGGTTTAATGATTCAAACCGATCAGAGGCCGACCGTGTCATTGATCTGCTGGTCGGAGGTGTGCGCATGAGCGGTGGTGATGTAAGAGCGGCGGCCGGGCTGTCGTCCACCAATTTCCGTGTCGCTGTTGATGATGAGGATTTAGTTTTTACCGTGACCGGCAGAGGGCATGGCGTGGGCATGAGCCAGTACGGAGCACGCGAGCTTGCCGAGCAGGGTGCGAGTTTTGATGAGATTTTGCGGCATTATTACACGGGAATACAGATTTTGCTTAAAGGGTAACAGGCGGTTAGGGTAACACACATAAATTCGAACACCTTTCGTCCGCAGACGACGTATATTCACGCACACTGGCACAATTTCCTGCATTCCTTAAGGCAAAAGCGCTAGGGGGTTTTGGGAGGCATACGCAACACCCCCAACACTTTTTGCCTACTTTTTGGGGTCAAAAAGTAGG
>CAYJAS010000257.1:0-1336 GCA_964367895.1 uncultured Oscillospiraceae bacterium | reverse complement strand
TGCCGTTTTCGGACGACCAAAGGTCGCCCCTACGGGTGGGAATTTGAAATCTGTGCGAACACGGCAAGAGCAGAGCCCTTGCCCTACGGGTGCATCGTTTGGGTATTGTAGGGTCACGGCTTGCCGTGACCGCAGATTGTGTGGTTTTCGACGGGCGATTCGTGAATCGCCCCTACACCGCTTTTTCAAGATTGTTCATCACCACGGGCGGCCAATGACCGCCCCTACGGGGTGGGGGTTTCGAAACCCGTGGGTAGGGGAGAGATACCCCATACCCATCCGCACAGTCCAAGGCGGGGTAGAATGGTTGGTAGATTGGGGGTGTAGGAGCGCAGACAGTACAAAGGTACGGCAAGCGACTACACATCCAAGATACACCATTGTAAACCGCCGCAACAGCGAACAAATCACTCCTACAATTTATTCATATAATACCCTGCGCCACGCTTTGTGATGATATACTGCGGGTTTGCCGGGTCGTCCTCAATTTTCTCACGCAAACGGCGCATTGCGACATCGACGGCACGCAAATCGCCGTAATAATCATATCCCCACACCTTTTCCATCAGCTCCTCACGGGAGACCACCTTGCCTTGCGCCGACAGGAAATATAGCATGAGCTCATACTCACGCTGTGTCAACTCAAGCGCCTTTCCAAAACGGAAAACCTCTTGCAAATCTCGGTCGATGCTAAAGGGGCCAAAGGCCTCCTGCTCGGCCACCGGTTCCTGCCTTGTGCGTGACACCCTGCGGATGTTGGCGTGTATGCGTGCTATCATCTCTTTGACCGAAAAGGGCTTTGTGATATAATCGTCCGCCCCGGTTTCAAGGCCGAGGATTTTGTCACGCTCCTCCTCCCGCGCGGTCACCATTATGACCGGCACATCGCTGCTTTTGCGGATTTGCGACAGCACCTCAAACCCGTCCATGCCGGGCAGCATAACATCCAGCAAAATCAGGTCGGCATCGCAGGTGAGGGCGGTTTTCAGTCCGCTCGGCCCGTCATATGCCTCGAGCACCTCAAATCCGTCACGTTTTAGGTTAAAGGAAATGATGTCGGCTATCGCCCTTTCATCTTCGATTATAAGAATTTTATGCATTTTTGTACCGCCTTTCTGTTAACAGAGGGTGATTTTTGGATACATATTGTAGTATTTGCAATTAATTATACGCATGGTTTTGGAATTACGAGGGGTAACGGGGGTACGGTGGACGAGGTGCGGGCGGCCAATGACCGCCCCTACATATTGTTTTCGCCATTTCTGTGTAGGGGTCGATGACCACATCGACCCGAAAGACCGTTGTTTCAAAATTGTGCGAACACGGACGACCACAC
>CAYJAS010000256.1:0-1353 GCA_964367895.1 uncultured Oscillospiraceae bacterium | reverse complement strand
TTTCAAAGCCACTGCAATTCATTTGCAGTAGGCTTTTTTATTATTTTCATGTCAAAAAGTGTTTTTGACATGAAAAACCGCCCCTTGGGGCGGTTTTAAAATTGCTATTTATTGTCCGAGCATCTTACGATATTGCGCTTCCTCTTTGTCGTTTGCCACAATGAAATGTCCCGGCTCTATCTCGATCCAGCGAGGTTTGTCTGTGCTGTAATCGTGCATGCTTGAATCGTAAACCTCAAGCACCTTCTTTTTTTCATATGCCGGGTCGGGCATGGGTATCGCCGAAAGCAACGCTCTTGTGTACGGATGCAGCGGATTTTGGTAAAGCTTTTCGGTTTCGGCTAGCTCTACTATAACCCCCTTGTGAAGCACCGCTATTCTGTCTGTGATAAATCGCATTACGCTCAAATCGTGTGCGATAAACAGATAGGTCAGTCCTCGCTCCTCCTGCAATGCGCTCAGCAAATTGAGCACCTGTGCACGAATGGAAACGTCGAGCGCCGAAATGGGCTCGTCTGCTATTATAAAATCGGGCTCCATAATCAAGCTTCGTGCAATGCCTATTCTCTGGCGCTGACCGCCTGAAAACTCATGCGGAAAACGGCTTGCAAACTCAGGAAGCAGTCCAACATCGGAAAGAGCTTTTGCCACCTTTTGCTTACGCTCCTGCTCGCTTATTTCCTTTTGAACATTTAGCAGACCCTCTGATACGATATAGTCTACCTTTGCACGTTCGTTAAGGCTTGCCATCGGGTCTTGGAAAATCATTTGTATTTCCTTTGTGACCTTTTTGTCAAGTTCTCTGTCGATTTTGCCGTTGATTTTCTGCCCTTTAAAGATAACTTCGCCACCCGAGGTCGGATTGATGCGAATAATCGCACGACCGATCGTCGTTTTTCCCGAGCCCGATTCCCCGACGACGCCGAAGGTCTCGCCACGATAGATATCAAAGCTGACCCCTTTGACCGCAACGAATTTGCTTTTCTTTTTGCCAAATGTGACTTCGAGGTCTTTAACGCTCAGTAGCACTTCTCTGTTATTGCTCATCGCTATTACCTCTTTCCTCACCTATTTTGCGAATGTTCTTTATATGGGGTGGCGGTTCAACCTTTGGTGCACGCGGGTCAAGTAGCCATGTTTTCGCCTTGTGTGTCGGTGAAACTTCAAAATAAGGCGGACGATGCTTAAAGTCGATGGCAAGAGCTTGCGGATTTCTGGCCGCAAAAGCATCTCCCCTTATGGGCAAAAACAGGTTTGGAGGGGTGCCCTTAATGGAATACATATCCTCTCCCTTTACGCCAAGCTGTGGCAATGAGTAAAGCAGTGCCCAAGTGTAAGGATGCTTGGGATCGT
>CAYJAS010000255.1:0-1361 GCA_964367895.1 uncultured Oscillospiraceae bacterium | reverse complement strand
GGGGTCAAAAAGTATGTGGCGGCGGCTCCATAGCCGCAAACTATCGTCCAAAACCATCGTCTTTCGTTTATGGAGCGACGGGGCAACGGACGACCGAAGGTCGCCCCTACAGGACGGGGAATTCGGAACGGCAAGCCGTGACCCTACGACCGTTATTCAAAATCGTGTGAACAACCGAAACGACCCAAAAATCGCAAAATATGATGAAACTGAGCTATAATAATGAAAAAAAGAGAGATAATAAACTGGTGCACGGTCATTTTGGGCGCAAGCCTGCTGGCCTTTGGTACCTATAATGTCCACGCACAAAGCGGTATAACCGAGGGTGGAATACTCGGTCTGATTTTGTTTTTCAGGCATTGGTTTGGCATCACCCCGGCAATTACAAGCTTTATTTTAGATGCAATTTGCTACGCCGTCGGCTTTTATTTTTTGGGCAAAAGCTTTGCCAAATATGCCATAGTGGCGACCGTGTCCTACTCGGTGGCATACCGTATTTTTGAGAGTTTTCCGCCTGTTTTGCCCTCGCTTGAGCAAAGCCCGGTCATTGCCGCTTTGCTGGGCGGTGCGTTTGTCGGCATCGGTGTCGGCATAGTGGTCAGAATCGGCGGAGCGTGCGGCGGTGACGATGCCCTTGCCATGACCATTTCCAAAGTGACCGGTGTCAACATCGGTTTTGCGTATATTTTTACCGATTTTACCGTGCTCGCCCTGTCGCTGACCTATATTCCGCTGAGCAAAATCCAGTATTCCATTATTACCGTTGTGGTTTCGTCCACTTTGGTGTCGCTGGTACAAAAAATCGGGCGCAAGCCTGAAAATGCCGAAGGGCACGGGGCTTGACAAACGGGAAAAGTAGTGGTATATTGACAACATAAAATCCGAAGAACGGAAAGGCAAAGGCAAAATTGTCTGAAAGAGAGCGTGGGGCGTGGCTGAAACCCCGTGCGAGGCAGTGCCGACAGCTTACCATCCGGGAGGAGCGCCGTTTATAAAGCGGTGACGGTCGGCACCGTTATGCGCCCTTAAAGTGGCGACATTTTTGTCGCAAACAGAGTGGAACCGCGGAGTTTTTTCGCCTCTGTATCTTGTTTTTGCAAGGTACGGAGGTTTTTTGTTTTTTGGGGATTTGCCGTGGGGAATTGATACCGGCAAATGCCGGGGTTACGGCGGGCGATTCGTGAATCGCCCCTACATCAGGATTTGACACCTTATGTAGGGTCACGGCTTGCCGTGACCGCAGATATTCCACAATCCACGGACGACCGAAGGTCGCCCCTACAGGACGGGGGCAACGGCGGGCGGCCAATGACCGCCCCTACAGGACGAGGGTTTCGGAACGGTCAAGACCGTTCCCTACA
>CAYJAS010000254.1:0-1382 GCA_964367895.1 uncultured Oscillospiraceae bacterium | reverse complement strand
CACCTTGATTTTCGACTATGGCGAAAATACAGCAGAAAGTATCGAGATAAGCCGTAAAATTTGCTCTGTGAGCGAATTTTACAACAAACGCAAAGCGTTTGTACTGAATAACAAGTTATTCAGTAGGGTTTAATTATAAAATATGTCGAATGAAAAATCAAGGGCTTTGTTTTTTGGTGTTGTGTTACATGGCAAATTGATATATACTATTTTTATAAACTAATTTATCCTATGAAATGAGGCTTTTAAAATGACACTCACTGAGTATTTTACCAGATTTGATAAAAAACGAGTTGTAATTGTAGGAATAGGGGTCTCCAACCTGCCCATTTTGCGTTTGCTGATTAAAAGCGGCGCAAAACTACAGGTGCGTGACAAAAAACCACAAGAGCGCCTCGCCGCTTTGCGTGAAGAGTTTGAACCGCAGGGTGTGGAGTTTGTGCTCGGTGAGCACTACCTTGAAGCGATTGAGGGCGACTATGTATTCCGTACACCGGGACTGCACAAGCATAATCCGGGGCTTAAATATGCCGCCGAGCAAGGCGCGGTTATTCTGACCGAGATGCAAATACTTTTTGAGGTATGCCCCTGCCCGATTTTTGCAGTGACCGGCTCGGAAGGTAAGACGACCACCTCGACAATAGTCGCAAAAATGCTTGAGGCCGACGGTAAAAAGGTTTGGCTGGGCGGAAATATCGGCAGGCCGATACTCGCTGAGATGGAGAGCATTGCGCCGACCGATTTTGTCGTGCTTGAGCTGTCCTCCTTCCAGCTTTTAGACCTGCATCGCTCGCCGACACGAGCCATTATTACAAATATGACCCCCAATCACCTTGATGTGCATCCTGATTTGGCCGATTACTACGGCGCAAAGGGCAATATAGTCAACCATCAGAGCGAAAATGACATTGCCGTGCTCAGTGCAAATGATCAGCAGTGCCAAGCTCTTATGGGCAAAATTAAAAGCAAACTTCGCCTTTTCAGCCCCAATCCGCATGAGGATGTAGGCGCATTCGTGCAGGATAATGCACTCTGTCTGCGCAGTGAGGACGGCACCGTGCGCAAAGTGATAGACATCGACAAAATTAAACTCATCGGCAGTCACAATGTGCTAAACTGCCTTGCCGCTTGCGCAATGCTTGACGGGGTGTGCTCCCCCGATGCAATGGTAAAAGTAATGACCGAGTTTGGCGGAGTGGAACATCGCATTGAGTTTGTGCGCCAGCTAAACGGCGTGAAATATTACAACGATTCAAGCGCAACCACGCCGTCACGCACCGAAGCGGCACTCGATCACTTCAGTGATTTAATTTTGATAGCCGGCGGATCGGACAAAGGCATCAGTTATGCCGAATTAGGGGTAAAAATTTCCAAAAAGGTCA
>CAYJAS010000253.1:0-1401 GCA_964367895.1 uncultured Oscillospiraceae bacterium | reverse complement strand
GGAATGGTCATAAAAAAGATTGTCGGAGCAATTGACGCTGTAGAGGAAGCAAGGTTAAAAAGCTTTGTTGAAAATATGCCAAAGCTTGATGTGTCTAAATAATTAAGTAAGAAAATAGCCTCTGTTAAAGAGGCTTTTTTTGTTACTCGTCGGTGAAGTTTTCGATTTTTGTGAGTTTGTTTGATAATATGCGTGAGCGTTCGCCGATGCTATCTATCGCGTTTGTTGCATCGTATAGCTTGCCTTTCGCTTTGTCCAGTAACGTTCCATGTTCTGCCAAATCTTTTTTGATTTGTGCAAATAACTTCCACACTTCTTTTGCATTTTTTTGTAGGGCATGGGAACGAAAACTCATTTGCAAAGAGCTGATTAATGCTGTGATTGTCATAGGTCCTGTTATAATAACCCTATATTTTTGTTGGATTTCTGAAATAAGCCCCGCATTTTTAATTACTTCGGCATATATGCCTTCTGTTGGTAAGAACATAATCGCAAAGTCCGTAGTGTGCGGAGGTTCGATGTATTTTGTAATGTCGCTAGCGCTTTTTTTAATGAATGTTTCTATTTCTTTGGAATAGCGTCCCATATCGTCTATGTTTCCTTGTTCTGCCGCCAAAGAAAGTCTTTCATAGCTTTCAATCGGAAATTTCGAATCGATAGGCAATAATGCAAATCCGCTATCATTGTTATCGTTAGGAATATTAATTGCAAATTCCACAATTTCACGAGAGTTTGGTTTTATCTTTGCGTTTTTTGTGAATTGTGTTGGGGTAAGAATATTTTCCAAGATAGCTCCTAGTTGTACTTCTGCCCAGGTGCCGCGGCTTTTAACATTTCCCATAACTCTTTTTAAATCGTTTGCTATGGTGGTGAAGTTATGCATCTCGCCCAAGCCTTTGTTAAAATTATCCAGCCTGTCTGTTACTAGCTTGAAGGATTCCGCGAATCTTTTTTGCAGATTTTCTTGTAATTTTTCATCAACGCTATATCGCATTTTTTCCAAGTTGTCATTGGTGGATAAGCTAAGTTGAGAAATCTTTTCACTTAATACCGCGAACTTTTGCACAACAAATATTGCGAAAAAGAAGAAAAAGATTATAATTACAGAAACTAGAATAATATCGATGCTCATTGAAAACGAACTCCTATGAAAATAATTTTAAAAATTGCGCTTATTTTATCACTTTATATTCCTTCTTGTCTAGCAAAGGAAAAAATAACTTTGAATTATAACGCTTATGCTGGTGGAGTTAATGGGTTTGAACTTTCTTCCGTAATTATTATTGACGGCGACAATTATATCATGGAGTCTAAGGCAAAAACAAAAGGGCTGATAGGATTTTTCTATCCTTCTACTTCTTCTTATAAAACTGTTGGGAAAATTAATAATGGCGATTTATT
>CAYJAS010000252.1:0-1438 GCA_964367895.1 uncultured Oscillospiraceae bacterium | reverse complement strand
ACATAATAGGTCGGCACATAATAATAATCGTGCGCCTCGGCGATTTCGGGCTGCGCCCTTTCCTCAATGCGTTCTATTTGCAAATCGGCAAAATCGGGGCATTGTGCGGTTAATTGCTTTTCAATTTCAAGCGCCCTGATACAATGTGGGCAATTTTTAAGGTAAAACATCTTTATTTTTTTCATATAAATCTCCGTTCTGTTCCCAGCACAAATTATTTTGACAAATCCCCAACAGAATGGAGATTTTTTGGCATCTCGCCCGCCCTCGGGCGAGGCCTCTTATTTTTATCATAGAATTAGCGTGATTTTTCACGCTATATCCTCCGTTCTGTTCACTGTAGGGGCGGTCATTGGCCGCCCGTGCCCCTCGCTGTACGGAGCGACGCCCTCGTCGCTCCGTAAACGAAGGACGATGGCTTTAGACGAAAGTTTGCGGCTGTGGAGCCGCCGCCACACGGCAAGAGCAGAGCCCTTGCCCTACAGACCCCAAAAAGTATGCAAAAAGTGTTGGGGGCGGAGCGTTTCAACGCCCCCAAACCCCCTAGCGCTTTTGCCTTAGGGAATACAGAATATTATTCGCTGGGGCAGAACTGTTCGTCGTCTGCGGAGGAAGGTTTCTATGACCACTATTTTCCGACTGCCTTTTGAATAATTTCCACCGCGCCCTGTATTCCAACCGCCGAGGTGTCAATGCACAGATTGTAATTTTCAATGGCGCCCCAACCCAGACCGGTGTAGTATTCATAATACTTCCTTCTGCGCTTGTCGATGCCGATGATTTCCTTTTGCATTTCCTTCTCGGTCTTGTTCTCACGATCGGCCGGCACCTTGTCATAGCACCTGTCTATGCGAAAATCCATGCTCGACGAGTAAATAAACACCTTAAACGGATTTTGCTCACGGGTGATATAATCGGCGCAACGACCGATTATGACGCAATCGCCCTTTTCGGCAAGCTCACGGATGATTTTAAGCTGGGCAAGCTGGATTTTCTCCGACGGCGACTGCTGATAAGCTATAAAGGTCCTGCCAAAGACATACGGATGGTTGCGTGTCGCCACCGATTCGCTGTATTTTTCGATATATCCCTTGTCAAGGCCGGTTTCAGTCGCCACCTGCTCTATAAGTTCTCTGTCAAAGTATGACCACAAAAGGGCATCGGCAAGGCGTTTTCCGACCTCTCGGCCGCCGCTTCCAAACTGTCTGCTGATTGTGATTATTTTGCTCATAATATAACCCCCTTAATCTTTTAATGTATTATAACATAAAATTGCAGCGTTTGCAAGTGCTCGTATGTAATGATGCACCCTGTAGGGGCGGTCATCGGCCGCCCGTGTTCGCACAATTTTGAAACAACGGTCGTAGGGGCGATTCACGAATCGCCCGCAGAAAGCCGCACAATCTGCGGTCACGGCAAGCCGTGACCCTACATACCG
>CAYJAS010000251.1:0-1462 GCA_964367895.1 uncultured Oscillospiraceae bacterium | reverse complement strand
GCCTGTCGTCCTCGTCTGCCTCGCTCTGCACGAAAACTCACAGTGCAACGGTCGCAGATTTTGTGGGGCTCAGGGTGTTTGCAGCAAGGCTGAGGGGTTTGTTAATGCTGTCTGCCTTGGCAAAGCCCGACAACGCAGTCCGCAGGACGCCCTGTGCCCCACAAAACGGGTTCGGATTATGCGTGCCACCTTAAGGCAAGCGCAAAATTTGCTTGCAAAATTTGCTTTCTTACTGTAATATTAATGTAGATATTTGTCGAATACTGTATAGTTTTGGAGTTTTAGCGTGAAAAATCACGTTATTCTTATGGAGATTTTTATGAAAGACGAAATAAATAATTTAATCGAAATGCCCTATCTCGGTTTCGGCAACGATTACCAGATTGCGGCCACCCCCGGTGGGCGTATTTTCCTTTGCAGTGGCTCACTCAAACTGCTACTTTCTGAGGATTTAACCGGACGCAATTTAAACGATGTTTTTGAGGACAGTTTTGCGGCGGCAATAATCTCAGCCATAAGCGCCGGAAGCGCTTATGAGTTTGACACCACCGTATCGGGATATACCGTGCACTGTATGGCAGAGCCGATAGGCGAGCATATCGGCATTGCCCTTTACCCGACAAACGAAAAAGGCCCTGCTTTTATCGACCCCAATTCAGCCACCTTTATCAGCTCTGAAATCAACAGTATCCTCGGCAGTATGATGCCTGCCCTCTCTCTGCTTAAATCGGGCACACAATCACCCGAGGAAAAATATGCCATACTGTCACGCAACACTTACCGTCTGCTTCGCCTTTCACGAAATCTCAAAGACTGCGGAGATGCTTCAAACGGAAACCTTCCCCTTAACAAGACCGAGGTGGATATCACAGAGCTTACACGGGATATTTGCGAAAAACTTGCAATGTACACCCACAGGCTGGGCTTCTCTTTTGAATATTCTCTGCCCTCCTCCCCCCTAATTTGCAGAGTTGATGTCGAAAAATATTTGCGTATACTGCTCAATCTGATTTCAAATTCCATCAAAGCACTGGGTAAAGACGGTAAAATATCGCTCTCACTGTCCGAAACCGGTGACAATATCATGCTTCGTATTGATGACACAGGCAGTGGAATAGATGTAGATGCGCTGGGGGATATTTTCGAGAGGCATCGCACCAATATTGAGAAAAAGCCACTGACAAGCAGCGGAATAGGCTTCGGTCTTGCCCTTGTTAAAGCATATGCAGAGCGTCACGGCGGTCGCCTGATGCTGTACGGCAGTCAAGATCATGGCACGGGAATATGCCTTACTCTGCCACGCAATACAGATGGCGACCTGTCTCCCATCGCCTCACCTCTCGCCGATTATGCCACCGGATATGATAAAATACTGCTTGAGCTTTCCACCGTTTTACCCAGCGAGTTTTTTGAATAAAAGCCTTTAACAGGTGATACAAAATATCGTATCACCTGTTTTTTT
>CAYJAS010000250.1:0-1464 GCA_964367895.1 uncultured Oscillospiraceae bacterium | reverse complement strand
CCCTACGACCGTTGTTTGCCGCCTGTGCAAGCACGGACAACCGATGACCGCCCCTACAAAAAACACCTGTACATTTGTACAGGTGGGATATTTAAAAAGCCTACTGCAAATGAATTGCAGTGGCTTTAAAAACCGAGCATTTGCAGGCAAACACTCGATTTTACGACCTTCCTCGAAGGCCGCCGACACCGTGTGTCGGTCAGACTGCCTCCAAATCTTTATTTTTTCGGCAGTCTAAAAAACACCTGTACATTCGTACAGGTGTTTTAAATATCTTTTAGTCTGCTGTGTAGGGCATGAGCGCAATGTGGCGCGCACGCTTAACCGCTACCGTCAGTTGGCGCTGATGAAGGGCGCAAACACCGGTCATACGGCGGGGCAGAATCTTACCTCTGTCCGAGGTAAACTTGCGCAGTTTTACTGTGTCTTTATAATCAATATGTGTAACTTTATCGACGCAGAACTGGCAAACCTTACGTCTACGGCGTGAGTCACGGCCGGGACGCTCAGAGCGATTGTTATCTCTTTCCATTGTTCTTCCTCCTTGTTAAAAGTTTACTTAAAAGGGAAGGTCGCTGTCGTCCATATCCATGGAGGCAAACTCATTTTCGCTCGGCCCGAGGTCGAATGTCATGGGGTCAACAGTGTTGCCCCCGCCCGTGCTTCGCTGTTGCGAGCCGCCGCCTTCACGCTTTGAATCTGCGAAAAAGGCTTCGTCCACGCTGATCTCAACGTTTTTGCGTTTTTGATCTTGCTTGTCCGTCCATGTTCTGGTCTGAATACGACCGGTGATTGCGATCATCTGGCCTTTTTGAAACCACTTCGAGATAAACTCGGCAGTGGTGCGCCATGCAACGCAATCGATAAAATCGGCGACATCGGCTGACTCTTTGTTAAATCGAGGTCTGTTGACCGCTATCGAAAAAGATGTGACAGATGTCCCGTTAGGTGTTTTTCGGAGCTCCGGGTCGGCGGTCAGCCTGCCCATTAATACAGCTTTGTTAAGCATAAATTAGCTCCCCCTTACAGTGCGATGATCATCGAACGCATGAGGCCATCGGTTATCTTGTAGATACGATCAAGCTCGGCTGTGAAGCCGGGAACGCTCTCAAACTCGACAAGAGTGTAATAACCCTCGGGCATGTCATTGATCGGATAAGCGAGACGGCGTTTGCCCCAATCGTCTATCTTCACAATTGTACCGTTTGCTTCGATGAGGTCGGTAAACTTTTTGACAACTTGTGCTATACCCTCCTCGGAGAGTGTAGCGTCGACAATGAAAATTGTCTCGTACTTTCCTGTTACTTTCGGCATTTTTTGTGCACCTCCTTCTGGACTTATGGCCTGCAAATCCTAAGTTGCAGGCAAGGATTTGTCACCCGGCCGTGACATTCTCCGGCAAGGTAACATAACAATATTACACATATAAGGGATAAATGTCAAGAAAAACATTGATAAGAGTGG
>CAYJAS010000249.1:0-1474 GCA_964367895.1 uncultured Oscillospiraceae bacterium | reverse complement strand
AAATCGAAATGCACTTTTTGCCAGATGTTTATGTTAAATGTGATGTATGTCAAGGCAAGCGATATAATCGAGAAACCTTAGAAATCAAATATAAAGGCAAATCTATTTCAGATGTGTTGGATATGACAGTTGATGAAGCGGAAGAATTCTTTAAATCTATCCCAAGTATTCATGATAAACTTGTTGTATTGCAAAAGGTAGGGCTTGGATATATTCATTTGGGGCAAGCAGCAACGACTTTGTCTGGTGGGGAGGCTCAGCGTATAAAGCTATCAAAAGAACTTTCAAAACGTTCAACAGGAAAGACACTTTATATCCTTGATGAACCAACAACAGGATTACACTTTGCAGATATTGAAAAGCTTTTGCAAGTGTTGCATGCTTTGGTAGAACAAGGAAATAGTGTGGTAGTTATTGAGCATAACCTTGACGTAATTAAAACAGCAGACTATATTATAGATATGGGACCAGAAGGCGGAGATGGCGGTGGTCAGGTAGTAGCCAAAGGAACGCCTGAGCAAGTGGCAAAAACAGAAGGAAGTTATACTGGTAAATATCTTAAAAGGATGCTGGATAATGGAAAAAAGTCAAAATAAAAAATATTATGATGCTCTAAAAGAATATTATGTGGAGCGTAGAGCGGATGGCGAAGTGTGTGATTTTTATCACAGATGGATGAACCATAAATATCGCCACACAATGAAGGTTATAAGGGCAGGTAAGGAAATTATCAAAAATGAACCATTGCTTTGGGATTTGCCTGAAGATATCAAAGATGACTTTGTAAATGCTTGTCTGTTTCATGATTTTGCACGTTCATATGAAGTTGACCCAAAAACAGGCAAGCATGTTATTGAATTTCATGGATTGGAAGGCGCAAAAAAAGCATATGAACTTGGGGTCAGGAGCTTAAATATCCTTATTCCCGTTATGGTGCATGATATGATTGAATGTGATATGTCTAGCGTACCTCAAGATGATGAATTTGTTAAGAAAATGAAAAAAGAATATGACGCGTTGTCTGATGATGAAAAAGCGATTGTATACTTAGGAATTCGCCTTGTAAAAGATGCAGACATGTTGGATAATTTCCGCAATTTTGAACGAATGTACATGCGCCCTGTTAATTTAGAGCCGGGAATTGATGATAATGTAAAAAAAGACCTATTGTCATGTCATCTTGTTCATAAGTGTGATTTGAAGACTTTTGCTGACGATGTTTGTATGGTGCTTGCGTGTGGAACTAACTTCTATTTTCCGTATGTAATTAATTCAATACTTGACGATAACATAATAGAAAGATTGAGAGAGTATTTTATTCTGCGATATCAACAAGCGAACTGTTCTTGTTGCGAGTTTGAAGATATGCTAAATGTTGTCGACAAAGGAATCATTGCAGTAAAAGCCAATATGGAAGAGCATATTGCACTTCATTCTTTAAACAAAATATAATTAGATATCTAGGTTATCAGCA
>CAYJAS010000248.1:0-1483 GCA_964367895.1 uncultured Oscillospiraceae bacterium | reverse complement strand
ACCATGGCCTTGGGAAGAAGGAGGGTGTTAGCTTATGTGGAATTATGAAAAACGACTACAATATCCAGTGAAGATTACACAGACAAATCCAAAGCTTGCGATGGCCATTGCGAGCCAGTATGGTGGGCCTGACGGCGAGGCGGGCGCAGCACTCCGTTATTTGTCTCAAAGATTTACTATGCCATATAAAGAAGCGATTGGTGTGCTCAATGATGTGGGAACAGAAGAATTGGCTCATATGGAGATTATTTGTACGATTATTCGCCAGTTGACTCGTGATCTTACTCCTCAAGAACTCATTGATTCAGGGTTTGATAGCTATTATGTAGACCATACATTAGGAATCTTTCCTGTATCCGCGGCAGGGGTTCCGTTCAGTGCAATGTATTTCCAATCAGTAGGGGATGCACTAACAGATTTACATGAGGATATGGCGGCAGAGCAAAAAGCACGCACCACATATGATAATATTCTACGTCTTGTAAAAGATCCAGAAGTGGCAGATCCAATTCGATTCCTAAGAGCGCGCGAGGTAGTGCATTATCAGCGTTTTGGCGAATCGCTTAGAATTGTTCAGGAGAACTTGGATAGCAAGAATTTCTATGCAATCAACCCAGAGTTTCCGATGGACACAAAAAGATAGGAGTGTAAAACATGGGGTATAAGGTAGCATTGGACGACGGACATGGAATGGAGACAGCGGGAAAACGTACACCGCCCATTCCAGAACTAGGTGGTCGTGTAATCCATGAAAATGAATTTAATAGAGAAGTTGTAAAATACTTGAAAATCGAGTTAGAGAGATGTGGGATGGGAGTTGTACTCACAGCACCCACAGATGCAGACACCAGTCTATCACAGAGGGTAAAGGTGGCAAATGATGCAAATGTAAATGCATTTGTATCCGTGCACTATAATGCTTACGATGGAGAATTCGATGATTATGACCCGGAGGGAATATCGGTTCATTATTATCCGACATCTTCCAAAGGCAAGAAATTCGCCCAGGACGTATTAGAGGAACTACTTCAGGGGACTTCCCAGAAGAATCGGGGAGTGGTAGCTAGCAATTTCTACGTACTACGTGAAACAAAGATGCCTGCCATACTATCAGAAAATGGATTTATGGATAATAAACGCGAAGCAATGCTCATGATCGATGAAAATTTTCAACGAGAGGTTGCAAAAGAACACGCAAAAGGAATCTGCAAGTATCTTGGAGTAGATTATGTACCATATAATCCAGAACCAGAGGGCGATGTACTCTATCGCGTGCAAACAGGAGCATTCAGTTCCAAACAAAATGCGGAAAACCTCGCTCAAAAGTTAGAGAAAGACGGGTACGACACATATATGGTAATGGCAGATGGTCTGTATAAGGTGCAGGCAGGAGCATTTGCAAACAAATCGAATGCAAAGGCATTGTCAGCAGAACTGGAATCCAAGGGGTATGACACCTTTATAACCACAAAAAGTGGGACGC
>CAYJAS010000247.1:0-1498 GCA_964367895.1 uncultured Oscillospiraceae bacterium | reverse complement strand
CA
The DNA here is from genome assembly GCA_964367895.1 of uncultured Oscillospiraceae bacterium. GTDB lineage: Bacteria > Bacillota > Clostridia > Oscillospirales > Butyricicoccaceae > CAYJAS01. Next base: position 1,496 of record CAYJAS010000247.1, on the reverse strand, counting down.
AGCCGTGACCCTACACCGGGATTTCAAATAACGGCTGTAGGGGCGGTCATTGGCCGCCCGCCCTCCCCTACATCTACCCCCTTTTGAAAATGGAAAACATCCAGCTCAAATCTTCCGCTCCCATGGGACGCAAGGAAAAATCGGTCACACGGCGCAATTTGTTTATACTCAGCCCAAAGTTCAAAAGCTCGCTGACGTAAATGGTCAGCACATACCCCCAAATGCCCAAAATGGGCAGTACGGTCAGCACCAGCGCAAGACTTATCGACGCATCGATAATATTGTATTTCATCGACGCGACCTGAAGCCCCAGCCCCTTTAGTATGCCGTCTATCGCCATGTCGGTGTACATTATCGGCACAATAGGCGCCAGCACCCGTATGAAAAGGGCGGCGTCGGTGCCGGGGTAAAGCAGACCGCCCAGCAAATCGGCAAGCAGTAGCATCAAAGCGGCGATGACGGTCGAGCACCCAATTGTGATATTTATCACACGGTCGGTCATGTACTTAATGCGCGCCTGCTGTCCCAAACTTCGGCACTCTGCCAGCTCGGGTATCAAAAGGCCGGACAGCGCCGTCAAAAATGCCGAGGGGAAGGTGATTATCGGCAGAGCCATGCCCGAAAGCACACCGTAAGAGGCGAGCGCTCCCTCGGCCGAAGCACCGCTCAGGCGAAGTCCACGGGGTATGAGCAAATGCTTTGCCGTGTGCAAAAATGAGCGCACCCAAGAGCCGACGGCATCGGGCAGTGAAATGCGAAGCAGTCTGAAAAGCAGTCCCGGACAAGGTGCGCCAAGCTTGCCCATGCGCTCCGAGCGATAGAGGGCAAAGGACAGCGAAAGGGAAAGCACCTCGGCAAGGCATGCGCCGGTCACAAGGGCGAGTGCGGCAAATCGCTCGCCCAAAATGAGCAGACTGTCAAGCAAAAATAAAGTGATTCCGATGCGCATAAATTGCTCGAGCACTTGCACGGCGGCAAATCGCCCGGTTTTGCGCACCGCCGTGAAATAACCGCTCAGAGCGTGCGAAAGGGCGATAAAAGGCAGTCCGCAGGCCAAAATGCGCAGAGGAAGGGTCACTTCACTGCGTTGCAAAATGTCATTTGCGATGAAAGGCGCGCACAAAAACAGGGCGCAGGCCGCCATTATGCCAAGGCTTGCGCCATAGGCCATGCACAGGCGCATGGCCCTCCTCGGTGTATAATCGGGACGTGATTGTGCCTCAACGACAAGGCGTGTCGCAGACAGTTTCACCCCGGAGGCGGCCAGCGATATTCCGAGCATGTAAACCGACATAATGAGCTCAAAAAGCCCGATGCTCTCGGCACCTATTCTGCCGGCTATGTACACGCCGAACGCCATGCTGACAAGGCGCATAATCAGCGAAGCGCCGGTCAGCACCGCTGTGTGTACCATCAGTTGTTTTGTTTTTTTCATGGTAGATAAATATGCCGAACGGTTTAGGATAATGCATATATATCTGTAGGGGCGGTCATCG
>CAYJAS010000246.1:0-1499 GCA_964367895.1 uncultured Oscillospiraceae bacterium | reverse complement strand
GAAAAATTTTAATGAAAAAAATTCTTTTTACAACTACGGCTTTGGTTGCTGGTGCAATGATTTCATCTGCAGCTATGGCTGATGGAATGGCTTCTAAAAGATACTCATCTTCTATGAAATCTTCATCTATGTCATCTGCTAACCAATTGCAATCTACTCGTTACTTGCAACAAAACGACATGATGGGTGCATCTGCATTCAAAGCAACTGTTGGTGGTTATGCTAACTGGATGGTTGGTTATGTAGACAACGACAAAAAAGATACATTAAACACAAACGAATTCGACGTAATGGGCGATGCAGAAGTTCACTTCAATTTCGCAGCTGCTTTGAAAAACGGCATGAAAGTTGGGGCAACTGCTCAACTTATCGCTGATACAACATCTGAAGCTGGCAACATTGACCAAGCTTACATGTATGTTTCATCTATGTATGGTAAAGTAATGGTTGGTCGTCACGACAACGTGAACGAACAATTGTCTTTGCATGCAATTGATTTAGGTGCTTTGGATATCCAAGAAACAACTTTGACTGACTGGATTATTGCTCCTACTGGTATTCCTACAGAAGCAACAGCTACTTACTTCACAGCTGATGAAGCTTTGACTAAAATCTCTTACATCACTCCTAACTTCTCTGGTTTCCAAGCTGGTGCAACTTTCGCTCCACGTGGACATGCAGCAGATGATACTGTAGTTTACGGTGCTGGTGAATTAAACGCTACAATGTTGACAGCTGCATACAACGCAACTGTTGATGGCGTTGGCTTCGGCGTTTCTGCTGGTTACAGCGCAAGCTCTGGCGATGCTGACACTAAATGGAATGTTGGTGGTCGCGTAGTATATCAAGGTTTCACTGTTTCTGCAGCTTACAAAACTGTTGACACAGGTGCAAACGACAACCTAACTGTTTTTGATGCTGGTGTAGCTTATGAAATGGGACCTTACGGCGTAAGCTTGTCTTACATCGCTGCTGACCAAGATAAACTAGACGCTTCAACTTTGATGTTGTCTGGTGTATACAACATGGCTGCTGGTGTTGACGCATTCGCTACTATCGGTATGGGTGACTACGAAAACCAAGCTACTGCTAAAAACGACGGTTTCGCAGTTATCGGTGGTATGATGTTGTCATTCTAATTCTTTGAATTAGATTTAAACATCGGCCGAAAAGGCTAAGTAAAAAGAAAGAGGTGGCTTATTTGTTGCCTCTTTTTTTATATACAACATTTCTGTTATCAATAATTATCATATTCCTACTTTTCATTACAGTCATATTTTCGTATTGATTTAACTTGCAATATATTTATTTTTAAGGTACAAAATATAGATATTTGTAAGACTGATAGGAAAAAAAATGAACAACAAACCAAAAGCAATATTTTTTGATTGGTTCGGTGCTTTATGTCATTGCGAAATTTTAAAGCAGCTTTCAAACAAAAATCATCCAATGCATATTCATCAAAAAACTGTGCGTGATTTTTTATATATGAATAAACG
>CAYJAS010000245.1:0-1513 GCA_964367895.1 uncultured Oscillospiraceae bacterium | reverse complement strand
CATCAACGCTCGCAACTGCATAAATTGGCTCCTCAAAATAACGTGCACCTATGCATTCTTTACTCAATGCGTCACTTTCAACAACACCATTATCAGCGCTTTCACTTATAAGCACTTTCAACTCTTGCATTAATTTATTCAACATAATATCCTCACTAAACGCAATTTAGTAGTAAAACGTGATACTGCCAATATCGAATGTACGTTATAGTTGCCTTCCCACCTATCCGTGCACCACTCCGGCCTCGCTTAGTGCTATAAAGCAACTTGACACATAGGCATTTAACATATATATTCATAGTAGATTATATCTTGTTTAGAAAGGCAATTATAATATTGCGACTAGCTTTGCTAGTTTCGCGTAAGGCACTAACCCCCGTCATCTCACGATTTCGGGGGTTATCCTTTATTTATGTTTATCTTTATTAATCAATCACATACCTTTTATACAGCACAGTTCTTCTCCATAGATTATACCTGAATTTCAACTTAGATAAAAACACTCCTTGAAAATCAAAAAGGATTTTTTCTAGTTCCAAATCTCTCTTTCTAGCGGTATTCAAGTAAGCTAAATATGTTGAAAGGATATATTCCTTCATAACTGGGGAATTATTCACAAACTCTAGGTTATCAATCAAAATGCTCACTATCTTATGCATACTTGTTCGCTTTTTCTCGATATGTTTATGCTCATCAGTAGTAAAAGAACCCTCTCTAGCTATCCTGTATAGATAAAAATAAACATCATAATACTTGACACGCTCAGCTTTTAAAAGCGTTAGAGGATAAAATAGTGTATCTTCTTGAGCGACTGTGGTTTCAAAATATATTTGGTTATTTACAAGAAAGCTTCTGCGATATATAATTCTCCATGGGTAAACGTCAACAACGCCATTTGATAGTTTTAAATAACCTTCACCTGTTAAGACTTTATTACTTATAGCAAGCTTTCTATTAGGAGATAACTCATTATTTCCGTCTTCAAATCTTTTAAAGTTACCTAATGCGACATCTAAGTTTTCACCCTTCAATTCAGAATAAAACTCCTCAAATGCAGCAGGATCAACAACATCATCACCATCGATGAACCAAACATATTCGCCTTGCGCTTGTAATAGTCCATAGTTTCTAGCATCAGAAACCCCACCATTTGTCTTCACAAAAGTTTTGATACAATTATTATTAGCGCTTATTTTGTCGATAATTTCCTGACTAGAATCAGCTGAGCCGTCATTTATAGTTAAAATTTCGTAATTTATATCTCTAATTTCTAATATAGAAAGTAGGCACTCCCCAATATATTTTTCAATGTTATAAACAGGAATTATAATACTAAGCTCAATATTATCCACAATATCTCCTTTTAAGCATAATTAGTACTGGTTTTAAGAAATGCTGAACATATTTATACTACATACATTTAAACGTAATGTCAATATGCGCGTATAGTAAATATTTCTATTTACTTGTAGGTTTTGTTTTGCTTCAATAGTTCGACTATTGCGTCTTCGGT
>CAYJAS010000244.1:0-1541 GCA_964367895.1 uncultured Oscillospiraceae bacterium | reverse complement strand
ATTTCAAAAAATATGTAAAATATTTGCCGATTTTTCTTCCTTTAATCGCCTTTTTATTATATAATGTGTGGGAATTATAAAAGCACCCCTGTCAAGACACCGATTTCCTTTGATATTTCCCTCACTTTGTGATACAATAACTTCTATATTTAACAAACCCAAACGAAAGGAACCGCTTGCAATGTTTATCACACCCGATGCACTGCTCGACGCCATGAAAAAGAACCTGCGAGGGCACAAGCCCGACTCGGTTATAGAGCCCTTTTTGGGCGATTTACAGCCGGTCATGCTTCGCGATGGACTTTTCGTGCTCGAGACCTTTAACCCGGTGCTTATAGAAACGCTAAACACCCAATTTAAAGAGATTTGCACCGAAATACTTTCCTTTATCATCAAAGAACCGTGCACCCCCCTCTTTGTCTTCGGTGACGATGCCGATTATTGGCGCAAAGAGGCAAACGACCATTATGTAAACTACACCTTTGACCATTATGTCGTCGGCACCAGCAATCGTTACGCCTATATGGCGGCAAAGACGGTGGCCGAAAATCCCGGCAAGCAGTACAATCCCCTGCTCATTTACGGTGGGTCGGGACTTGGCAAGACACATCTTTTGTTTGCCATTGGAAACCATGTCAGAAAACAGCGTTCACAGGCTCGCATCGTTTACATAAAGAGTGAGGATTTCATGAACGAGCTTGTAGAGGCTATACGCACCGGATTTGCCGAGTTTCGCGCAAAATACCGCCGTGCCGACCTTCTTTTGGTCGATGATATTCAGTTTATGGCCGGAAAAACCCAAATGCAGGAGGAGTTTTTCAACACCTTTGAATCGCTTCATCAGGCAGGCAAGCAGATGGTCTTTACCTCTGACCGTCCACCCAAGGAGATAGCCACTTTGTCCGAGCGTTTGACAAGCCGATTTGAAATGGGCATACTTGCCGACATTCAGTCGCCCGACCTTGAAACGAGAATTGCCCTTGTACACTCCAAAGCCGAGATAATGGGGCTCAGTCTTCCGCCCGAGGTTATAAACTTTGTCGCCAGCTCGATAACCAACAATGTCCGTGAGATAGAGGGCACCTTGCGCAATATCGCCGCAATGCACACTCTGATGGAGCAAGATGTTGACCTTGCCCTAGCTCAAGAGGCTATAAAGGACATCTTCAAAGAGCGTCCCGGTTTAAACCCGACGGCCGAGCTGATTTTGGAGGAGGTCGCAACCTTTTTTGACATGACCCCCGAGAGCATTATCGCAAAAGGCAGAGCTAAAGATGTACTTCTCCCGAGGCGAATTGCCATTTACCTTATGCGTGAGATGACACCGCTCAGTTTGCCGGCAATAGGCAGCGCCGTTGCGCAAAACCATTCGACCGTGCTGTACAGCATAAGAAGTATTACCGACAGTTTGGTATCCGATACAAAACTGCAAGCAATGATAAACGACCTAAAAAACAATATTAAAAGCCGCTAAAAGATATGCCCATATTCGCACAATGCTGAACCAACAATGTAGGGGCGATTCACGAATCGCCCGCCGT
>CAYJAS010000243.1:0-1558 GCA_964367895.1 uncultured Oscillospiraceae bacterium | reverse complement strand
CACCGTGTGGGGGTTGACAAATTGGTAAATATCCCTTATAATGCCGCTATACTTATTTTGAAAGCAGAGGCTTGCTCGTTTTATGGACGACAGTAGCGGCGACAGTAAAAGCCGATTATACAAGTTTTTTAAAAAAGGCACATTCCACGCCACAGGCGAGGGGAATATGCCTTTTTGTCGTGCCATAAAGCAAGGCCGTTGCAATTTTTTAGGAGGACTTTTTTAAAATGGAAGGTCAACTGGGGCGAATAGTCGTTCTGTGTATCTGCATCATGCTGTCTGCATTTTTCTCGGCGACCGAGACGGCATATTCAACGCTAAACAAAATCAAGCTCAAAAATCTGGCGCAGGCGGGCAGTAAAAAGGCTGCAAAGGCCCTCGATTTGGCGCAGGATTATGACAGCCTGCTGACCACAATTTTGGTGGGCAACAATATTGTAAACATCGCAAGTACGGCGATAGCCACTTTGTTGTTTGTCGATTTGCTGGGACAGGATTTGGGCGCAACCGTGTCAACGGCGGTAATGACCGTGCTGGTGCTTATTTTCGGCGAAATTTCGCCCAAAAGCATGGCAAAAGAGATGCCCGAGCGCTATGCAATGGCGGTGGCATCACCCATTAAACTGCTGGGCATTGTGCTCAAGCCGATAAACTGGTTTTTCTCACGCTGGAAGGCCTTTTTAGCCCAAGTTTTCAAGGTAAAAGGGGAGACCGGCATCACCGAGCAGGAGCTTATGACCATGGTCGATGAGGCGGCACAGAGCGGTGGAATTGACGAACAGGACAGCGAGCTTATTCACAGCGTTATGGACTTTAACGACCTTTGCGCAAGCGATATTTTGACCCCGAGAACAGGCATTACCGGCGTGCCTGAGGAGGCCGACCGTGACCTCATTCGCCTGACCTTTGACGAGACCGGATTTTCCCGTCTGCCGGTCTATCGTGACACCATCGACAGCATAGTCGGCGTGGTGCATTTGAAGGATTTTTACAGAAATCCGAATGCGCAGCTAAATGAGCTTAAAAAGCAGGTGCTGTTTGCCACAGAGAACATAAAAGTGCCCAGCCTTTTGCGCCTTTTGCAGGCCAAAAATGCCCATATTGCGGTCATTTCAGACGAGTTCGGCGGTACGGTGGGTATAGTCACCTTGGAGGATATTGTCGAGCAGCTTGTCGGCGATATTTGGGATGAGCACGATGAAATTATTCAGGAGATGGAGCCCCTTGAAGATGGCAGTTATCGCATCGGCGGTGGGCTGGATATCGACAGGATGTTCAGAATGTTTGACATTAAAGAGGAGTGCAACGCCGCAACGGTCAGCGGCTGGATAGTCAGCAAATTGGGATATATTCCGATGGAGGGCGAGAGTTTCTTTTGGGATAATTTGCGCATAAAGGTGACCAAGGCAGAGGCCAGAAGGGTTATTGAAATCGAGGTTAAAACCGAGTAGGGGAGACGGCGAGGGGATTCGGGCGGATATAGAATCCGCCCCTACAGACCTTCGTCCGCAGACGACGGAAATCTGTCCCAAAACGCACAATCTTCCGTATTCCCTAA
>CAYJAS010000242.1:0-1562 GCA_964367895.1 uncultured Oscillospiraceae bacterium | reverse complement strand
GCGGGCAAATTGCATTTTGGTTGCCTTATAGAAATCGACGCTATAGCGGAAGTTTAGGAGGGAAATCATGAAATATATTTGCAACACCTGCAGTGAGGCGGCTGAAGTTTCAACCACAGAGCAAAACTGTAGGTGCGGTGGACTTTGGAATCTTGACTTTACCCCTCCTGCATTTTCGCTTGACTTGATAGACAAAAGCGACTGGACCATCTTCCGTTACAAGGCATTTCTTCCGCTTTCGGGAGATAATCAGCCGATTACCCTCGGCGAGGGATTGAGCCCGATAGTCAGCTTTGACGATAAACTCATGCTTAAAATGGACTATTTTATGCCGACTCTTTCCTTTAAAGACAGGGGTGCAGCTGTGCTGATAAGCCATTGCAATTCTATCGGCGTGGAAAGCGTTGTGCAGGACAGCAGTGGCAATGCCGGAAACAGCGTTGCCGCATACAGTGCCAAGGCGGGCGTCGAGTGTGAAATCTTTGTGCCGGAGGGTACCTCTCCCAAGAAAATCAACATGATAGAGGCCCACGGAGCTAAAGTAAATGTTGTTCCCGGCTCACGTGACAACTGCGCCGATGTTTGCCGAAACAAGGCGAAAAGTGAGCGCATGTATTACGCAAACCATGTATACAACCCATTTTTTTATCAGGGAACCAAGACATATATTTACGAGATTTACGAGCAGCTTGGGCGGCTGCCAAAAAATATCTTTATTCCGGTCGGAAACGGAACTTTGTTTTTAGGTACAATAATTGCACTTGAGGAGTTTGTCAAAGCCGAAATTATAACCGAGATGCCCAATATTATCGTGGTGCAAAGCGAAAAATGCGCACCACTGTTTACGGCATTTGAGCAAAATGCTGACGTTCCGGCAAGTATCACACCCGAGCCGACCTATGCTGAAGGCATTGCCATAGGTGTCCCTATGCGAGGTAAGGAGATTTTGGCCTATGTCAAAAAGTACGGCTTTGAGGTGATAACGGCGAAGGAGCAAGATATTTTGCCGGCTCGTGCAGAGCTTGCAAAGAAGGGCATTTACTGCGAACATACCACTGCGGCGACATATGCCGCATATGTTGAGTATATGAAAAAGCACCCGGAGACGACAGATTCAATCATCCCTATGTGCGGAGCCGGACTTAAATCGGATAAGTAATCAAAACAAAAGCGATGGATTAAAAGTCCATCGCTTTTTTAAAATATTTACAGTATGCTGAACAATGCATCTGAAGTAGCAAAATAAATATGTTTTGCCACAGGTGCCTGTTCGAGTCACAAAATACGCCGAAATGCCCCAAATGCATCTATGAAAAACACACTGTTTTTTTAGCGGTCAAAAAGCCCGCAAAGGCCGATGCACACTGGGTTTTTCCAGTGTGCATCTATTTTGACCACTTTATATGGAGAGAGCGGTCAAAATAGATGCAAGAGGATTTTAGGGTGTGGCTCGAACGAGTGTCGAGCTTTATAAACTTAACTTGTGCATAAAAAGGCGGTCACCGTTTGAACAGAACCAGTAAAAACGGACAATAGAAAAAAAGAGCCTCCTGTGGTAGAGT
>CAYJAS010000241.1:0-1570 GCA_964367895.1 uncultured Oscillospiraceae bacterium | reverse complement strand
CCGCCACCACACGGCAAGAGCAGAGCCCTTGCCCTACAATATTACCCCCGCCCGTTGTATATCCAAACACACAAAGACGGTGCTCTTTCGAGCACCGTCTTTATCTACATAGATTTGGGTCGATGGGAGTATAAGCACGCACGAGATGAGCTGTAAATCATGCACACTTAGTCTCCCATCGCCCCGGGAAGACTGTTCTTGCTACCCTATTGGGTAGCGGATGTTACAATTACTGTGCCTGTGTTGAGCCCTGAAGGGTAATGCTCAGGTCTAAACTTTGGCCGTCACGAATGACAGTGACGATTGCGGTGTCGCCGACCGAATATTTATCCTTTTCATATATAAACTCGGCCGAACTTTCGACCTCGATACCGCCGATAGCTACAATTTTATCGCCTATTTTCATTCCACCCAGCTCGGCGGCGCTACCCTCTTGCACTTCCTGCACGGTTATGCCGACATCGGAGCTGTCAAGGCCATATGCCGCCGCCTGCTCAGCGGTGATGCTTTGCACGGTAATGCCAAGCATGGGACGGCTTGAGACATAACCGGTGTCAATCAAATCTTGTGCCACTCTAAGGGCGGTGTTTACCGGGATTGCAAAGCCGATACCCTCGACATCTTCAGCTCCGATTTTGGAGTTGATTACGCCGATAACCTGACCACGGCTGTTTATCATCGGGCCGCCCGAATTGCCGGGGTTGACAGCGGCACTGGTCTGGATAAGGGACATTATATAGCCCTCGCTCTCAATTGTGCGCTCGGTCGCCGAAATTATTCCCTCGGTCATACTCTGCCAAAATGTCTCGCCCAGCGGATTTCCGATAACGATTGCCGGCTCGCCGACGATTATCTCGCTACTGTCGCCAAACTCTGCGGCGTCAAGCCCGGTGGCGTCAATTTTGAGCACTGCGATGTCGGTGCTGGGGTCAGAGCCTACAAGCTCGGCCTCATATCTCACTCCGTCATGAGTGGTCACGTGGAAGGTGGTGCCGTCCTCGACAACGTGGTGATTTGTCATTATATAGCCGTCCTCTGTCATGACTATGCCGGTGCCTGTTCCGCTACCGTACTGGGCAGCATAAAATCCGTTTGACGGAACTTCGACTTGTACCTCTATATAGGTCACCCACGGTGCCGCCTTTTGAAAAACCTGCGGTAGCGTCAGCGCCGACTCCTCGGTGGACAGCTCATAATATACACGGTTTTCAACCTGTGTCGCCGTCGGTGTCGGGGAAGCGATGCTCTCCGGCTGTTGACCGTAGTTGTTATCATACCAAATATATCCACCTACCGAGGAAAGTGATATGACCAGTGCCAGTGCGACCGTGCCGATTGCCTTAAAGGCTTTTTTTGCGCCTTTTTTCTTGCTCTTTTTAAATTCAAGGTAAGGGTCAATGCTGTAGATGTAATCGTCTTGGTTTTGATGTTTCATAATTTTGCCTCCGTATAATTCAATTTGTTTTTTGATGTAGTGTTTGTCTCTTGCCGTGTTTATATTATGCTACAGAAATATTAAGAAAAAAAGCAAAAAATCAAAACAAATTGTAAAGATGGAAAAATTGAAAAA
>CAYJAS010000240.1:0-1579 GCA_964367895.1 uncultured Oscillospiraceae bacterium | reverse complement strand
TGAAAAAAGAGAGCCCTTGAATTATACTTGGTAAAACGAGTAGGCGGAGGGCGGAAATGGTAGGGGTAGAAATGTACATAGAGATACAGAAACGGAAAAGAATGGGATACAAGAAGGCACGCGCAGCGCGAGAATTGGGGCTGGACTCAAAAACGGTGCGAAAATACTGGGATATGAATGAAGCAGAATATACTGCATATCTGGTTGCAAGCAAGGAACGGGAGCGGTGCATGGCACCCTATCGCGATGTCATTTTGGAGAAGCTGCACGCGCATCGCGAGATTACAAGCGCGGTGATTTACGATCAACTACTCGAAATGATTCAGAATTTCAAGCCAAAATACCGCACAGTACGCCGATTTGTGGCAGATTTACGCGTGGAAGAAGGACTTCCAACGCCACATCAGATACGGCAATACGCCGAAGTGGCAGAAACGCCGCTTGGCCATCAGGCGCAGGTGGACATGGGCGTAAAAAACATGCTCGACGCGTACGGAAGTAGGGTGAAGGTTTACATATTCGCCATGGTGCTCTCGAGCAGTCGACATAAATTCATGCAATTCCAAACAGAACCCTACACGGCAGAGCGCTTCAATCGTGCGCATGATGCCGCCTTCCGATTTTTCGGAGGGCGACCGACTGAGATTGTTTACGACCAAGATCGAGTTATGGTGGTGAGCGAGAACGGCGGTGATATTATGTTTACGGAAGCGTTTGAAAACTACAAGAATTATGTAGGCTTCACGGTGCGCCTATGCCGCGGCCACGACCCGGAAAGCAAGGGGAAGATCGAGGCTGTGATTAAGTACATTAAGGGCAACTTTCTGGCATATCGTACATTCTACAGTACGGCCAAACTCAATAGCGAGGGGCTCATGTGGCTGGAGCGTACCGGAAACGGACAGATTCACAATACGACTAAAATCATACCATCTGTGGCGTTTCTGGAAGAACAAAAGCACCTAAAACCGGCCCCTCAATTGGGCGAATCGGTAAGGATTCCGCGCATTGCACTGATTCGAAAGAACAATGTGGTCATGTACAAGCAAAACCGCTATTCGATGCCGAAGGGTACCTATCGCCCGAGTCGGCAAGCAAGAATTGAGGAAAACGGCAAGACTATTTCTTTTTTTGATGCCGAAACAGGAGAGCTCCTCGAACAACTTCCACTTGCAAACGGAGTGGGAAAATCAGTGCGCAACAGCCATCCCGAGCGTGAGCGAAATACGAAGTATGAGGCGCTTTTTGCGCGTGTGTTAGAAGGGTTTGGTAGTCATAATGATGCCCAAGCTTTCGTATGTGAAATCATTTCTCGTAAACCGCGATACACGCGTGACCAACTCGGCATTTTGCTTAAATTACAGGCCAAATACAAGCGTGACGACCTCCTGAAAGCGATGGAATATTGTAAGAAGCGAGATTTGTTTTCTGCTTCTGAGTTTGGCGCGACGCTTGCATATTTGACTAGCATGACAGAACCTTCAAAACCCTCAAATGAGAAATTACCCATCAAATACAGCATCATTTCTGCAGAAACACGCTCACTTGACGCATATGCACAGCTTGTAGAGGGCGGTGT
>CAYJAS010000239.1:0-1582 GCA_964367895.1 uncultured Oscillospiraceae bacterium | reverse complement strand
ATTCTTTGTTTGGATCACTTGAAGTTGGCTCTGTTGGTTCACCTACAGGTGTATTCTTTTCAACGGTTACTTGGTCGTGATGCTTGCCATCGGTTGTGTCTTTGGTCTCATCTTCAAAGGTTACAACGTAGCCATCTTCAAACACTGGGTAGAGGATTAGGACGTACCCATCATATAAATCATAGTTAGTTACGAATGAATCAAAGTCATATTTATTTTCTGAACCATCTAATATAACAAAATAGTCGTCTTCGTCTTCGTCGTCTTCTTCAGTGACTTGGACAATATACCAGCCTACAAAGTTCTTACCTGCTACAACTGGGTCTTGAGGTTGAATGACAACTTCATCTTCAGGGACAAGTGCAACGTGGTAGAAGTCACTCTCGATAGTGTCACTATAAGGGTTATATCGATCGTAAAAGCCATCGCTACTATATGATATGGATTCAGTATCTAAAGTGCTGGATGGGAGTTCAAAATAGACCTCATAAGAATCATTGTAACCAATAAAGAGGGGATATAGTACCAAGTCATTTACTATTGGGGTGTTATAGAAGTCGAACTTCTCTCCTTGTCCATTAGCTTCTGTGTACCAACCAGCAAAAACATAATCATCGTCTTCGACACTTGGGAAACCATCTTCAAATTGGTTAGGCTCGGTCGCATACTCGCCATCTTCCACTTTTTGAATGGTGTATGGATTATCTGGGTCATTATCTTCTGTTGTGAAAATAACTTTGTGTCCTGGTTCATAATATGGATAAAGAGTGATATCCTCATCTACTGTATCTTTATCAAAGTTCCAAGCAGTATTTGGATTATTTGGTTCTTTTGTCCAAGCGTCGGGCTCTTCGATTTTGCCGTCAGTTACGTCGTCGTCATTGTCGTAGTATTCAGTTGGGTCTTTTGCTTTGTCACCACTCGGTACTTTTTGAACGGTCAAGTCATCACTATCGCTACTTGTGCCATCAGGCGTTTTCTCGAAGGTCACTTCAAAAATTTCTGTCCCTTCAACCACAACGACTACGTCCGTGCTGCCTGTTGCGCTAAAGTTTTGCGTGATGCTATAACGATATCCAGGGGCTTCCGGAAGTTCTCTCACTTGCTCAACTTTTAGGAATAAGTCTTCATCCTGCATATTAACAGAATCGAATTGATGCACAAATGGAAGTTCTGAACTATATGTCGTTGTTCCAATTTCATCAATATCTGCACTCACAGTAGAGCCTGTATCACTCAGAGGCGCTTCAGCTCCGCCTTCTACCTGTGATTTCCATGAATAGTCTGGCATATCGCTTATTTTGCTTCCTAGGAAATCGTATAATTCTGTGTCTAGCGCAGCTGTAAGCGTTTTCGGAGTTGCCGAAACTTCAAACACGCCTCCACCACTCACAATAATTCCTGTTGTAAAATTCCCACGATAAATGTGGTTTTCAATATCACTTTCAGTCGCAGTTGCAGTGCCTGTGCTTGTTATATCCGCTTTATCTGTGATAATATAGCCACCATTTGTTGCTGCTGTTTTCGCAAAAACTGGGGCATTCAACGAGCTTGTCACATGGATATAAAGCTCTTGGTCTTC
>CAYJAS010000238.1:0-1609 GCA_964367895.1 uncultured Oscillospiraceae bacterium | reverse complement strand
AAGCCCCCAACCCAAAGGAGCAAAAATGAAGGACAAAATGCTACAGCAGGCAAAATCTTATGACGAGCAAGCCTTTGCTTGCAACGCCGAAAAAGAGTATACGCAGGCCCTGCATTACTACACAAAATCGCTTGAAATTAAGGAGCAAATTTATGGGGCGGAGCACGAAGAGATCGCCATCGCCTGTAGAAATATTGCCGTCATTTATGAGAATTTGCTCAAGTACGGCACCGCCCTTAGCTTTTATGAAAGAGCTTTGCAGATAAGTCATGCCGTAGAATTAGAAGATAATATCGAGATATATAGACTTTATTCTTATATTGGAAATCTGTATATGAGATTGGGTGAGTTTGATAAATCGCTCGAATTTTTAGAAAAAGCACGCACCCAAAGCGAAGAGGATTTGGGCGAGCATCTGGAAACGGCAAAGATATATTCTTATATGGCTTCCCTTTATATAAAAACCGAAGAATATGAGCCTGCCTTGGAGATGGAGCAAAAAGCTTTGTGGATTTATAAGGAGGTAATGGGGGAGGAGGACGGGTATACCCTGGACTGCTACCACTCCCAATTCCTTTGTTATCTGCATCTGAAAATATGGGATAAAGCCGATGAAATCGCCGAAAAATTACTAAATATCCATATACAATGCTTTGGTGAGAATAGCTGTGAAGTTTTTGATTGCCTATACGATATTGCAAATTCCTGCTTTATGGCCAAGGAGTATGAAAGAGCGCTCGACGCCTTCCATAAAATTTTAGCCCTTAAAGATGTGGACGGGCAAAAGATGATGGAAGTTTACAACAGCATGGGGCGCATCTATCAAGAATTAAACGATTCGGAGCAGACATTCCTGTATTTCATGAAGGCGCATGAGCTGATGGAAGATGTCCACACAGAAAACACGGCAACAATTTGCAATAATATCGCAACGTATTTTTGCGACCATGAACATTATCATGAGGCGGTGCTACTGCATAACAAAGCCATAAAAATCCGAGAGCAAATCCACGGGATAAACCACCCCATCACGGCACAAAGTTTTAACAATTTAGCCTTTACATATAGTAAGATAGGAGATTATCAGTCCGCCTTTCAATTGTATCACAAAACCCTCGCCATCCGCCTTGAAACACTGGGCGAGCTACATGATGATACCATCCTATCCATCAGAAATCTTGCCTATACCTACAGTGAATCGGGGGAAAACGAGATAGCCTTGGAGTTTTATGAAAAGCTTTTGCAAATACATCTAAAAAAGCATGGCGAAAACCATGGCGAAACGGCCAATGCAATGCTGAGTGTCGGCATCATTCACTATAATTTGGGCAAAGCCACAATAGCTATGGAGTATTACAAAAAAGCCCTTGAGCTTGCAAAAGAACTACAAGACACAGGGCTTGAAAGCGAAATTTTACAGTATATGAATTTAATTTTGCCTAAACGGTAGATTAGTGTTGAGCGGCAATGACCACTTGACGGCACAGAGCACCTATTGACCACCAATCAATAGGTGCTCTCCAATTTTAAACCGAAAAGGAGACCCAACATGCAAAAGGGGGGGGGGGGGGGGGGGGGGGGGGGGGGGGGGGGGGGGGGGGGGGGGGGG
>CAYJAS010000237.1:0-1624 GCA_964367895.1 uncultured Oscillospiraceae bacterium | reverse complement strand
TCCACAAATTCAAACATGCTTCCTCTGCCCGATTCGGTAGTCCAAAACATTCTGCCATCTTCTATCTCGTCAAACATTGCACTAAACGTGCTTTGCCCTCCGCCCGAGGCTTCGTTCCATGTGACAATGACATCATAGTAAATGATGTTTCCGTTGTCCACATGCACAAAGTCATCTGCAGAAAATGTACCAATGTACCCCTCGCTTCTAAGCCAGCCTACCATAATCTCATAAAGTCCGTCGCCACCGTCTGTAATCTTAATAAATTCATATCCGTTAGATGAGTATTTATTGCCCGCTTGATCCCAAACACCCACAAGTGTATCCACGGTGATTTTCTCTGTGTTAAGAGTGGGCGCTTCTCCCGAAAGTTCCAAATACAGATGCTCAAGAGCAATTCCACCATCATTCTGCCCGTATTCCTCGAATGTGGAAATTACAGTAAAGCTTTCCATATAACTCAAATATTCGTCATAGGAGCGGATCTCGCCGTTCATCACTGCACTTGCATCCGTTATACTTCCATCCGGTTCGTTAGATGTATACTCAAAACTCAGTTCATCCGTTAATGTTAGCTTTTCATTTTCGTAGAGGTGTATTTCGCGGTTTCCCCATTTTAGCATAGCTTGCTGCCCGTATTCGCCAAAGGCAGAAAACATCATAATGTATCGATTCCCATCCTTTTCAAGAATCTGAATACCGCCTGAAGGACCTCCTGCCTGGGGATAGAACACATGGTCTACAAAAAGCGGGACTACTGCACCGTTTGAAATAGTGTAAACACTTGCGCAAAATTGCGGGAAACCATCCGACTCCAAGGTGTAAAGCATGATTAGCTCGTCCACACCATTGCCGTCTATATCCACTAAAAACCCTTTATTTTGATACATGTCATCACGATTAAGCATGGTGTCCTTAATCTTCTCGTCCTTTGTATAAAGGCTGTAATCTACATTTTGCACTTGCGGAGAATCGTTTTGTCCCGGTTCCGTACCTTGCACTGATTCGGTCTGTGTACTTTCAAACTCCACCGCTCCCTGTACTGCCAAATCCGCTCTGAGTAAGTAGTATGAATAATCATCTTGTGTGATAAGGTCTCCGCCCCGCTGTGCCGAGTCTACAATTATCTGTTTTACTTGAGCACCGTCAAGGTTTGGGTTAATGCCAAATAGCATGGTTGCAACACCGCTTACATGGGGCGTTGCCATAGACGTCCCATTATAATTTTTGTAACCGTTATCTTGAAACGTAGAGTATATTTTCACCCCGGGAGCGACAACATCGACGCGCTGCCCTGCACAGCTCGAGTCTGGCACCGAATATCCATCGCCATTATTTTGTATAGATCCCACCACGATAATTCGTTCAGAAACCGTGGGTTCGTCAATATTAGCCATAAAGTCATAGTCCGCAAGCACACCGCCCGACTCAACCCTGCGTGTAATTTCGTCCTCTCTACCCAAATATCTTGCAAGTGGTGAGTTTTCGTCGGGATTTTCGCTCACTATGTAGTTTTCATAGTCGCTGTATCTGTAATAGCCGTAAATTGCATTTTCGTCGTCATCGTCTGCGGCAAAGTATTCGTGTCCATTTCCGTATAAATTCCCTGCAGATTTGCAAATTA
>CAYJAS010000236.1:0-1631 GCA_964367895.1 uncultured Oscillospiraceae bacterium | reverse complement strand
GGTCTTGTGCCCGGCACAAATATCACAGTCGACAATGACGGCGGTACAAATCCCGGCTTTGAAGGTGATGTCACTATCACAGTTGACACAACCGTCCCCGACCCGGAAAAAGAAAACCACATTTTCACCGGTTATGAAAATGATATAGACCCGGAAAGTGGCGATATTACTATCACCGCAACATGGGTGCCGGAGGAGGGCACGGTCAGCGTCACCTATAATGAAGCGCTTGACGGTACCGATGACACTGCAAGCGACACTATCACCGGCCTTGTGCCCGGCACAAATATCACAGTCGACAACACAGGCGGTGCAAACCCCGGCTTTGAAGGTGATCTCACCATCACAATTGACACAACCGTCCCTGACCCGACAAGAGAGGGCTTTATCTTTACCGGCTATGAACAGACAGTAGATCCGGAAAGCGGTGATATTATCATCACGGCAACATGGGTAGCAGAGCCTGTGCAACCGACAACTCCGGAAGGACTTGACAGAGGCGACGAAGGCCTTCCCACTCTTGAAGAAGTGCCTGATGGCGCAGAAGTAACGCCGGAGGGGCTTATTGTTGACGAAAACGATGTACCGCTTGGATGGTTGCCCATACCCGAAGGCTTTGAGGAAGATGAGATAGTCTTTGATATAGAGGGTAATCCCATTCCGCTCGGCGTTCCCAACACAAGCGATGCCACCGCTTGGAGCAGATATCTAATCAGCATGGTGCTGTCCTTTATCGGCATTTTGATTCTTCTACCTAAGAGAAAAAAAGCTTAATATTACGCATAATAAACAATACCCCTATAAGGTGTGGTCTTGTAGGGGTATTGTTTTAGTTTAAGAGCAAAAATCAGTGCAATATTATGCACTAATTTATATAAGAATCTATATTTTCATGCCTTATCATAAAGAAGCATACCTTTGATGTGCTGATTACAAGTATTATCTATGGCAAAATACGAACTAATAATACCACCCGGAAATTGCCCTCTTTGCAAACGATTAGCAAGCAAGAACAAATATAACTCATCGATTTAAATTGGTATAAAGCGAAATAGGTTATATTGTATAAAATTAGAACATAAAATCGATAAAATTATAACACGGTTGACTTTGCAAGTAAGTAGAGGTATAATTATTATAAAGAATAAGGCTATAAATTTGCTTTTAAATAAACGCCAAGAGGGTTATTGTTTGGGGACAAAACATAAAGAACTCTGCTGCAACCAACGAAGATTTTTTGAAAGGATTTTCATTATGTTAAGAAGATTTTTGACATGCTCTCTTTGTGTTTTATTGCTTTTGTCAACTACATCTTGTGTGCCCGGTGAAGACAATGTGCCTACACCTAACCCAAAACCTGAGCCACAAATACCAGAAAGTGATAATACGCAAACCGGCGCTACCCAAATTGACTTTTGGACCTTTCCAATAGGCGATTTCGGAAATGAAGATATAGTGAAAGGTTTTGTTGAAGATTTTAATAAATTGTATCCTGATATCACTGTCAATGTAAAGATACTTGATTTTGCAACGGGTGATGCCCAAATTGAAGAAGCCATTGAACGAAGAGATGCTCCGGACATTGTGCTTGAAGGCCCGGAACGCTTGGTAGCGAATTGGGGCGCAAGAGG
>CAYJAS010000235.1:0-1639 GCA_964367895.1 uncultured Oscillospiraceae bacterium | reverse complement strand
ATTGAATTAGCTAATAAATCTAAACGCGAATATCATTTGACAAAAGTGTATCATGGTAGTGAGTTATTATTTGAGTATGAAACAATCGACTCGCATGTTGTTTTCTGTGGTACATTTATTGATGATAGTTCAGGTAAACGCTTCATAGTATTCAAAGAAGATTTATATGGCTATTCTGTTTATGATACTATAGATAAGAGTTTTTATCGCTACTTTCCTGAGCGTGTGTTGAATGGTGAAGAGGATTTCATCTGGACAGATTTGCACTATAATCAAAAAACTAAGTACGCTTTTGTAGAAGCATGCATTTGGGCTTGTCCGTGGGATGTGTTGGTAGTCGATTTTTCAAACCCGATGAATGATATAAAAATTGTAAGCCTAAATGAACGTATAGACGGAAGTTATGAACTATATCAAGATTTTGAGTTTAAAAACTTTAATGGTTATGATACAATCATTAAAGCAGATAACTTAGCAACTGATAAAATTGATTCTATAACAATCACGCAAGAGCAGTGTGATAACTTTATCAAAAAATCTTTAGTTGATAAATAGTTTCAAGATTCACAAGCATATACAATAACTAAAAGGTCATAACTATGAAAAATAATGGATTACAAGCATGGGAAGCAAACGCAGAGTTTTGGGATAACTACATGGGTGACGATTCAAACTTTTTTCACAGAGATATTGTTAGACCAAATGTAGAGAAACTTTTAAAAATAAATGAAAACGACTATGTGCTTGATATCGCATGTGGTAACGGTAACTTTTCTGCCCGCATGGCTAATCTAGGTGCAAAAGTTGTTGCCTTTGACTATAGCGAAAAGATGATTAAACTTGCAAAAAAGCGTCGACACGCTGTCTTAGATAGGGTGAGTTTTCATGTTTGTGATGCAGCTAACTATGCAGAGTTGCTTAAATTGCAGGGCGACCAACCATTCACAAAAGCTGTTTCAAATATGGCTGTTATGGATATTGTTGATATCAAACCGTTATTTAAAGCAGTTCATCAAATGCTTGATGATGAGGGTGTTTTTGTTTTTACAACACATCATCCATGTTTTACTTTTGAAAACGGTGACTATTTATCAAACTACACATACAAAGGCGTAGCTGTAGAAGGGCAACCTGTAGAACAAAACTATTTTCATCGCCCAATAACTGACATCTTTAACACAGCTTTAAATGCAGGCTTTGTAATAGACGGTTTTGAAGAAACGCCTTTAGAAAACGAAAAAATACCTATAATAATGACTGTACGTTTACGCAAACAAATTGTATCAACGAATACTAAAAAAAGAGAATACAATCAACTTGCAAAACTAACACTCAAAGAAATGCACTACATCATTACAAGAAATAATATTGATGAACTATTACTCGTGCCACTAAGTGCTGGTGAATATCACGAGAAATGGCGCCAAGCACAAGATATTTGTTTAATATTAGCAACACACAACAATGATGATATTAGGTGCAATGCAATTTTAGGGCTTTCATATATCGCTCGCAACCACAACAAGCTCAGTAAGCGACTTGTAAAACCATACATCCTAAAAGAACTCCGGGAAAATGTAGAAAACAGAGGCACAATCATCGACGCTATCGAAGATATTAACCGTTATTTAAACTGGAA
>CAYJAS010000234.1:0-1668 GCA_964367895.1 uncultured Oscillospiraceae bacterium | reverse complement strand
TTTTTGTATTCGGCAAGAGCAGAGCCCTTGCCCTACAGGGGTATGTAGGGGACACCCTAATGGTGTGAAAAAATCCACCGCAATTGTTTTGCGGTGGATTTTGTGTGCTATTTAGGTATTATTCAGGTTTTTGCTCGTCGCTACACTCGCAAGCTTCATCGCTACACTCGCAGGGCTCGTCGCCACAGCATGATGCCTCGGGTGCTTTTTCTGAAGCGCAAGCACAGCTTTCGGGCGAGGTTTCCATAAGCTCTACCTTTGCGCCGCATGAGGTGCAAAAGCGTGCATCATAATTGAGCGGCTCACCGCATTGTACGCAAGCGGGATTGCAAGTGCACTGCTCATCACAGCCACAGCCCTCTTGCTCTTCTTCCTCTGAAGGAGCTTTGAGGGTTTCGATCTCTTGCTCTTTGAGCACGATGACCGCTGCCGCTTCTTTGATGCTCTCGCAAAGCGCATTTACCTCCTCTGAGAACTGCTCGCCTTCGCAGAAAGCGTCCCAAACGAGTTTGCCTATGTCGGCTTGCGCCTGTGCGATTTTACTGCGCTCAGCTCTGATAGCGGTGTTGAGCTTTGTCACCTCTATGGTGTCGCTCGCCTTTTCGCCTGCATACTTTGCAAGCTCTCCGCCTTTTTTTGCCACAGTTAAAGCGGCTTGTTTGATTTTGTCCAAGTAATCCATACTTTTCCTCCGTTTATTCGGGGGTGCCCCGTTAAGATATCCCATCTTCTTAACTTATTCGCTCTCCGGTCACAAGTGACATGGTTTGCAAAAAAAGCCTCCCAAGTAGTCGTTAGCATGTAGTATGGTAATAGTATATCACATAATTTGGCGTTTAGCTATCGTTTTTTTGTAACTAATATGTTAAAATATGCTTACAATAAACTTACAAAACCGGCTGAGGTGGTATTTATGATAAAAATCGGCAATGATTGGGACAAGGTGCTGAGTGATTATTTTGCTTCGGAGCATTATTCGAACTTGCGAAATCGGCTCGCTCTTGAGTATAAAAATGAGACAATTTACCCTTCGGCGCACGATATTTTCGCCGCACTTAAGCTGACTTCGCTGTCCGATACAAAAGTGGTAATACTCGGGCAAGACCCGTACCACGGAGAGCATCAGGCCCACGGTCTGAGCTTTTCGGTTAATCGAGGTGTTGCGGTGCCGCCATCACTGCGCAATATTTTCACCGAGCTGAAAGCGGACATAAGTGGATTTACCTATCCCGAGCATGGCTGTCTGAAAGCATGGGCACAGCAGGGCGTTTTACTGCTCAACACGGTGTTGACCGTCCGTGCAGGGCAGGCCAATTCACACAAAAATCTCGGGTGGCAGGTTTTTACCGACAGGGTAATTTGTGCGCTGTCGCAGGACAGCTCGCCAAAGGTGTTTTTCCTTTGGGGCAAGCCGGCACAGCAAAAGGCGCAGCTTATAACAAGCGAGAGACATTTGATATTGAACGCACCGCATCCCAGTCCGCTGTCGGCCCATAGGGGATTTTTCGGCTGTGGCCATTTTAGCAAGGCAAACGCATTTTTGCAGCAGCACGGCAAAGAGCAAATTGACTGGCGATTGTAGGGGAAGTGAATTGTTTAGGCGCTGTAGGGCACGCATTGTATGCGTGCCTCTTGCGGAATGCATACAATGCATTCCCTACAGGTGAA
>CAYJAS010000233.1:0-1670 GCA_964367895.1 uncultured Oscillospiraceae bacterium | reverse complement strand
AAACTTCCGCTATAGCGTCGATTTCTATAAGGCAACCAAAATGCAATTTGCCCGCCGGCACGACAATCCTCGCCGGCTTATGCTCGCCGAAAAAGTCGCTGTAGAGGCCGTTTACCTCGTCCCAGTCGTTTATGTCGGAGAGGTAGATATTGCACTTAACCACTTTATTTCTTGCTACATCAGCTTCGCACAGCACCCTGTCGAGATTTTTAAAGGCGAGCATTGCATGTTCCTTTATTCCACCCTCGGGTACCTTGCGCGTATCGGGGCAAATCGAAAGTTGGCC
The DNA here is from genome assembly GCA_964367895.1 of uncultured Oscillospiraceae bacterium. Taxonomy (GTDB): domain Bacteria; phylum Bacillota; class Clostridia; order Oscillospirales; family Butyricicoccaceae; genus CAYJAS01. Next base: position 1,384 of record CAYJAS010000233.1, on the reverse strand, counting down.
GGAGATGTAGAGCATACCTCCTGCAATTATTCCCGGGGTATAGTGGCCGTTGTTTATACCCTCGTATTTCGGATTGATAAATTTCATCTCAGTTGTCCTCTCTATTTAAAAAATATGTGCACATGGTGTAAATTTTCGCAGCAAATATCAGCACGTTTTCATTAAAATCAAAACTACTATTGTGTGCCGACCCCTTCATTTCGGTGTTGAAAAACATGTGCATTGCCTTACCGCCGTTTTCGATGACATGGTTCATCATTACGGTCACATCCTCTGAACCGCCAAGGTCTGTCCGCTTTGTTATAGGGGGGCAGAGATTTTCCGAAATCAGCTTTTCAATCTGTTCTTTAAGTTCGGGCGAGCTTTGCGATGACTGCGCTCCGCCCATGATTTTGACATCAAAATCAACATCATAAATGCCGGCCGCACCGCTTACCGCTTTAAGTGCCTTTTCGTATATGTTGTCGTTTATTTCGGTGGTATAGCCTCTTGTTTCAGCGCACAGCAGAGCAGTATCCGGCACAACATTTCTGCCGCTGCCTGCGGTCATTTTGCCGACATTAACTCGACCTGCTCCTCTGCCGTCTTGCGTCATATTGTGCATTGCAATCGCCGCAGTTGCCGCCGCAAGCAGTGCATTTTTGCCTTTTTCAGGGGATACTCCCGAATGGGTGGGTACCCCGCTAAACTGCACATCAAACTTGGTGGTCGCCAAAAATCCGCCGGTATTTGTGCAGACCGAAAGCTCATTTTTCTCCGAAAGACCGATGTGTCCGGAAAGGAAAAAGTCGGCATCGTCAAGCACGCCCGAACGAACGACGGCGAGCGCCCCTCTGACACCTTCCTCTGCCGCCTGAAAAATGATTTTGATTTTTCCGCAAAGGTGCTGTTTAATGCTGTTTAGCACCAGCGCCGTCACTATGCCCATAGCCGTGTGCCCGTCATGCCCGCAGGCGTGCATACACATGGGATTTATTGAGGAAAACCCCTCATCATGTGGCTTGTGCCCCGACAGCTCACACTCTAACACATCGTTACAGTCGATGTCAAAGCGCATTGCGGTAACAGGGCCGGGTTTCCCGGTGTCAATCACCGCTGTAAGGCCGGTTATGCCCTCCATGCGTTTTATGTAGTCAACATTTGCCCCTTGTGCCAGTGCACGCTCTATTTGCTCGGATATTATTTGTTCGCTCGGGAATGCGTAAGCAAATTGCTTGTTTGCCGTTTGCGCTCCCATAAGCACCGTCATGCCATTTTGCTCAATAATTTCAGCAATTTTGGCAGTCGTTCTAAACTCATGCCATGCCGGCTCGGCGTATTTGTGAAAATCCCGACGCAGTTTTACAGCGTAATCGCCATACTGTTCACACAACTTCAAAATCTC
>CAYJAS010000232.1:0-1677 GCA_964367895.1 uncultured Oscillospiraceae bacterium | reverse complement strand
AGCTCAATCATAACTTTTCCCTCCGTTTATGTTAATGTAGGGGCGATTTTTGGTTATCTTGTAGGGAATGCATTGCATGCATTCCGCAGGAGGCACGCATACAATGCGTGCCCTACAATAAATGGAATAACCACCTGTAGGGGCGGTCATCTCTTATAGAGATGGGATAAGACAAAGAAAATCGTGCAATTGCGCAGACGGCAATGACAGCCATATTTTAAAAACATGGCTGTGAAAACGGTTTTATTGAACTAATATTATATAGCAACAGCGGAATAATGTCAAATGGTGAATGTCGGCGCCCTAAAATTACCTTGCAAACTACAGAGGGAATGTGTTAAAATAAACTAAATACACTCCAAAAATATAGGAGGCAATATGAATCTTGATAAAAAAACTATCAAAACCATTCTTGTTATAATCACTTTTGCAATACTTCTATATGTTGCGACCGCAAATGTAGATGTCGTTTTTAGCAGCGTAATTTGGATTTTTGACATAATTTTGCCCTTTTTACTCGGTGCGGCGATAGCATTTGTGTTAAATGTCCCGATGAGGTTTTTAGAACGCAAATTGCCCGAACCCAAAAATCGCTTTGCACGCAAGGCACGCCGTCCGCTTATGGTGCTGGCCGTCCTTTTGTTTGTCACTGTAATTGTCGCTGTTGTAATGTTGCTTGTAATACCACAACTGACAATAACCTTGGTGTCGCTGGCAACTGCACTTATCGACTTGCTTCCGCAACTGGAGCGTTGGGTGGCATCGGTCATAGAGTGGCTACCGCCCGAACTTGAAGCATGGATTTTTGAGCTTGACCTCAATTGGAGTGGCATAGTGGCCTCGGTGGCAGATATGTTCACAAGCTGGTCAACAGCATTGGTAGACGGTACCGTTTCAATTGTCGGCAACCTTGTGTCGGTGCTTGTAAATTTCGTCCTCGGCCTGATATTTGCCATTTATATACTCATGCAAAAAGAGCAATTGTCAAAACAAGTTCGCAGGTTGTTTTACGCATTTTTACCACGTGCATTTGCCGACCGATTTTTCTATATCGCAGGCATGTCAAACCGTGTATTTTCCGGATTTTTGTCGGGACAGTGTACCGAAGCGGTGGTTATCAGTGTGCTCTTTTTCGTGACCATGAGCATTTTCAGGTTCCCGCACGCTCTTATGATAAGCGTGCTGACAGGTTTCACAGCGCTAATACCGATATTCGGTGCTTTCATCGGGTGTGCGATAGGCGCATTGCTCATTTTAGTACAATCGCCCATGCAAGCTCTCTGGTTTGTTATAATGTTCTTGATAGTCCAGCAGATAGAAGGCAACCTTATCTATCCACTGGTGGTCGGAAACTCGATAGGCTTGCCCTCGCTGTGGGTTTTGACCGCTGTTGTAGTCGGTGGAAATATGTTTGGTATAATCGGAATATTGCTCTTTATTCCGCTAACTTCGGTTGTATATGCCTTGGTCGGCGAGGCGGTGGAAAAGCGCGCTCGGCAGGGGCGTGTTCCCACTCCAAAGCAGATTACCGATCCGCCACCTACACCAAAGAAAAAGTAATTTTAAGCGGCGTGCAAACAACACTGCAAAGGCTTTACCTTTTGCAGTTGTGATGTTATAATAACCTCACCCACTGACAAAATCAAAGATTTTGAGTGGGTACCCGAGAACATTGAA
>CAYJAS010000231.1:0-1685 GCA_964367895.1 uncultured Oscillospiraceae bacterium | reverse complement strand
GGTGGTAACCAACTTTGATGACTTAAAGGCAGCACTCGAAGACAATAGCACCAGATATATAGAAGTAGCAGTTGCTGCGGATAGCACAGACATAAACCCCAAATTTGATGTCACATCGGCAATAGACGTAAACACAACCGTCGAAAAGCACCTCGAAATCCCAACTTGGGTCACCACTACATTTAATCTAAAAGACAGTGCTACCTCGGTGTTTAATGTGGCCAACGGTGCCAACTTTACTGTTACCACTCTCGTCAGCACGGGTAGAATGGCCTTGAACCCAAAGACAGGCGGTGACATCCTATTTAATGTTACCGGCGGTGAGCTTAACCTTGATGGTATACCTATTTATGGCGATAACCTGGAAAAGACCACGTTTGACTACACCCTGCTGAGGGTGTCGGGCGGTACAGTCAACACCTTGACCAGTTTAAATGCGCAGAGTGACATGACCGACTCCACCCCTCAGCAGAAGGCCAAGGCCATTGATGTCACCGGCGGCACGGTGAACATAAGGCTTTACGATGACGGTATTGTCTCGGACACCCGCCATGCCCTGAATATATCGGAGGGTGGCAAGGTTCACTTTGACCAAGCCCACGCAACCGGCGAGGTGAGGGTTTATGGTGTGTATATTGACGGCGTGCAACAGACAAATGGCAATTGGTTTACTACAAACAACAATATCACCCACGCCGAATATGGCAGTGACGAACTGACAGCAACCTACATGAGCAGTAGCGACTACTTCCTTGTGGGTTCACGCCCCTCCACCCGCTTAGAGGTGATGGGTCAAGAATTGACCTACGCAAACGCCCTTGATATTTTGCCGGGTGGTGACACCGCTGGCAAAGTATCCTTCGACTTCGAGACCAACACACTAACCCTTGATGGTGTTACTTTGAACAAAACAGTCAGTGGCCCTGTCATAGAGATTGAACACACCTCCCAAGACTTGACCATAGAGCTTATAGACACAAACACCCTAACCCCCGGTAGCGGTGGTTATGCCACTGCTATTTATCACGATACAGGGGGGGAGCAGGGCAGGATTATCATTAAAGGTAGCTCCACCTCTGACATCCTTAATGCAACCGGTAAGTATAGCGCTGCTATATACGCCAGCCACGGCCTTGTGATAGACCGTGCGACGGTAAACGCCACCTACGAACGTACCGACGGTGGCGATGCACTTAGCTTTAACGGCAGGGGCGACTTGGAGCTGAAAAACGGCGCAACACTCAACGCTACCACCCAGTCTACCGACAGCAACAGCCACGCCATAGGCGGTTTTGGCTCGATAACAATAAACGACGGCAGCAAACTGAACGCCATCGCCAATGCCGGCAACGGCATACAAAACCTTAATGACCCTATTGCTATAAATAATGGTACGATTGTTGCCACGGCTACAGGCACAGGCAGGGCGTTTGAGCGACCGCCAAATATGGACACCGGAAATAGTAACTTTAGTGTTTGGGCGGGTGGTAGTAGCCCCGGTATATTGGTGTCAACCCCCGATACAGGCGTTGGTGGCACCTACTACGAGAAATACGTAAAAATGACCGCCACACCCCACAACTACAGCGTGAGCATAAGCCCCACCTCCCAAACCCAAGAGGCGCTGGTGGGCTATGATGCAGGCGCACACGCCATGCCGGTCACAGTAACCAACAACGGCTCGG
>CAYJAS010000230.1:0-1702 GCA_964367895.1 uncultured Oscillospiraceae bacterium | reverse complement strand
GTAAAAGGCTAGTTTTTTGTTGTTTTTCTTCATGTTCCATTCTCCAATTTACTATATAGTTCTGATTGATGTTTCTGTTAAATTTGTTTCCTTCATTATATAGCTTTTTTGTGACAATGTAAACAATAACAAAAACTACGCTTTCCTTACACGACAATTCTTTTTGAAGAAGCCCATCCCATAGGCAATGGTGTTCTCATAGCCTTGGCCATGAAACCCGTCTTCGTACTTCTTCTCGCGAATCTGCTGTACTGCAATTTCAGGAAGCCCCCTGAATTTTGCTCCATCTTTTGTAGTTTTGAATTCGAATATCACGGCCTTATTATCAATATTCACTGGTTCTAATACTAGGTCGGGTCTTCCAAGCCCCAATTCCGTATTGGAGTGGGCACGATAACCCTTCATCCCCCGTAGTAGTCCGACAACGAGTCCTTGATAGTAGGATTCGGAGTAATCATGGTAACTGATTGTCTCCATCAATACCTGATTAATCTCTTTTTCTATTGTAACTACATCACCATTTAGAATCGCTTCATATAGGTCTGATAGATTCTGTTGTTCGATTTTCGATTGAACCCACTCCATGATATGTCTTCCATAGATATACTTAATCTCGCGGTTCGGTATCTTCATGGTCAAATGAATATTTTCACCCACAGCTCTTTCGTCTACTTTTTTCAGATACCCAGTAAAGTATAGGAAGTTCCATAGATTTTCATTGCTTGTGTGGATATCCTCATATGTGATATCTTCGTGTATGGGCTTTTCTATGATTCCCCCATGGATTAAATTCTCCAGTTCTTCCTTTGTTTGCTCTGTTGATTTTTCTACTAATTCCCTTATAATGCTATTGGAACTTGTATTCGACCAGTATGGCTTCGGCAATGCTTCGTTGTTCAACTTGATGGAATCCATATGGTTAATCACGCTCCATGGGTTGTAAACTTCTGTATTCCCAAACAAGTATCCATCGTACCAGCTCTTTACCTGATCCATGTGATTTCCTCTGTCATAATAGCAAAGCATTTCGTACACTTCTTCTTTCGTAAACCCAAAATACTCTCCATAGTACTCATCTTGTATGGAGACGATTTTTAAATTGTTAAGCCCTGTAAATATACTTTCCTTACTGATTCTTAAACAGCCTGTCATTACCGCAAAAGCTAAGGAGTCGTTGGTCTTCAATGCCATAGACAACATGCTTCTTATAAAAGATATCATTTCCTTATAAAACCCTTCAAAATGTGCATTTTCAAGGGGAACATCATATTCATCAATCAGAATGACTGCCTTTTCGCCATAGACTTTTTCTAGACATTGAGACAAAAATTTTACAGAACTCATACATAAGTTGATATCGTCTATTTTACTCTGTATCTTTTTATACTGCACAGTCTCTTCCTCGTCGAGAACGCCAAGTTCTAATATCCTTTGGTGTCGTTTGAATTCGTTTCCAATCCCCTCTCTTGCTTGATAATAAGCAAATTGAAAATTATTTTGTTTCATCTCCTTAAAGTTCAGCATGATAACAGGATATTTCCTCTGGTGTACAAGATACTCTTCTCCAGCCTCCTTTATCTTGAGACCTTGAAACAAATCCTCTTCTAGATTCTGAGAAGCGTAATCCATCTCAAAGAAATACTTGAGCATGCTTAGATTGAGGCTTTTCCCAAACCTTCGTGGTCTTGTGAATAAAGTTACC
>CAYJAS010000229.1:0-1714 GCA_964367895.1 uncultured Oscillospiraceae bacterium | reverse complement strand
ATTTTGCATGCTAACATATTTTATACCATTTGAGCAAGTAAACAATTTTATAAATATTGATTAAAAAGGAAAATAATTGGTAGTAATTTTGAATTTAAAAGAAAAAAGTAGCTATATGTTTAATATAGCTACTGAATTTTTGTTTATTAAAGTTGCATATGATATGGTGCTAATGTTTTATCAGGTACAAAATCGTATTGGTTGCCATATTTTTCTGTAAAATCTTTAGCGCTTTTTTCACTTTCATAAGTGTTGATGTAACGCTCTAACACATTGTATGCGATATCTTTTTGCTTGTATTTGATTTTTTCACTTATAGATTTTCCATCTATGTTGTTAATTATATTCTCAATTACATAATTTGAGCCATATATCCAAGCTGTTGGATATACAATTTGAATTAAGAAGTCATTATATTTGCTTAAAGGCAAGCTATTTGGGTTTATTGATAATGCTTCCGTGAGGAGTTCTTTGGTAGATGCTTTGTATGTCGCAATCATTTCGTTGGTATCTTTGCCATGTTTGTCAGCAAACCTTGCTAAGTTAAAGTATTGATTAGTATACCAGTTATAACTATTTACTCTTGCTTCGTTATATGTTATGATGTTTTCATATCTTTTCACTTCGATACTATTGCCATTTTTATTGTATGGAAACGCATTAGCTAAAACATGAGTACCTGATATTAATGAGCGTTCAGATGCTGTTATCACTTTATCAACATTGTGCTGTTCATTCATTCTAACTTTAATTTCAGGTATAGCTGCATAGTGAGCAATCAAATTGATTGCTATTGAATAATATAGATTTTTATCAGTTTTAGCTAAAGGTAACAACTTATCGTTAATGACATCTAAGCTGTCAAGTGAAATCGTAAGCTCATTACAAGCAAAACCAGCACGCCATAGTTGATCGTAAGATGTTACTAGTTCAAATACATCATTCGGATTGTTTTTATCCATATTATCAAGATGGTCATCTAATAGAGAGTTTACTTTATTGATGATGTTATCATCTATATCTACTTTATGTTGAGTCCTTAAAAACTGAATTAAGATATCAGCTTTTTCTTTAGAAGTGGCATTTAGGCTATCAACGAGGTTAAGTATTTCATCATATTTTTTGTCAATTCCAAGTTTATATAGTTGCTCAATAAATTTGTGATACTCCTCATCTTGCATTGGTTGTGCCAATATATTCTGAGATGATGCACCAAATAAAACAGTGCATGATAGTGCTGATATAAATAGACGACGTGTAATCATAGGTTTCCCCCTTTTACTTTAGATGGTTTCTATCGTGATGCATACTAACAAGGAATTTTCTATACATTCACCACAATGAATGCATAAGTCTGGGTCAATCATTGGTTGTGGTAAATTATAGTAACTAGGTGGATCTGAATATCTTGCCAAGCCAGGATATTTTTCAAAGATATCTTCTTTGCGTTTCTTATCAGTTGTAATTGCATCAGTAGGGCAAGAGCCCTCACAAGCCAAACAACAAACGCAACGACTTTCATGAATTACATAAGTTGTTGTTCCCATGTCTCCTCCTGTTGTTATAATGGTCTAAACACCAATAGCCATAATGTTATTTTATTTATATTATATATATTCATATAATATATATATAATATAAATAAAAGTCAAGCATGTTATTTAAAAGTTCACTACTTTATGTTTTTACTTTATTTTTTTTATATAATAATATA
>CAYJAS010000228.1:0-1721 GCA_964367895.1 uncultured Oscillospiraceae bacterium | reverse complement strand
AAAGACAGCGTCTTTGCCACTCGCCCCATTTTTAACAGTGGGATTTATAATACTGCTCCTTGGTGAAAATATGTAATTTTCACCAAACAAATATGTTGCGATTAAAAATCGCAAAGGAGCGTATTACACGTTTGTGCCGACGATGATATCGTCGCTACAATTTTATTGTAGATATAAAAACCATGTTTTTATATGCACATTAGTATTTTATCAATGATTGGAGGAGTCTAATTTGAGACTACTAAGAAATCGCACCGTGCTCGGTGTGCTGTGTATTTTGTTGTCCCTTGCCATTTGCTTTGGCATTACGCCACTTTTTAATTCGGCGGTTAGTGAGAAAACGACCATTGTCCGAGTGATAAGTGATATTAAAACAGGCGATGCAATCACCGCCGAGATGCTCGAAGAAGTCGAGGTCGGAGGGTATAACCTCCCCGAAAATGTAATCCGCACCGCTGAAACAGCGGTCAGCAGTTTTGCCCTTGCGGATTTTGCCGTCGGCGATTACATCCTAAACACCAAAGTCAGCGAAACCATGCAGACCGAAAATGCCTATCTCTACAACCTAAACGGCGAGCAACAGGCCATGTCCGTCACCATCAAAACCTTCGCAAACGGACTGTCGGGCAAACTGCAGAGTGGCGATATCGTGTCGGTCATTTCGCCCAACCATTTGGAGCAAGGCATTACAGTCATACCGCCCGAACTGAAATATGTGGAGGTCATTTCGGTAACTGCAGACACGGGTGCGGATGCCAACACAGGGCAGCTCCCATCAAGCGCAGATCAAGAAGATGACGAGCGAGAGTTGCCGTCCACGGTCACCTTGCTTGTGACCGCCGAGCAGTCGAAACTGCTTGCCGAACTTGAATCCATCGGTGAAATGCACCTTTCACTCGTCTACCGTGGGGATACAGAAAATGCTCAAAAGTTCCTTGATGCCCAAGCCGTTGTGTTGTCTGAGCTTGCTGAGCAAACAGCAAATGTCGGGGAGTCAGAGTAATGCTGAAGTTCAAAAAGGACACCATCTTCACAAGGGGCAAGGCAAGCGAGGATGTCGAAGAAACCGCAACTGGTGGTGTGCTCGCAGTGTGGGGATCACCCTCAAGCGGCAAGACCGTTCTTGCAACAAAAATAGCGAAATACCTTGCCGATAAAAAGCAAAATGTGATACTGCTGTTATGTGACACCACAGCACCCATGCTCCCATGCATCGTGCCGCCCTCAGACTTGGAAGTGGAAAAATCCCTCGGCAGCATTTTAGCGGCGGCTCATGTCACGGAACCGCTTGTCAAATACAACATGGTCACCCTCAAACGAAACCAATACATCACCGTGCTCGGAATGTTAAAGGGCGAGAATGAGTACACCTATGCCCCATATACCAAAGACCAAGCGGAGGAACTCATAGACTGTGTGCGAAAAATCGCCTCTTTCGTTGTAATCGACTGCGGTAGTTATATCGCAAACGACATCCTCTCCGCTGTGTCGCTGATGCAAGCGGACGATGTGTTAAGGCTTGTAAACTGCGATCTTAAATCTATCAGCTACCTATCTTCACAACTCCCACTGCTGAAAAACAGCGGATTTGAGCCGGAGGAACATTATAAGGTGGCGAGTAATATCAAGCCGAACCACGGAGCGGAAAAGATGGCGGGTGCTCTCGGTAGTCTTTCTTTCAAGATACCGTATTCGGCAGAGGTCGAGGAACAATATCTCGC
>CAYJAS010000227.1:0-1752 GCA_964367895.1 uncultured Oscillospiraceae bacterium | reverse complement strand
AGGCGTTTGATATTCCCATCTCACGAGGAGTAGCAATCATAGGATCGCCTGCACGCTCATCACTTCGGGTAGCGATCTCTTGTGTTCCGAAATCACGCTCCATATCTACCACAACCTTAACATAACCATCAGGTACTTCACCTGGATTCACTGGCTCTAATAGGCCTTCTTGGCAGCTAGCAACTATAAAAGCCGCCATTATTACTATATATATATATTTCTTCATTTTTCAATAATTTAAAAGTTTACTCCTGGATAGGTCGGATACTCATTGCATAAAACTTACCCGAAAGATGTCTGAGACTTGTTGTCTCACCTTGGATTTGCATATAGTAAGATCTACCTATATAGTCGGCGTCGGCAATGCTAGTTGCGGGGTTGATTGATCTATATGAAAGAAAACTACCGGGATATGTTACGCTAAGGTTATCACTATTTATAAATCCTACGTAGTAATTCAATGCCTCACCATTGTTTAATGTATATTTTACAGCTGAACCTGAGATTGACAAAGTACTTTCGAATACAAAGTTCTGCCAAGCATCAATAACAGGCACTCGAAATCCAAGTGGAGAGGGATCAAAAATTGATTTTCCTTTTGTGTTTAGTATCTGGGTATCGTTTGTCATATTTTTATCATTCCACTGCCAATGACAAGTACTAGGTGTGTCTGTATCTGTATTCCAGTTATACCAATATACACTTGCACTTGTGGTTTTCACAAAGGTTGTAGGGTTAAATACAGATTGAGCAAATGAATATTTGCCACTCAATACAGAGCAAATTTGCGTTCCATTGTTTTGCATACTAGCTGATAAAATAGGGTCTTTCCTTCCAAATTGATAGTACAACCCGCCTTTTTTACTACCGCTTGCTCCGTGTCCATCGTAACTCAGAGCCAGCGCCCCAAGGTTCCTATCCATAATCAACTTTTCGACATAGATACCTCCTGCCCTCCATATAGGAGTTGTGGCACCTGATGGATCATCATAGCTATGCAAGCTGCCACCAACAACTCCTACAGCCTGATTTAAGTCGGTTCGCTCTGGAGCTGCTGTGTACCCTACATTTCGGTATGGGTTATACTTAGTCGCCCAGCAGTGGATAGACCATATAACAGTACCATTCTTTTTGATATTGATTACATAGTTTTGTTCCTCGAAATTCTTAGGCTGAACCACCAAAATAGCATTCTGCGCCGATACACCATTTGTTGAAGGCGAGTAGTTTTTTTCTACTTGAAGATCTGTGATTTCAGGGCTTGTACCTCCATTTGTGCCATCATACCACGATAGCTCAACCGAGTAGTCTGTGTTGTAAATCCACGACTCATCAGGGATGGTGTAATCCTCAGGGTTTAACTCACCCGAATATTCACGCCAAAACTCATTTACTCTATCCTTTATCGGGATATAGAAGATAGTGGCGTAGCTGGCGTGGGGTGAGGTAACGTAGCTGTTAGCTACACGAAGACCATCTATCCCTCCATAGGTGGTTGAAAGACCTGTAAGGTCCTCGACAAAATCTTGGTCGGTATAGTCAGTAACGATTGCTCCATCGAGCACCGAGAAGCTAAGGCGGTGCTCCTGAGCGGTTCCTATCCTCAGTGTTGCCGTGCCTATCATCTCACGCGTAATTCTCAGGCGTAATAGCTTCTCGCCAAAGCTATCATCCCAATTATCTGCTGTGTTGTATATCTTCTCAGCGGTGTTCACTCCATCGATAATCTCAATACCCTCAGGAAGTATTAGC
>CAYJAS010000226.1:0-1774 GCA_964367895.1 uncultured Oscillospiraceae bacterium | reverse complement strand
TGCAGTGGCTTTGAAAATCTCGCAATTGCTCGATTTTACGGCGTCCCTCGAACGCCGCCGACACCGTGTGTCGGTCAGACAATCTCAAAACAAAGGGTTTTTCGACAGTCTTATTTGCAAAATGTAAAGTCGAGTCTTGACTTGACTGCCGTATTTCGGAACGGTCAAGACCGTTCCCTACAACCGTTTTTAACAGCACAACTTTACACTTTAAGGCCGTCGATCGTGCTCAGTCTGCCCCCGCGCTTGCACAGTGCCACTGCACCCTCAAGGGCATCGGGGCCGTCATCATACCGCCCGACCGGAAACTCCCAAAGTTGCCTTAAAAGCTGATCCTGACCCTCGCCAAACAGCAGATACCCGTTTTTGATGTCGGGCTGGAGCGACTGTATCCGCATAACCTTATCTCCGCTTGAATACACCTCGGAAATGGGTAACCAAATGCCAAGCCGTGCGCTCTCCTTGGCCAGTTGCTCTTTTAAAAACCACTGAAATTGATTGCTCTCGGCACCGAAAAGGGTGTACCCCTTGCCAAATCTACTGCGAAGCTCGGCCGCCTTGGCGAGAACATCGGATATGATTTGATCTGGGTGTCGTCTGCAAATATCGGCGCTCTCGACAAAGATTTTTCCGCTTTGCCCGTCAAGTGCGACCGTGACAATTGCCGAATAATCTCCGCCGGCATTTTTGCCCAAGCTTGGGTCGCAATAGCCGAAAAATGAATAATGTGCTTGCGAAAAGTCGATATCTCTGCCGTAATAGCGTGTCCAGCGCTTGGGGAAAAGGCAGGTGTCGGGATCGACCGGCATATTTTGCATCTCACGCAAAAAAGAGGCTTCACCGTCGCTTATCATCATGCAAATCAAATCGTAATAGGGCATTTTGCTCGGCCATAGAACCTTAGTCCCTTTGAGCATGAGTGTCCGATGTTTTGAAAAAAATCTGTCGGCCTGCTTTTGGCGATTCTCATTATTTAAATCGGTGTAAATCTCACGCCATTTGTCCCACAGAGGGCTTTCGGAAAACTGCTCTATTGCTTTAAATCTAAGACAGCGATAGGCAGGGTTTACCATGAGCTTCATAAGTAAGCTGTCATAGTGAAGCGCTGTACCTATCAGCACCATGTCGGTAAAGCGGTCGCCCGCCTTGCTGACTGCGCCGAAATACCAAACGGCAAGGCGTTCACGCCCCTCCTTGGTTCGCACCTCCTCATCGTTTTCAATATCATCGAGCAAGATTAAATCGGGTCTTCGTGGGCCGTGTCGCCTACCTCTCAGCTTTTGTCCACTGCCAACGGCATCAATTCTACAGCCGTTTTGCAGTAAAATCACCGTGCTTTTCCACACCTTGCCCTTTTGTTCGCCAAATTGCTCTATCAAAAGATCGTTGTACTCAAGCTCGGATTTAATGCAGTCCAAAAACGAGCTTGCCTGACTTTCGGTGTCGGAAATAATGATAATATACTTTTTATAGCCGTACAGGGCGGCATGAAGAACATTTTGTAGGCTCATGATGGTCGATTTTGCGTGTCCGCGCGGTGCGGCAACGGCAATTTTATTGCCTTTTGCGCTCAGCATCACCTCTCTATCAACCTCAATCAGCGGATTTTTATTTTTCATCACCGACTGCCTCCAAAGTTTGCAAAGTGCATTGTGAAAGGGTGGGCTTTTTGAGGTGAAGTAGTGTGGCAAAAAGTGTGCGCCAAAGGCGAGCGGAGAGCGTGCCAGTGCACCGGGATCAATTTTATTGTCCATATTCTACCTCCGAGGTTAGG
>CAYJAS010000225.1:0-1797 GCA_964367895.1 uncultured Oscillospiraceae bacterium | reverse complement strand
CTCTGCCCCTGCATTTTAAGCTCGGCAAGGAAAAATGCGCTGCCCCCTGCTCTGCTGCTCTGCTCTCGTATCAGGGCGATTATACTGCTGTATGGGTCATAGCTCATGCTCTAATCAGCTCCGTTTCGGTTAAAAATATTCCACTGCGCACTAAGTGCTTGACGGCACTGCAAATATAGCGTCCGCTCAGCCCGTAAATCGGCTTGTCGACGGTGACGGCGGCACCGACAAGGGCGTGTGGCAGTCCGGTGGTGACAATTACCGCGCTGTCTACTACCCCGGAAAGGGCGCTGTTTGCCGTGCGCTGTGCCGTGGATTTTGCGCCGTTTAGCGTGTAAATCCTGTGCCGTTTGCCAAGCTGCAGCATATCGCTCTGATTTTGCGCCGATGCAAGCCTTGCCCCCATGTACCCGATAACCTCGCTCGAGTTGACCATCGCTTGCCCGTCGTAATCACTGCTCACGCCGAGCAGCAAATCCTCACGCAGTTCAAAGCTGTGCTCACCCCTACGGCCAACGGCAACAGCGCCGTTTTGGTCGGTATATGTAAAGGCGGTATCGGCATATACCGCACGGAAAATATCAAAAACCGTCATACCGGTGGAGGGCGCAAGGGCAAAACTGCCCTCACCGCCGTAAAGCTCACCCTGCGGTATTCCGCTGAGGGCAAGCGCCTTTGCCATAATGCCCGATGGACTGCCGCTCAGCAGTGCGTAAACCTCATTTTTGGCCAGCAAGGCCGCCGTGTCATAGGCACGCACGGTCACCACTCCGCTCTCCCCGACTGCCGAAACTCTCTCCACCGTGCCGGAAAATAAAACTGTGCCGTCACGCTCTATGCGCAAGCTGTCACCGCACCGGGGATTTATCTTTGCCGAAAAATAATCGTTTGGCACTGAAATCAAATCGCATTGCGCCCATGCCCCTGCCGTGTCCACCGAACTGCCCATGGAAAGTGCCGTACAAATAGTGTGCACCGCTCTGTCTGCTAAATATACCGTCATATAAGCACCAGCACCTTTCCGATTTGCAGATTATACTCATCGGTAATGCCGTTTGCACTTGCAAGCTCGCGCCATTTTGTGCCGTCACCGTAGTACATTTTTGCAATACCCCACAGCGTTTGCCCCTGCCTGACCGTATGGGTGGACGGGGTTTCACGCTCATCCTCACGGGGGAGCAAACCGCTGTCCGTGCCGATTGCCCCACCGCCGGTTATATCGCTGAACTTGTACTCCGAAAGGGAAATCGAGATGCCTATGTCGCCGTCACCCTCGCTCAAAGTGTAGCGAAGCTCGGTTATCAAAAATGCATCGTTTACATCTGTCCCTGAGATGATAAGACGCACCGGCCTGCGTGAGCTCTGCCATTTTGACAGCATAGCCACCGCCCCAACAGGCGAATTGCCCGAGTAAAATCTTGACCCGACAGAGGGCAAAAATGTTTCAAGATTAACCCGAAGCAGTCCCCTGCCGCCGCTGACATGCACGCTCTCGCCGTCTATCGTCACAAGCTCTAAACTGCTCTGCGGACGAATCATGGTGATGTTTTGCGGATTGACATCAAAGGTCAAACGCTCTTGATCATTGTTCCACCAAATGATGACCGTCCTGCTTTTTGTGCTCATTTTATGACCATTCCTTTCTGCCGAATTTTTGGGGATAACTCCCGTGTAGGGGCGGTCATTGGCCGCTCGCCGTCTCCCCGTCCCGTAGAGGCGATTCACGAATCGCCCGCCGTTTCCCCCTACATATTGCCCGACGCTTGGCGCAACCTCTCGGCCAACACCTCGGCCGTT
>CAYJAS010000224.1:0-1825 GCA_964367895.1 uncultured Oscillospiraceae bacterium | reverse complement strand
ATCCGATAAAAAAGTTAAGCAAACAGTCCACAGGACTATTTGCTTAGTTTTTTGGTGAGAGTGCTGTTATAGGAACAACTCGCAAACCCTTTAGAATCAACGGTTTACAGACACCGCTAAATCGCACTTTTCTATTTTAAAAACGGAAATCTTGTCGAAACGAGCTCTTTTTGACAGATTATGAGTTTTTTAGCTCATATAAACGGCTTTCTTGAATGAGCAAAAAAAGGAAGGATAACACCATTTCGGCAGACGATAATTAGTCTGTTTTACACAAGAAAGCATAATCTAAATTTACATAAGAAAGGGTAACTAACTATGAAAAAGAATACGACAACTTACATAGCACGAGTGGAAAAACTATTTATTGAATTATACGATAAGCGAGAACTCAGCGAAACGATTTTGACAGGTGTTTTAAAGGAGATGAGTGACTGCTACATCGACCCCGATGAGGCTACTGGATTGCAGACTTATGATGGCAAAAAGTTCAAAGAACTTGTTTGTTACATAATGCAGCCACTCACGCATATGGAAATCATGGAAAACTCGCGCAAAATCGACGAAGATGGCAGCTACATCTGGGAGAACCTAAAACAAGCAGATGTTTTATTTCACTATTTGTGGTATTGTGAATTAAACATGGCAGAAAGCGAAGAAGAGGCCGAAAGCCGACCGATTGTGCCACTGGAAGTCCCGATTGACTAACAGACTTGCCTACCTGCAATTTGTGGGTAGGCTTTTATTTTTTGCTCAAATCCACTACAACAGATGCAATATTATCAAATTCATCTTTACTGAGTTTTTGCAAATTCGCAATTATTTCCGGCATACCCAAAGGGTTTTTGTTATCATAATCAAAAAAGTCCTTCGGCTCAACACCTAAAAACTCACAAATGTAGAAAAAATTAAGCATGGTAGGAAAATTCTTTCCAAGCTCAATATTGTTAATAAAGTTATGGCTCTGACCGAGTGAAATACTCATGTCACGAGCTGTAATATTTTTTTGCTGTCTTAACGTACTAAGACGCAATGCAAAGTCCTTTATAAACGTATTATCTTCCATATTAAACGCCTCCATGTATAATATTTTACTTTACACTGCTGCAAAATTCGTAATATTATTATGGGCGTTTTGTTGAATTGTAATGTATATTGTTATATAATTATTTTAGTATCATGATTTACATTACAAAGGAGATAGTTTATGAAAGAAAAATCTTGTTGCTTTACAGGGCATAGAAAAATTAACGATGAAGAATTAGGTGAAGTTACACAAAGTCTTATGCGAACAATTGAAATTCAAATTGCTAACGGCTTCGATACTTTTTACACCGGTGGCGCCCTTGGTTTTGATACCTTAGCCGCTTTGGCGGTTTTACAGGCAAAAGAACAGCACCCTCACATAAAATTGAAATTAGTTTTGCCATGTGAAAACCAAACTAAATTTTGGAACTGCACCGATATTAACACGTACAAAGATATCATCGACAAAAGTGATGGCTGCATCTACACGGATGAAGTTTACAAGCGAGACAGTATGCACAAACGCAACCGATATCTTGTGGATAGTAGCAGTTTGTGCATTGCATACTTGAATAAGGAAACCGGTGGCACAGCTTATACAGTTAAGTACGCTAAGCGTAAGGGGTGTGAGGTAATAAACCTTTCCGGCTGTGAGTTATAGGTAGTTTTTTATACCTTCTTTGACCTTAATACTATAGTGCAACGATTATATTCACATGCTTGTAGAAATACCAATAAAAACAAGTGTATTAGGGTTGTAGGATTTTTGAAAGACAAAAGTAGCTTGATGACACATGAA
>CAYJAS010000223.1:0-1841 GCA_964367895.1 uncultured Oscillospiraceae bacterium | reverse complement strand
GGCAATATACTTTTTTGCCCTTCCATGCGAGACTTTGTCCTTTTTTTCACTACACATCACCCGATAATTACTATGCGAGCAAATGTAAAATCAGAACAAAAAATACCCCGACCGAGTGAAACACCGATCGGGGATTTTGTGGCTTAGCTTATCTGCGCTGTCCTTGCGAGGGGCACGGATGGGGCTTTCCACCGCTCGGCTGCTGAACAAACTCTGTCAGCTTGGGCGGGAAAAACTCATCAACGGGGAACTTGAACTTGTCAAAAAGCGAGCAGGGGTCGTCTGAGTTTCCAAGGCACTCTTTGTCAGGCATGCAGATGTCATACGCCGGCATGAGCAGTTGAATGTCACGCTCAAGCTTGATGATGCTGAACTGTCCGAGGGTCACATAGAGTTTTTTGCCTTCGTCGCTTAAGTTGAGCTCATCTTCAAAGCATCCGCAGATGGGCTCCGGAACTTCAAAGGTGCATTCTCCGCAGCTGTTATCCAGTGTTTTGACGGCCAAGATGACCGGGTCAACAACCTCTACGACGGCAGTGGGCAGATTTGTGCGCTCAAAGCCTTGCAGGTCAAGCGCTGAAGGTCTGTACTTTGAGCTGAAGATGCGTGCACTGCCTTCGCTTCCGAAAAGCACAGTGCGTTTGTCGAAAATGGACAGGCCGGAAATTTCCTTCGGTCGGCCGATACCGGTATAAACGTCTGCGGTGATGCGATAGTAATACCGAACGTCTACCGTGTAAAATCCTTTGTTGAAGGAGATGGGCTCTACATCAATGTAAGTCCACAGGAGCTCGGCATTTTTGGGTTTGACATTGATGGAATTGTCAAGAAGCGCCTGGGAACAGCTTGTAAGATAAACTCGAATGTCCTGTAAACACTCTTTATCACGGCAGCTGTCATACACTTTTTTTGTGTCGATACAGACGGCTTCTCGAGGTACAGGATTACCCCGAAGCGGGCCGGGTGAAACCTTATCAGGCATTGTTATACCTCCCGATTAGTATTGAAGTTTTGCTTCACTATCAGTCTATTCGGCAGGCATGATTTGGTGCAAGTCTTTGAAAATTAAAATAATGCAGTGCTTGTTTCTTATCTCTATTATATTAAAGGCGACGCCAAACGGTGCCGCCGATGTGGATGTATTGGTATACTTTTTATGAGGTTATGGTTTTCTGCAAGCTATAACAAATCTATGCTCAGTTCCACAAACAAATCCGTTTTCGTTTAATTCTCTTTGGCATTCGCATAAATTGTCAAAATGTTTTTCGACACTAAAGTTTGGAAACTCCCATTCAATTATTTTTGCATAATAAACAAGTGCGCCAACATCATAAAATTTAATTTTTGGAAATATTTCATTGACAGCAATATTTCATATCCAAAAGTTTTTAGAGAATCTAAATAAGTTTGTAAATGATGATTTGAAAATGCCGGAGTAAATTCACCTAAAACTTTTTTTGATAAATCATTACCATTTTTTCCGCCGACTTGCTGAGTAATGAAGTAACCGCCACTTTTTAAAACGCGATTTACTTCTGTTACATTAAACTCCTCATGTCTATTAATTACAATATCAAATTTATTTGACTCGAAATTTAAAATATTATCACTATCGACATACTCAACTTTAATTCCTAAAGGTTCCAATGTGCTCTTACACAGTTCAAAGTTTGGAATATAGCCTTCGGTAGCGCAAGTCAAATGATATGGATGATTTAGCGACAAAAGAAATTCGCCACCGCCGGTGCCCATATCTAAAAGTGAGTGGGATGTTTTTAAATACTCTTTTACAATCTCAGAATAATTCCAAGTTAATTCTTCATTTTCCCATCTGCCGGTTA
>CAYJAS010000222.1:0-1841 GCA_964367895.1 uncultured Oscillospiraceae bacterium | reverse complement strand
TTATCCCTCTATCTGCTCCGTCTATCGCTCTTTTTGGTGCGATAATACTCTTGTTTGTTTTTATACATCTCCTGGTCGGCAAGCATGATTTTATCCGACAAATCCTCGGCACTATAGCTGTGCGCAACCCCCATCGACACAAAAACCGACTGTTGCCCCTCAAAAAGCTTGCTCAGCTTTGCGCATTTCTCCGAAAACTCCTGCTCGGTGGAGCGCTCGTCAAAAACGAAAAACTCATCACCGCCTATTCGGAACACATCTTCCGGAAAAACCTTTCGAACAATGGCGCAACACTCCAAAATCAGCTTGTCACCGTATTTATGGCCAAAGGTGTCGTTGGCCTCTTTTAGCCCATTTATATCGATAAAAATCACGCCGACAAAATCGGGGTGATTCTCGCTAAGCTCCAAAGTGCGCTGATTATAAGCATAGCGACTGCCCATGCCTGTCAAATCGTCAAGCAAACTGAGCTTTTTAAACTTGTTGAGCAGATAATGCCTGCAGTTGTTTTTGTCATTATGTCCGCCTGCCAGCTCATGCGCAAACTCAATGCAGCTACCATATCCGCAAGAGAAGCAGTTGACCGATCTGTCGCTTTCGGTCACCTTGCCGAGCGACAAAAATGCCTGCTCGATGTCAAGGTCATCTCGTGCAATATAATCGGCGCTCTTGTCGGAATAAAGCCTGATAAAATCGCCGAGATCGAGCCGTTCATCGAAAAATTGCATCAGCTCGGCGGTGCTGGTGTACTCCACCGAGTTTTTGCTCAAATTGGTCACGTAATCTATATGGTTTTGGCTTGCCTCTTTGGTGGTGCCTGTGCCCAAATTACAGCCGTGGGTGCAGTTTAGCACATCGACAATGTCGGGTATCGGATTGCCCTGCTTCATGTCCTTTATGTACTCTTTAAAATACTGCTCGATATTTTTGATGCCCTCCACCTGCTTTATCCAGGCACGCTCACCCAAGTGATGGCGAATATTCTCGCTCAATCCGCCCGGGCGAGAGAATACAAAACCTATCGAGCCGGGTGTATTGTCAAATTGCCCGTCCGGGAAGGAGTTTAAATCGACACCGGTCTCCTCAAGGTATCGGGCAAGTTTTGAAAATGTCACATTGTATTCCATGCTGTCATATGTGTGTGCGTCCTGCACTTCACGCATTTTTCCGATACAGGGCGACAAAAATGCCACCTTGTCTTTAACCCCGACATAATCACGCAGATAAATTGCCGTACATGTCGCCGGGCTCTGTATGGGCGACAGATGCTCTATAAGCTCGGGATGGTATTTTTCAATAAAACTGACCACCACCGGACATGGCTGTGCTATCATACCGGCCGCCTTGTGGTCACGCATGGTCTTGACATGCGCCCATGTACAAATATCTGCGCCGAAGGAGACATCGTAAACCTTGTTTACACCGATATGCTTTAAATATGAAATCAGCTTGGGCGTGCTCGGAAAATTAAATCGGGCGGCAGGGGCTATGATAATCGAGATGTCCTCACCACGCTTTAGGTCTGAGAAAAATCTCTGTAAATCGTCATAATAATCTCGGGCGTCATGGTCACAGATGGCTATACATTCGCCACACGAGATGCAAAAGCCCTCTTTTATAAAAACCTTGCCCTCCTCAGCCTCAAAAAAGGCCTCATTCGCACGGGTAGGGCAAACAAAGATGCATTTATTGCACCCTTTGCAGTTTTTATCCTTTGTGTAGATATACCGTGTTTTTTCCACAGCAGCGTCCGCCTTAATATTGATTTTATGTTGGATAGTGCGAAAAGTTACACCTATACACTTTTATTATATATTATAAATGTCAAATGTCAATTGAAA
>CAYJAS010000221.1:0-1849 GCA_964367895.1 uncultured Oscillospiraceae bacterium | reverse complement strand
ACTGAATAAGACACAAAAATGCTGTGGCAGAAATTATCTGCGCACAGCATTTTGCTTTATTCAGGTGCAAGGTTTATGTCATGCTGACAAAACAGCCATTTCCCTCTATTTGTCTTTTCCATGTTGGTGACCTTGGCCGTTGCCATTTTCGTTTTGTCCGCCGCTACCTTCACTTGCGTTTCCACCTTGGCCTTGGGCGTTATCATGATGAGAATTGTCACCGTTATAAGCGTTATCCTCGGCTATTTCGCCGCCCTCTATCAGCTGTCTGATCTCGGCCATTGACAAATGGTGAATATCTTCTACCGCTACGCTGCTGTCGATCTCCGACAGCTCTATATAAGCACGGTATTTTCCAAAGGACATGCCACTGTGCTCAGCCTGCTCTTTAAGTACATCGCTCGCAAAATGACAGGACACATTTTGCCCGCTAAAGCTGCTGCTATTGATGTCATCAACCATGCTTTCGCTGTTTTGGGCGGAGTTTGCAATCACGGTAATCTCAGTATATCTGTCACTGTAGTCGGAGAAACCGTCGGACAAATCAAGCTTTTCAAGTGCTTGCACATAATTTAGATTTTTAAGATTAACAGAGCTCAATATATCTTGACCGTCTGCATTTATCGCCTGCGCTTTTATTACAATATCAAAAGCGTTCAGCGAAAGCTCGATAGACGGGTTGATGTCAATGCTGATATATGCCACAGGGGTCAGGTACAGTCCACTTAGCAAAAGCAAAGCACACAGCGCCGAGGCAGGCACAAGTTTGTACCTCAAGGGCAGGCTTTTTTTTCTTTTGCCCGTTATATTTTCAAAGGTTTTCTGCACCAAGGCTTGGTCGGCATGAAATCTTTCAAGAGCTTTATGTATTTTACCATTCATGCTCATTTCCTCCCAAAGCAGATTTGAGTTGGGCGCGCCCACGGGCTAAAAGGGTGTAGATTGTGTTTGCATTTTTGCCGAGCAATTTCCCGATTTCCACGGCCGAATAACCCTCATAATAATGCAAATAAATTACAGTTTTGTACTTTTTGGGCAGTTTTAGCACCGCCTCTGTCACGTAATAATTCTCGTCAAAATCGGCCTGCGCCCCCATAGAGGCGATATCCTCTATCGAAACGGTATTTTTTCTAAAAAAACGCTTGAGCAGATTTTTACATTCGTTTATCGTAACCTTAATAAACCATGCCCTTTTATGCTGTTCATCATTAAAATGAGCAGAGCTGTTAAAATATTTCAAAAAGACATTTTGAAATATATCCTCAGCGTCAGCCGAGTTTTTAAGATAAACTATGCAGATACGATTTACCGTATCCGCATAGTTTTCCAAAGCTAATTTAAAATCCAGCTCATCTCTCATAGGATTACCCTTTCGGTAAATTGTCTACGCCGGGGTGTGATGACGGCCTCCTCTATGACCACCGGAGCTATGATAATTTGTTCCGTAATTGTCACAAATTCCATCGCCGTCTGCATCGACATAGTATTGATTTGTTCCGCTGTAATCGCAGATTCCGTCTCCGTCTGCATCGACAAAATGCGTTCCGGTACAGCCATAAGGCGTGCCCGTGCCGTCTCCGTCTTTTATGCCTGTGTTGTTGTGTTTGCCGCCGCCATGCCAGCCTGCAAAAGCGGAAGTTGTGCTCACCGACAGCACAAGTGCCGTGGTCAGTACCGTTGCCAAAAGTTTTTTCATAATTGCTCCTCCGATAAAATAATAAGGGAAAAATTCTCTTTCATATATAACACAATCGACCGGGCACAATCCTTTCAAAATATAACATGTTTTTTCGAAAAAACAATGTATAGGCTTTGAAGTCCGAACAAGGCGGATGATTTGCGATTTACA
>CAYJAS010000220.1:0-1863 GCA_964367895.1 uncultured Oscillospiraceae bacterium | reverse complement strand
TGACCGGTACTTATTCAGTACAGTTAAAAACGTAGGAGGCAATTACATTGGCAAGGATGATAGATGGCGAAGCCTTTAAAAGCATGATGCTTGAGGCGGTCGCCGCCGTCGAAGAACTTAAAGAAAATCTCAATGCGCTCAATGTCTTTCCGGTGCCCGATGGCGATACCGGAACAAATATGGCGCTGACTCTTAAAAATGCTGCGGTCGAGCTTTCAAAGCTTCAAAGCCCGTCGCTAAATCGTGTTGCAGACACTTCGGCATCTGCACTGCTTCGTGGCGCACGAGGAAACTCAGGGGTTATTTTATCTCTGCTTTTCCGTGGCATTTCAAAGGTGCTCAAGGAGCATCAATATGCTGACGGTGCCGTTTTGGCAGAAGCCCTTTCAGAGGGTGCCGCCGCCGCTTACAAAGCGGTCATGAAACCTGCTGAGGGCACCATTTTGACGGTCGCAAAGGTTTGCGGTGAGGCCGCAACAAAGGCGGCACGCAAAAACAAGGCGGCTGAGGACATAATGAATGTCGCTGTCGCCGCCGCTGAAAAGGCGCTCGCACAGACGACCGACCAAAACCCGGTGCTCAAACGTGCAGGGGTGGTCGATGCCGGCGCATACGGATATGTAATTATCTTGACCGCCATGGCAGACGCTCTGTCGGGCGCACCCAGTCGCATCAGTCGCATTGCACCGCAACAGGTGCAACAGACGGCAGTGACATCGGTTGCTCAAGCAGATTTCTCCGAGTTTGACACCGAGGATATAACCTTTGCATATTGCACAGAGTTTATCGCCGACCGTGAAAATAAAGACAAAAGCCCTGACGAGCTTCGTGACTTTCTCGCCGGCATCGGTGATTGCGTTGTCGTTGTAGACGATGATGAGATTATCAAAATCCATGTGCACACCGACAATCCCGACAGGGCGCTGGCAAAGGGTCTTGAATACGGCCGCCTTTCGGCTATCAAGATTGAAAATATGGTCGAGCAGCACGAGCGTATGCTGGCAGAGCGTGGCGAGCAGGCCCCTCCCGAAGCGGCGCAGTCCGAGAAAACTTACGGATTTGTAGCTGTCGGAGCGGGTGACGGTATTTGCACCATGTTTTCAGACCTCGGCGCAGACAGTATCGTACAGGGCGGACAGACCATGAACCCCTCGACCGATGATATCTTGCGTGCCGTGCAAAGCACCCCTGCAGATGTCGTTTTTGTGCTTCCCAACAATAAAAATATTATCATGGCAAGCCAGCAGGCGGCCGCCCTTTCGCAAAAAGAGGTGGTAATACTTCCGACAAAAACCGTACCGCAAGGCATTTGTGCCATGCTTTCCTTTGACCCCGATTCAAGTACCGAGGACAATCAGCAAGCGATGCTGGACGCTATTGCAAATGTTCGCACCGGGCAGATGACCTATGCCGCACGTGACAGCGAATATGACGGCGAGAGCATCTCGCAAGGCGATTTCCTTGCACTGCTTGAAGGTAAGCTTCATGCCACAGGCAAAAAGTTTGACGATGTCATGAAAAAGCTTGCAAAGAGCATGTGCAAAGGTGATGCCACCTTTGTTACCATCATCTACGGTGAGGGTGCGGAGGAGGAGCAAGCCGAGCAGGTCAAGAGCGTGTTTGAAAAATATGCTCCCGATGCCGAAGTCAATTTGCTTTGCGGCGGTCAACCGGTGTACTCCTATATAATCTCTGTTGAGTAAGATTTAGCTTTAAACAAAAAGAACGGCACTACTTAAAGTAGTGCCGTTTTTTGTATACAATATCAATCGTCTGCCGTATCCCCGTCCCGTAGGGGCGGTCATTGACCGCCCACTTCCTACACAATTTCTTTCGGGAGGGGATGGAACCCCTCCCCTACAC
>CAYJAS010000219.1:0-1914 GCA_964367895.1 uncultured Oscillospiraceae bacterium | reverse complement strand
CTATTGCGGTGCTCAAATCGGCGCCATCTCTCAGCCAAATGCCTACGCCTTCAAACTCTCCGTCCCATTCGCCTTGCTCTGAGAATGCGCTGAGATATTCTGCAAGATTTTTCAAGCGCAAACCGGTTATTATGCTCTCCTGAACGGTATACGCGCCGACAGGGTCAAACATATTGTTGCCTTTGCCGTTCATAACCGCCCACGACTGCATCTTTCCGACCGAAGGTAGCGCCCAATCGGCTATCTTGTCATTGTCGGCAAATGTCGGGGTAAAATCATCAAGCGGTTCGCCCATAGCCTCATAAAGGCGTGTCAAAATTGTCGCCGCTTGCTGTCTGTCTATTGTGCCATTAGGATCAAACTTTCCGTCGCCTATGCCATTAACCACATTAATACCCGCCATCTTTTGCACATTCACATCGTCGGTATCGGTGAAGGTCGCACGCTCTGTGATTTCCATGCCCATGTGGGTTTCATAAATAGCAACACCAAGTGCGCAAAACTCTGCACGGGTGATTGCGTTTTTATATCCTGCTTGGAGTTCTGCCGGGACAATGCCCTTGTCAATAGCCGTTTGAACATCTGCCGCCGCCCAATCGTCCGGTCCGTCTGCAGTGGGCGGTTCGGGAATTGTAGCGTCGCCAAATTCGGAAGTTATTTCAAAATTATTATCATGCACAATTGCATATTCATGTGCCGCAGAGCCCTCTGCACAGAAAATAGTCGTAAAATAAGGAATCGAGTCGGGGGCGATGTAGGTCACACTGGGTGG
The DNA here is from genome assembly GCA_964367895.1 of uncultured Oscillospiraceae bacterium. Taxonomy (GTDB): domain Bacteria; phylum Bacillota; class Clostridia; order Oscillospirales; family Butyricicoccaceae; genus CAYJAS01. The sequence continues at coordinate 1,142 of CAYJAS010000219.1, read as the reverse complement.
AATTGTAAGTTCATGTATTTCCCCGTGTACAAAGACCCCGTCAAAGGCGCCTTCGGCAATACCGGTAACACCATTTGGAATGATAGCTTCATTTTTACTCGACCAGTTGTACTGCACCAGTACACCGTTTTCGATGACAAACTCGTCCTCTGTTGCTATTGCTGAGATGGGGAGCGCTGTGAGTACCATACAAATCGCAAGTGCCGTTGCTAAGATTTTTTTCATACTTGTTTCTCCCTTATTTTTATTTTTGCTTTAAAAAGCAAATTAATATATTAAATTATAATGTAATAATGCTTGTATTGCAACATGAAATCGCCATAATTTGCATAAGTTTATCGAGAATTTATACGCTGTAGGGGCGACCTTCGGTCGTCCGAAGAAAACCGCACAATCTGCGGTCACGGCAAGCCGTGACCCTACATCGTTATTTACACCCACCCCCTGAATATCATCAAATGCTCTCACCGATTTGTCATATGTCGGCTACTCTCAGCATATAACTTGATTGCGGAGGTGAGATGCGATGAACATTTATACATTTAAACTGTCAAAGAAAAAAGCACTTTCCATTGTTGCGCTGATAGTCATCATTCTTGCGGCGATAATCCTTGCCGTGCCGAGCGGTGATGCGCACGACCGTCCGGTCGAAACGGCAAATCCCGTCACCGTCAAAAACGATGGTGATAAAGAGGCCTTTTTAAACTCTTTGGGTTACACCGTCGAGCACAGTCAACAGCTTGAGGTTACAATTCCCGAGGTTTTTGACGAGGTCTACGAGATGTACAACGAAATTCAAAAGCAAGCGGGCTTTGACCTTTCGGAGTACAAGGGCAAGCAAGCGACACTTTGTACATATCGGGTGACAAATTATCCCGATGACCGCGAGGTTATGATTGACCTGCTTGTCTACAACGAGGAGATTATCGGCGGCGCCGTCTACACCTCCTCAATCGACGGCTTCATGCACGGCTTAATCGAATGCCCAACCACACCGCAATAATATGCAAAAAGGCGATGTGCTTTGCACATCGCCTCAGCGTGTCAAAAAGTATTTTTCCCCGCTGCAATTATAAAAGCCTACTGCAAATCAATTGCAGTGGCTTTGAAAATCTCGCACTTGCTCGATTTTACGGCGTTCC
>CAYJAS010000218.1:0-1915 GCA_964367895.1 uncultured Oscillospiraceae bacterium | reverse complement strand
ACATGAACAGGAGAAAAATCATGCAAAACGACAATATCAGACATTCGGTCGCAAGCGACCTGCTTTCCATCGGCGCGGTTTTTTTGCGCCCTGACAGTCCGTTTACCTGGGCGAGCGGAATAAAAAGCCCGATATACTGCGACAATCGCCTGATTTTGACCTCACCCGAGGTGCGAAACCGCATCGAGCGTGCCATCGCCGACACGGTAAAGCAGCATTTCCCCGAGGCGCAGGTGCTCATGGGCACCTCGACGGCAGGCATCGCCCATGCCGCAATCTCGGCGCATATGCTCGACATGCCCATGGGCTATGTCCGCTCGGAGGCAAAGGATCACGGGCGCACAAACCGCATCGAGGGCAAGCTGGAGCAGGGGCAATCGGTGGTTGTCATTGAAGATTTGGTGTCGACCGGCGGAAGCCTCATCTCGGTGGTCGAGGCACTGCGTGAAGCAGGGGCAACAGTGCTCGGCTCGGTCAGCATTTTCAGCTATAATATGAAAAAAGGCACCGACCGTCTTGCCGCCGCCGAGGTCAAAAATATCAGCCTGTCCGATTTCGATGCGCTGTGCGAGGTGGCCGCCCGTGACGGCATAGTTGCCCAAAGCGACCTGCCCAGATTGATAGCCTTCCGTGACAATCCCTCGGACGAGAGCTGGATAGCAAAAGGTGTGCTGTAATGGGGCACCTGATAAGCATTTCAGACCTGTCGCTCGAGCAAATCGACGCTCTGATAGCCACGGCAGACGATATCGTTCAAAACCCCCAAAAATACAGCGAGGCCTGCAAGGGCAAAAAGCTTGCCGCCTTGTTTTTTGAGCCGAGCACACGCACAAGGCTGAGCTTTGAAGCGGCAATGCTTGAGCTGGGCGGTAGCGTGCTCGGATTTGCCGGTGCGGCGCAGAGCAGTGCGGCAAAGGGCGAAACGGTGGCAGACACGGCACGCATGGCGGCATGTTACGCAGACATTATGGCAATACGCCATCCGCTTGAGGGCGCGCCCATGTCGGCGGCACTACACAGCACGGTGCCGGTCATAAACGCAGGTGACGGCGGACACGAGCACCCGACCCAAACGCTGACCGATTTGCTGACAATCACCCGTGAGCTGGGCAGGCTAAACGGCCTGACCATCGGCGTTTGCGGTGATTTGAAATACGGGCGCACGGTACATTCGCTGGTGCAAGCCATGGCGAGATATGACGGCGTTTCCTTTATCTTCATCTCGCCCGATGAGCTGAAAATGCCCGATTATGTCAAGGCCTGCTGTGAGGGAAGATATCGTGAGCAAAGCGATTTTGAGGCGGCGATGCCAGAGCTTGATGTGCTGTATATGACACGTATTCAGCGTGAGCGATTTGACATCCCCGAGCAGTATGACAAGCTGAAGGACAGCTATATTTTAGACGCCCAAAAGCTGAAAAACGCAAAGCAAAATATGCGTGTTTTGCACCCACTGCCCCGTGTAAATGAAATCTCGGCAGACGTGGACGATGACCCCCGTGCCGCATATTTCAGACAGGCGCTGTGTGGCAAGCATATTCGTATGGCGCTGATTTTGTCGCTGCTTTCGGGCGGCGGCGCACAGCCAAAAGGCGAGGTCGCACAGTCGGGCACAAGCTGTAAAAACCCAAAATGCGTAGCTTGTTGCGAACTGTCGGTAAAACCGCTGGCAAAAGACGATAAATGCCTGTATTGCGGCACAATATTGAATTAAAACACCGGTGACTGCACAGTTTTGAAATAACGGTGTAGGGTCGGTCATCGGCCGCCCGTATTTGCACAATCTCAAAAAAACGGTGTAGGGGCGAGTCTTGACTCGACCGCCGTATCCCCATCCCCGGCATTTGCCGGTATTATTGTAGGGCAAGGGCTCTGCTCTTGCCGTGACCGCAAGATTGTGCGGTTTTCTTTCGGG
>CAYJAS010000217.1:0-1940 GCA_964367895.1 uncultured Oscillospiraceae bacterium | reverse complement strand
TGTGGCTTGATATATTGCACCGCCTCCATTTGTGCTAGAATTGCCTAAGAATGTAGCGTTTGTAAATGAACTTATGCCTCGATTATAAACTGCACCACCTAATGCGTTTGCTATGTTGCCATAGAAGTTAGTCCCGCTTGCCGTTATTGTGCCATCAAGGATATAAAGCGCTCCACCATTTGTTGCTGTGTTTTTTCCTGATGTGTTAATTGTCCCATCGGATAATAATCCTCCGAATGTTGTATTTGTCAGAGAGGTTGTGCCTCCACTTTGATATAAAACACCTCCAAAGGTCGTTGCTGTGTTATCTGTGAAAGTAGTGCCATTAATATCAATAGTGCCACCAATATTGTTTAATGATCCACCATTGCTAGTGTTATTAAAACCAGTGTAATCAGAAACATTATATATGCTTAATGTTTGATTTATTCCAACACGAATACCGCTATAATCTCCATTTGCTTTAACAGCAAAGTTGTTACCATTTATTGTAAGCTTGTCTCCTTGCAAGTTGCCAAGGTTTTCTTCTACTAATTCAATTTCTTCCAAGTTATAAATTTTGTCATCGGCATTAAGTCCAACCATATATTTCAAGTTTGCTTTGCCTGTTTGGAAGATTTCTAGTTCACCCGTAGCTTTTGTATAGCTTACAGCATTGTATAGATAAATATTAGTTGACGTTATTATTTCGTCTGCAGCAAGAGTAATAGCGTTTCTGGTTTTTTGGTCGCTAGAAAGTTCAACAATAGTTGTGCCTTCTTTATCCTCAATAATGTTTATTTCGTTAATGCTTATTTCGTTGGAATTAGTAGTAAGAGAGCTTAGCGTTATTGTGTCAGCTTTTGCTGTTTGTAAATTAACATCAATTCCATAATTAATATTGCCCCCAGATATAACAAGATTACTTATCGTTACATCATTAAGCGCATTATCGATTAATGATATCTTAGTTCCGCCTGTTGCATTTAATTTTGCATTTATTATACCAGATCCAGTTCCAAGTCCCAATGTTCCAGAGTTAAGATTAAGGGTCCCATTATTAATTAAATCATAGAACATAACTTTGTTTGTGCCTGTTGAATTAAAATTCACAATACCTGCTGGTGAATTTTCTATTGCAATTTCTCTTGTTCCATTTCTGTCTGTTACGTAATTTCCTGAAAAGGTAATGTCTTTATTTTCAGCGTAAAGGTTTAGGGTATTTGTATTGTAAAATGCCCCGCCATATGCACTCGCGCCTGTTACGCCATAATTGTCATAAAAACTGGTGTCATAGATATTCATGATTCCTGCATTTTCTATTGCTCCGCCTCTTGCATTATTGGAGGTTGGAGTTGCGGAGTTGCTATCAAAAACAGAATTCTTGATAGTCATCGTGCCAGAATTGAAAATTGCACCACCTTGTGATGTCGAGCCTTTTGCGCTATTATTATAAAAATTTGCATCTTGGATTGTTATGGTTCCGCTAATATTGGCAATAGCACCTCCATATGCATAATCTTTCTTGTCAGCAGAGTTAGATGCAACGGCGTTACCAATAAAATCACCTTTAATTAAACTTATCGTAGAGGTATTGTAAATGGCTCCTCCTCTTGCATTGCCGCCTGTTGCAGAAGCCAGATTGTTAATAAAATTTCCAGTTATGCTTTTTATAGGAGCGACTTGTACAGTGTGGACTATTGCCCCGCCTAATGCTCTATCATTTGAAGCATTACCCATTGTCGTAGGTATTATTATCGCAGAGTTTCCTATAAAGTCTCCTATTATATCATCAATTGTTCCTTTATAGTTATAAATCGCGCCGCCAGCTGCACTTGCAGTTGCATTGATGAATGATGAAAATGCAGTGTTGTTTATAAAGTCACCTTCAATTTTTGTTATTGTTCCGCCATTTATAGACGTGACATATGCTACGTTTCCAATTGCTCCGCCGTGAGCAA
>CAYJAS010000216.1:0-1975 GCA_964367895.1 uncultured Oscillospiraceae bacterium | reverse complement strand
GGAAATACGAGGGATGACAGTACAGCGGTACGGCATGCCGAGTATTCACCCGAGATGCCCCATTATAAACCGCCTAAAACAACGACCAATGACCGCCCCTACTCTTTGGGTAGCATAACCGGCTTCCAGCCCTCAGGCAAAAGCTGTGCCGGCTTTCCGCCTGTGGCAGACAAAAGTTCTGCCTTTGCACGAGCCAAAAGCTGAGCATCCTCCATGGCACGAACGGCGGTCAGCGCAAGCACCTTTGCCGCAAAAATCGTGCCCTTTTCGGCCATCGGGCTGTTTGACAGCGCTGTCATTTGCCATGAATGCCCCGGCGTTCCGAAGGGAACGGTAGCTCCTAAAAATTGCGCCGTCGGTGCGACATAGCTTGCATCACCCACATCGGTAGAACCGCCCATCAGCCCGTCAAATTTGACATAAGGCAGTGCCCCCCTGTGAATCAGAGAGCTTGGGTCGACAGTGTCGGTCGGCAGTCCGAGGGTGGTGAGAGTGGTCTTATAATCTGCGCACTCCTCGGGCGAATATGTCTTCAAAAACTCACGGGCGAGTTCATAATCACCGTCATCAAAATCGGCACCGCCAAGGTCGAGCAGAGTCTTTTGCATCAGCTCACCAAGGGTGTGATTTGGGCGATAATCGGCGCATCCCTCGCCGAAGTTCATCTTTAGGGTCGTGCCGGTCATCAGTGCGGCACCACGTGCAACATCGCACACACGGTCGTATATGCTCATAAGCTGGTCGCTGTGCGGTGCACGGACAAAATATGTAATGCAGGTGTAGTCCTGCACGATGTTTGGCGCAGGATTTCCGGCGTTTTTATAGCCGTAATGCAGGCGCGCCTCCGGTATAATATGCTCACGCAGATAATTGCACCCGACATTTGTCAGTTCGGCGGCGTCAAGGGCACTGCGACCGAGATGGGGCGATCCTGCGGCGTGGGAGGTGCGTCCGTGGAACTCAAAATCGACGCTGAGCACGGCGAGAGAGCCGCCGCCGACCACGGCATTGAAGGAGGAAGGGTGCCAGGTCAGGCAAGCATCGAGATGGGAAAACACGCCGTCACGTGCCATAAATGCCTTGCCGCTTCCGACCTCCTCGCCCGGGCAACCGTAAAAATACACCGTGCCCGGCTTGCCTGTTTCCTTGAGATAATCACGCAAGGCGAGGGCCGCACCGAGCGCACCGGCGCCCAAACTATTGTGACCGCAACCCTGTCCGCAGGCATTTTCAAGGGGCTGTTGTACCGGCGATGCCGCCTGCTGTGACAGGCCGGGCAATGCGTCAAACTCGCCGAGAAATCCGATATGGGGTGCGCCTTGCCCCCAGCTGCCGCAAAAAGCCGTTTCCATATCGGAAAGACCGCTTTCCACCTCGAAATCAAGCTGTTTGAGCAGGTCAATATAATATTGCGCGGTGGTATATTCGCCCATGCCCGGCTCGGCAAAATCCCATATGTCACGGTTAACACGGCAAATGGTCTGGGCATTGCGCTCAACAAGTGCGCTGATAAGCTTTTTTCTCTTCATAAAACAGGCTCCTTTATTTATTTTTCCTATTTTGATATTGTATCACAAAAAGTGGCGTTTTAAAAGAAAAAAATGGTGTGAAAATGGGCATTGATTGTCATCTGTAGGAGCAACCTTGCGTGGTCGAGCGCCACGGGTCGATGTGGGCATCGACCCCTACACCGAGATTTGTCGCCTGTGGGTAGGGACGGCTCTGTCCCCTCGTTCTGTAGGGAATGCATTGTATGCATTCCGCAGATGGCACGCATGCAATGCGTGCCCTACAATTTATACCGGCAATGTCGCTGGTGGACGACCGGTAACCACCCGTACCAAAGGAAAGGTGGTATAGAATGCGGGCATTCACCCAAGATGCCCCATTATAAACCACCTAAAAAAACCGCCCCAAGGAGCGGTTTTGGTTTATTTAAAAATTCTACCGCAAATGAATTGCGGTGAATTAAAAA
>CAYJAS010000215.1:0-2005 GCA_964367895.1 uncultured Oscillospiraceae bacterium | reverse complement strand
CACATCGCCCTGTGTCTCACAAAACGGGTTCGGATTATGTGTGCCACCCTAAGGTGACGGAATTTGCAGGCGGACATATTTTGGGGCGCAGATGTATGTCGGCTTTAGATTTTATCTAATTCGCCTTTAGTGTAGGCGTAATTTTCGTCATTTTCGCCTAATTGTTTTAGAGCTTCATAAGCCTTTTCGCGGTGCAAATCAACATTTGCCGAATCATTGCTTATTTTATAAGCCTGCGCCATAGCTTCATGAGCAAAGGCAATATCAAAAGCTTCTAATTTGCCGTCTAAGCTAATTGTCAAACATGCTTGAGCATGAGCGAGCGCCCTACTTGCGCAACCCACTATGGCATACACTTTCGAAATGAGCCACTCTCCACGTGCAAAATGGACATTTTCGCCCACCTGTCCCCATAAATAGCGCGAAGCATGAGCACAATGTATCATGTCCAAATCCTCTGCTTGGGTTCTTTCCGGCATGTCAATGAAGTCCCATGTTTTGTTGAAACAGTCTATCGCCTGTTTTTTTTGAAAAGCCTTTAAATCTTGTTCCATTTTAATTTCCTCTTTCCATAATTTTGTGATAAATTGGCGCAGTTTGCGGTTTTTTCGCTATGTGGTTTTATTTGTGGCAAATTTCGCCTTGACCCATTTTTTGACCCATACGGGAATATCACCGAAAAGACTCACCCAGCATAGGGTATCACAAAAGAGTAATTCGGCTTGTATTTAGCAGTAGATTGAAATTAATTTTCAACTTTTTTTTCAATTGCCTATCTAAAAACCCATCTCCAAACCAAAGTCCTGCTCGTGCCTCATGTCATGCAACATAGCTTGCACAGCTTCCAAATAGTAGGCTACAAAGTCAACAACATAATCAATGTCGATTTCACGACACACATCACACCCGACAGCGATTTCTCGTAGTTCCTCCTTGCTGATTTCCGGTGCATAATAGGTGACTTTTCGCTCGCTAATCAGTTCGCTGAAAAGCTGGGTAAGCAAATTGCTTCGGCTCGCTCCTTGACTTAAATACCCCCTCGAAATCAGCGAAATATTGTTGTCAAAGTTGGGTGCCATGCTGATTATTTCGCCGGTAAGCTTCTCCCTAAGCAGTCCGTAATTGCCCGTGTGCCTGTCCATATTCATGCAAATTGTATCCATAAACAAAATGTCAAGATACTGCTCGGCAAGCTTAGGACTTATTTCCATCAAAGTATCATAACTGCGTAGATAGCCTTCATCTTCGCCGACAAGGCCGGACATCGGTTCAAAATTATATCTGCCCTCTGTGAAATCTTTAGTTTTGATAAAATCTCCGCTTCGCTCATACCGTGCGGTATTAAAGCCCAATCGCATTGCCAGCTCACTGACAAAAAGCTCGGAAAACAGCTCGAGGGGGTTGCCCCTTTTGTACATGACCCAGCCATTGGCCTCGAGCCTCCAGCACTTTTCAAAGCTGCCGATGTTGGTCAGCTCGGGTGTTTTGCTTGAAAGCTCGGCTTGATTGTAGCATTTGCTAAAGCTACCGGCATCTCCACTGAGTGCTATGTCGGCGAAAATGTCCTCTTTAAATTGGACCGCGGCATAAGACAGCGTACAGCCCTCTTGCCTTATCCAAAAGTCATCGGTTATCGTTGCGGCATTGGCATGAAGTACGGTTGCAACATCGCTTGTGTCGGTCAGTCGTAACACCTTCTTCAGTATTCGAGAGTTTGGCCTGTGCCTGTCGATAGCCCTGCTTTCAAGCCATTTTTCAAAGCTTCCGCCGTGTGCAAGATAGAGCGGCATTTTGCTTTTTATCCGGGGAATTACTTCACCGTTTTTGATCTCGGCCACAATATCGTCGCCGCTGAGCAGATGTCCTGTGAACATTTTGTAGCCTCCTAAATGCTTCTAATACTATTATACTGAAATCTTTGTGCTTATTCAAGTGCCGCAGGTATTTATTTTTTCTTTGTTTATGCGGTGCAGATTTTGAGTGCTGAAAAATAAAACAGCAGGGG
>CAYJAS010000214.1:0-2031 GCA_964367895.1 uncultured Oscillospiraceae bacterium | reverse complement strand
AATCTCAAAACCAAGGGTTTGGAGACAGTCTGCAATTTCCGCTTTTATATACCTCTTTTAAGCTAAAATCGGGGGTGCAAAGCAGGAAATCTGCCGGCGCACCGACCGAAATATTTCCGCAAATATCGCTTATCCCGGCCGCTTTTGCCGGCGCTGTGGTGGCGGCATAGACGGCACTCTCAGGGGGCACTCCCTCGGCTATCGCCCGCCTCATGCCCTCAAATGCGCTCACCGCCGAGCCTGCTATCGTGCCATCTTGTAAGGTCGCTTTGCCGTTTTGCACCGCAACAGATAATCCGCCCAGCACATACTGTCCGTCGGGCATACCGCAGGCAGCCATTGAGTCGGAAATTATAACCGCACGCTCGCCGAGCACGGCAAAGGATATGCGCACTATCGCCGGCGCAAGATGCACCATATCGCATATCAGTTCAGCGGTGCAGTTTCCGTCAAGCGCCGCACCGACAAGCCCGGGATTTCTGTGATGCAGTGGCGGCATGGCGTTGTATAGATGGGTCACATGGCTTGCGCCACCGTCAAGTGCCATCTTACACTTTTCATAATCGGCGTCTGTGTGTCCGATTGCGACCACTATGCCCGCTTTTTTAAGTGCCCCACAAAGGTCATCAAATCCGGGGCGCTCCGGGTCGAGCACCACGGCACGCAAAGCATTGCCCGAGGCAGTGGCTATCTCTTTCATTTTTTGTTCATCGCAGTCGCACAGGCACCGCTCGTCATGCGCTCCCTTTTTTGAGGGCATGAAAAAGGGACCTTCCATCAAAATACCGCCTATGAAACGGTCACTTTTAGGCGCAAAATCGCCTATTCTCCGTGCCGCCTCCACCATATTTTCATGTTTATCTGTCATTATAGTTGCGAGCACGGTCGTCGTTCCGCCGAGCAGATAGCTGTGCATCATTTGCTCAAGCTGGGGCTGGCTCGCCGTCGAAAAATCAAAACCGCCACAGCCGTGGGTGTGTATATCGACAATGCCCGGTATTAGCATTAAATCGGGCTGTAAATCACCGCTCGGTGAGTGCAGTGCCGATATTTTACCGCCGTTTACCTCGACATCGAGCGGTGTAAATCTGCCGTCTACAAAGACATTTGCGCCCGATATAATCATGCTTTCACCTCAAGCCCGGCAAGATGTGCCGCACCGAGCAGTCCTGCCGTATTTCCCAGCTTGGCCGCCGTTATCACGGTGTTTTCATACCCTACCATCAGATTTTGCCCGGCTCGCTCGGCTATGCGCTCGACAAGTCCGGGACGGCTCATTACCCCTCCGCCGAGCACCACCGTGCCCGGGTCGAGTATATGTATCAACGAGCACAAACCGCAGGCGACATGCTCTATCCAGCGGTCTATCACCTCTTGCAGAGGCTTACTGTCTTGTGCCAATTCAAAAAGCTGTCTGCCGTTTGCAATTGACGGTTGTAGCGCTCGTGCATCTTCGACCAGTGCACTTGTAGAGGCATAGGTTGTGAAGCATCCCTTTCTGCCACAGGGGCAGTCTCTGCCCCCCACTTGATAAGTGAAATGCCCTATCTCGCCTGCGCCAAAGCTTGCGCCACGCACCAAATGCCCATCTGCTACTATAGCACCGCCTATGCCGTTGCCCATTGCCACGCATATGTAATTGCTCTTTCCCTTTGCCGCTCCTAAAGCTCCCTCGGCGACGGCGATTGAATTGACATCGTTTTCCACCGCTACAGGCACGCCATAGCGCTCGGAAAACAGCTGTTTTAACGGCTTATATGACCAGCCGGGTATGCTGTCATCGGCAAAGAGCAGCATGCCCTTCTGCGAGTCGACAATTCCCGTTGTGCTGATTCCAATAGCATCAAACGGCGCCGCTTTATCGCAAAGTTCATACATGATTTCAATCACACGGTCGCCGTGAAGGCCTTTTGTCGCCGTTTCCGACAGGTTTTGCAGGTCTCCGTTTTGGGTGACCATAGCATGCTTTATGGCCGTTCCGCCGATATCGAGGGCAAATATATTCAAAATTAGCACCGCCTTTTAATTTAT
>CAYJAS010000213.1:0-2034 GCA_964367895.1 uncultured Oscillospiraceae bacterium | reverse complement strand
TAATTTCAACATAATTGTATTTTTATGCCTTGCACATCAGCTTTCGATGTAGTAATATGAAATAGATAAAGCAGTATACACCAAAAGGAGATAATAAAAATGACCATCAAAACAGTTCTGGTGACCGGATTTGAGCCCTTTGGAGGCGAGTGCACCAACCCTTCTTATGAGGCGGTGAAACTACTGCCCGATAAAATCGGACAATGCAATATAATCAAGATGTCGCTACCGGTTGAATATGCCACCTGCGGAGCGGCATTGCGTGCCGCTATAGAGGGTCATTCGCCCGACGCTGTCATTTGTGTAGGTCAAGCGGGCGGCCGTGTTGACATGACGGTTGAGCGTGTTGCCATAAACCTCGCCGAGGCGAGAATTGCCGACAATGCAGGCTTTCAGCCGAGCGGTGTACCACTGGTGCAGGGTGGGCCTGCCGCATATTTTGCCACTATTCCGGTCAAGGCAATTGTCGGCGCCATGCAGGACGGTGGTGTCCCGGCCTCTGTATCCTACACCGCCGGAACTTTCGTCTGCAATGCCATCATGTATGAACTTCTTCACATGCTGCAAAGTGATTACAAGGAGACAATCGGCGGTTTTATACATGTTCCCTACTCACCCGACCAGGCGGCAAAAAAGCGCCTTGCCAGCATGCCGATAGATCTTATCGCACGTGGCCTTGAAATTGCCGTTTCCACCCTTGAACAAGGCAAATGGGATGATGAAATAGTCAGCGGAGAAATCTGCTAACACGATAATTTTCGCTTAAAAAGCACATATTTAAGGAGATTTTTTATGAAACAGCCGACACATTTAAAACCCGGGGCAAAAGTTGCAATACTTAGCGGATCGGGCAGACTGAAAGAGGGAGAACTTGAGCATCTAAAGTCAAAACTCGCCCTTTTTGACATTGAGCCGATTTTTCTTGAAAGTGCAACCGCACGCTACGGATATCTCGCAGGCGATGATAATTTGCGTGCAAAGTGCATAAATGACGCATTTGCCGACAAGGAAATAGATGCAATTTGGTCGACCAGGGGCGGATATGGTATGCACAGAGTGCTTCCACTGCTCGATTTTGATATGATTGCCAAAAACCCCAAACCGCTCATGGGATACAGCGATGTCACCGCACTGCATATGGCACTTAACAATTTGGGTATACAGACCTATCATGCTCCCATGCCGACCGCCGGAAAGGCCTTTGAAGACGAGTTTACAAGGGCGCATATTGACGCCATGCTTTGGGGACCACTTCCGACAGAGTATAAAAACCCCGACCAACAGCCCCTCAAAACGGTGGTCGGCGGAACCTGCACCGGTGAGCTTGTCGGTGGAAATATGGCACTGGTCGCCTTTTCGCTCGGAACCCCGTGGCAACTTGATACAAAGGGAAAAATCCTATTTCTGGAGGATGTCAACGAGCCTCCCTACAAGATTGACGGAATGCTCACCAATATACGCAATGCAGGGCTGTTTGCCGATTGTGCCGGTGTTGTACTCGGTGCATTTACCGGCTGTGTAAGCGAGGACGAAGAGCGTGGAAGCGACTTTACCATTGAACAGATTGTCGGCGACTTGATATCCCCTGCCGGCAAACCAACGGTCAGCGGACTTGTCTGCGGTCATTGTGTGCCAAGTATGGTACTCCCCTTTGGTCTAAACTTTGAGCTAAACGCAACCGAGGGCACGCTGACAAGACTGGTGTAAATTGTAAAATTGTATTGAAAGTGAGATAAATATGCAATTTAGTACAGAGCGCTGTTATATACGAAATTTTCAACCGGAAGACATTGACGCTTTCATGGAATATAGAAACAACTCGGAATGGATGAAATTTCAAAGCTTTAAGGGCTTAACAAAAGAGGAATATGAAACTGCATTATTAGGTAACCAAACACTTTCCAAAGGAATGCAATTAGCTGTTTTATGTAAATCCTCCGATATCCTTATAGGTGACATTTATCTACAGGCAGAAAATGATGAATGTTGGTTAGGCTTTACTGTAATTCCCCAAAAATCAAAACAGGGGTATAT
>CAYJAS010000212.1:0-2069 GCA_964367895.1 uncultured Oscillospiraceae bacterium | reverse complement strand
ATAACCCATTATTACACGTCCAAATTCATTACCGATTTGGCGTTGCGCTCTATAAAATCCCTTCTCGGCTCGACTTTTTCGCCCATTAAAATGGTGAAAATCTCGTCGGCGACGGCGGCATCTTCCATGTCTACACGCAAAATTGTGCGTCGCTCGGGATCCATTGTCGTTTCCCACAGCTGGTCGGGGTTCATTTCACCGAGACCTTTGTAACGCTGAACATCGGCGTTTTGATGCTCGGCGAGCAGGCGGTTTAACTGGTCATCGTTGTAGGCATAATGCACCGCTTGCCCTCTGCCCTTTGGCGAGACCTTGTAAAGGGGCGGCTGTGCTATGTACACATGCCCACGCTCGACCAGCGGTCGCATAAATCTAAAGAAAAAGGTCAGTAGTAGCGTTCTGATATGGCTTCCGTCGACATCGGCGTCGGCCATCAAAATTATCTTTCCGTAGCGCAGTTTTTCAAGGTCAAAATCCTCGCCTATGCCTGCGCCGAAGGCGGTGACCATGGGCATCAGTTTTTCGTTGCCGTACACCTTGTCTATGCGAGCTTTTTCAACGTTGAGCATCTTGCCCCACAGGGGAAGTATGGCCTGAAAACGCCTGTCACGGCCGTTTTTCGCACTGCCGCCGGCGCTGTCTCCCTCGACGATGTAAATCTCGGTTAAAGTCGGGTCACGCTCCTGACAGTCGGCAAGTTTTCCGGGCAGACTTGCGCTTTCGAGGGCGCTTTTTCGGCGTGTCGCTTCACGGGCTTTGCGTGCCGCTTCACGGGCTCTTGCCGCCGTCATCGCCTTGTCCAAAATAATGCGTGCAACCGAGGGGTGCTCCTCTAAAAATGCCGACATTTTGTCGTAAATCATATTGTCCACAAGTTGGCGCATAAAGGAGTTTCCGAGCTTTGTCTTGGTCTGCCCCTCAAATTGTGCCTCTTGAAGTTTGACCGAAATTACGCAGGTGAGGCCCTCTCTGACATCTTCGCCCGACAGGTTTTTATCGTCCTCTTTGAGCATTTTAAACTTGCGTGCATAGTCGTTTATGACACGGGTCAGCGCCGCCTTAAAGCCGGTTTCATGCATACCGCCCTCGGGCGTGTTGATATTGTTTGCAAAGGACATCAGCAGTTCGTTATAGCTGTCATTGTACTGCAGTGCCACCTCTGCCTCACCGTCCTCACGGGCGCTGTGAAAATAGATGACCTCATCAAAAATCTGGGTTTTGTTTCTGCCCATATAGGTGACAAACTCTTTTATTCCGCCCTCATAGCACATGCTCTCGCTGCGCTGAAGTTCGAGGTCAATCTCACGCAAATCACGCAGAGTGATGCGCAGGCCGGCGTTTAGAAATGCCTGCTCACGAAGGCGGGTGTGCAAGGTGTCAAAATCGTACACCGTGTCCTCGAAAATATCGGCGTCCGGCTTGAAAATAACCTCGGTTCCTTGCTCCTCATCGGAGGGGGAAGCGGTCATTTGCTGCACCGTGTCGCCACGCTCAAAAGCCATCTCGTGGACATTTCCGCCGCTGAAAACCTTTACCGAAAGATGCTCCGACAAAGCGTTTACAACGCTGGCGCCGACGCCGTGCAGACCGCCCGAAACCTTGTATCCGCCGCCGCCGAATTTTCCGCCGGCGTGTAGTACAGTGAACACCACCTCAAGGGTGGAAATGCCCATTTTCGGGTGGGGGCCGGTCGGAATTCCTCTGCCGTTGTCACGTACACGGATGCTGTTTCCCGGCAAAATATCGACCTCAATATGGGTGCAATGTCCGGCGAGAGCCTCGTCAATTGCGTTGTCGACTATTTCGTAAACAAGATGATGAAGTCCGCGCAAAGAGGTGGTCGCAATGTACATGCCCGGGCGCTTTCGCACCGCTTCAAGGCCTTCGAGAACCTGGATTTGACTTTCGTCGTAAATGGTTTCGATTTTTTCAATTTCGCTCATTTTTTCCTCCGATTGTTAAACTTTGGGTATATGTTAATATTATTTATACGCATTGTTGTTGGTTTTTGGGGATTGGGGCGGGGGTTTGGAAACCCGGTCGTAGGGGCGAGCTGTGCTCGTCCGTTG
>CAYJAS010000211.1:0-2104 GCA_964367895.1 uncultured Oscillospiraceae bacterium | reverse complement strand
CGAAAGGCGGAGCGACGAGGGCGTCGCTCCCTACAGGACGGGGGTTCGGTGGTCACGTCAAGCCGTGACCCTACGACCATTGTTTCAAGATTGTGCGGTCACGGCAAGAGCAGAGCCCTTGCCCTACACACCCAAGATGCCCCATTATACACCGTCTAAAACAGCGGTCACAGACCGCCCACTACGGTACCATAATCAAATTTTCTATCTCGGCATAGGTTGCCCGGCCGATTCCGCTGACCGACATCAGCTCCTCGGTGCTTTCAAAATCGCCGTTTTCGGTGCGGTAATCTATTATCGCTCGGGCGAGCACCGGCCCTATTCCCGGCAATTCATCGAGCTGCTGTTCGGTCGCCGTGTTTATATTGAGGCGCAACTCGCTGTGCTGCTCGGGCTCGGCCTGCGCAAGCGGCTCAAGATCGGGCATTGCGCCGCCGCCTTGTATCAGCGCGCCATCTTGCAGGGCAAACACCCTTCCAAAAAACACGCCGATTAGCAATGCGCCCACTATAGCGGTCGGAACTGCTGCCGCTTTGAGTGTCGATTTCATACAAATCACCTTTTAATGTGCTCCGGGGCTTGATAATTTAGCATTAATATGTTATAATCAATCATCGCAAAAGTGCTAATTATTAACATTGTGTTCACAGTTTATTGATGAAATTTTCTCGCTTTAATAATATAATAACACATCTTGTAGAAAAAAAACAGTAGGAGGAGCAAAAAATGTTAAAAAAATTAATAATTTTTTTCGCCGTGTTGCTGATGCTTTGCCAATATGCCCTTGCGGCATCGCCGCCCGAGCTTGTTTCTTACGCCGCGATTTTGGCTGAAAAATCAACAGGTGAGGTGCTTTTTGAGCAAAATGCCCACGAGCGACTCTATCCTGCCAGCATGACCAAGATTATGACCTCCATTATCGCGCTTGAATACGGTAATATGGATGATATTGTCACGGTTAGCGCCGATGCCACCGCCGGACTTCCCGAGCGGGGAAGTGCCGTTTATCTCATTCCGGGCGAGGAGATCGCATTTTCCGACCTTATAAGATATGTGCTCATCGCCTCCGGAAATGACGGTTCAAACGCCATCGCCGAGCATGTTGCCGGCTCGATTGACGCTTTTGTTGACCTGATGAACCTCAAGGCCGAGGAGCTTGGCTGTGAGGACACACATTTTTCAAATACCCACGGTCTGCACGATGATAATCATTACACAACGGCGAGCGACATGCTCAAGATTTCCATGTACGCTATGGAAAACGAGACTTTTGCCTCCATCGCCGCAGAGACCGAGGTCACTCTGCCCATCACAAACAAGCATGACCAGACCACCCGCAAGTTTACCACCAACCACCTTTTGTCCACCCAGAGTAACAGCAATTATCGCCTAAGCGGTACAATCGGCATCAAAACCGGCTTCACCACGCCGGCCGGATATTGCCTTTCGGCGGCTATCGAGCAGGATAATTTGACCTATTACACCGTCGTCATGAAGAGCGAAAAGGGCGAGGAGGGTGAGCTTTATAATTTTATCGACACCATTGAGCTTATGGAGTATGCGACCGATAGTTTTTCTATGCAGACCATGCTCAAGAGCACCGAGCCGATAACTCAATTGACCGTCGGGCTGGCATCTGACGAGAGCAATGTTGTCACCCTTGTGCCTGCGGAGCCTATCGCCGCTCTGCTTCCAAATGATTTTCAAACGAGCGATTTGACTTTTGATTTTACCACAAGCGAGGGGGTTGTCGCACCGGTTGAGGAGGGGCAAAAACTCGGCGAGCTGACTGTTACATATAACGGCAAGTCTTACGGCACGGTCGATCTTATCGCTCTTTACGGTGTGGAGCGTTCGCAGACCCTTTATATAATTGACAGCCTGACCTCTTTTCTTTCGAGTACCGTTTTCCGTGTGATAATCGGAAGCCTTGCGGCGGTGATTGCGATTTTTGTCGTGTATGTAATTGTTGTAAACAGAAAGCGTAAAAAGACCCGCCGTTATGGTCGCGCGGGCGGAAAGCGCAGAAAATAGAGATTTTTAAAAACCGCCCATTCGGGCGGTTTTGTTTGTTTAAAAATCCTGACCCAAATGAATTGGGTTG
>CAYJAS010000210.1:0-2120 GCA_964367895.1 uncultured Oscillospiraceae bacterium | reverse complement strand
TGGCTTTGAAAATCTCGCAAATGCTCGATTTTACGGCGTTCCTCGAACGCCGCCGGCACCGTGTGCCGGTCAGACAATCTCAAAACCAAGGGTTTGGAGATTGTCTGAAGAGTAAAACTATTTTTTAAGCATCTTTTGGCAAAATGGCATATTTGTCCGCCCGGCATAATACTAATTGAATAACCACGACAGTCAAAAGGTGGCGATTCACCGGGTGTCGAGGAAAATATGAGTTTTGAAAGGAATGAAAAAATTGGAGCTTTTACGAACAAGCTTGACCCGTTATAAGGAGATGCTGAGCATTTCCGCACAGCATGAGCAAAAGAGCGAGCAGATTATACCCGACACGTCACCCGATGTGCTCAGCATTGCATTTTGCAATGCTTCATGCCGCATTTCAGAAAAGCGAATTGCACAGGACAGACTGTTTGTCACCGGCACGGCCGACATTTCGGTTTTCTATTATTCGGAGGAGGATAAGCTGTGCAATGTCAGCTGTCAAATGCCGATTGCCTTCGATTGCGAAGCACCCGGCTGTAACGAGCAAGACCTGTCGGTAGTACATGCGCAGCTTGCCTCTGTGGTGGCGACCACAATAAACCCCAGAAAACTTGAACTTTCACTTTCGCTTTGCTTCAGCTGTAGTGCTTATTGCTGTGAACAGCTTGGCATTAACAGCGGTGTGGTGGGCGATGGCGACGAAGGGATAAACATACTTACAAATAGCGAAAAGGTAAAAATCATTGCGGCAATTGCTCAAAAGAACCTGAATTTCAGTGAAGAAATCCGTATGGCATCAGGGGAAATATCACCGAGCGACAAGCTACTGCGTTGTGAAATCACTTGGCGAAGTGAAGATGTCAAGGTCATGACAAATAAGGTAATGCTAAGGGGAAGTGTGCTGATTAAGGCGATTACAATGTCTGAAAACGGTATGTTTTTAAACACAAGCAGCTACACCTTGCCATTTTCACAGGTGCTCGATTGTGATAAGGCGGACGCTGGCGATTTTGCCGAAATACGCTATTGCCCGACGGTGCAAGATTTTAAGTTGTTTATCTCGGACGAGGGAGCGGTTTATCTGAATTGTGACATTGGGTGCACCATCACGGCGCTTATGTGCAGAGATGTGACGGTGGACACCATGAGCGATATTTACAGCTCGGTTTACCACTGCGAGAGCACGGCAGAGGCGGTTATGACACCCGATTGTGGCGAATATGCACGCTGTGATGTAGATGTGGACTGTGTCTTTGACTGCGAGGCGGCGAGAATAAAAGATTATACATTCTCTGCTTGCGCACAAAGCTCTATGGGTATGCTAAGGGCAAAATGCCATTTAAGAATACTGTATGAAGGCAAAGACGGACAGCAAAATATGCTGCAACGTGCGATAGATGTAGAGCACGCTCCGAGCGAGGTATGGCGTGAAGGTGTGGTAAAACTAAGTCTTCAAAACTGTGAAATCGGTATTGACGGAGACGGCAATATAACAGTGGCCCTAAGTGGTGCATTTGAAGGGCAACTTGTGGGAACACCCACAGGGGTGCATGTTACCACCTGCAAGCTTGACAAAAGCAAGCCAAGACAGCAGAGAGCAAAGGGCACCGTGATTTTGCGAGCTATCGAGCCGGGAGAGAACCTGTGGAGTGTTGCAAAACAATACGGCGTAAGCCGTGAAAGCATAGCGGCGGCAAATCGACTTGGCGATGAGGCGGAACTTATGAGCGGCAAGCTTATAATGATTCCCTTCTCATATTAAAGCAGGGGAGGAACAAGTGTGGAAAACAGCATTTATCGGTCGATTGCAACTCGAACCGGCGGTGACATATATATCGGAGTTGTCGGGCCGGTCAGAACAGGGAAATCGACTTTTATAAAAAGTGTAATGGAAAGCATGGTGCTTCCAAATATAGAGGATATTTACCTCAAAGAGCGTGCCAGAGATGAGCTACCGCAAAGCGGCTCGGGCAGAACGATAATGACGGCAGAGCCAAAGTTTGTCCCCGAGGAGGCGGTGGCCATTACAATGAATGACACAGCAACCTTTAATATGCGCATGATTGACTGTGTCGGATATATGGTCAACGGAGCGATGGGGCAGTTTGAAAATGACAGCC
>CAYJAS010000209.1:0-2122 GCA_964367895.1 uncultured Oscillospiraceae bacterium | reverse complement strand
AGGTCGCCCCTACAAACCGTTATTCAAATCCCCGGTGTAGGGGAGGGGCTCTGTCCCCTCCCGAAGAAAAGCGCACAGTCTGCGGAGCGACGAGGGCGTCGCTCCCTACAGGGAGGGCGGACGACCGCCTCTGTCCAAAACAATACCTGTAATCGCACAAATCGTGCAAGCTAAAACAAGCTTGCACGACAAAAACAGCTACCTATTTGCTACAACACCAGCACCTGACCGTTTACCGGCTTGATGGTCATACTGCCGTCTACCGATGAAAAGGTCTGGGTGCGCCCGTAATTTTTGCCGCAATCTTCGGCAATTATCTGTATACCAAGTCGCCTGAGCTCCTGCTTTACCGCTATCGAATTGCGCTCGCCGATATTGCCCAGTGCGCTGTTGCCCGAGATGGCAAACATCTGCGCTCCGCCGGCTATTTTCGCTTTCATACAGATTTTCTTTGCGCCGAGCGCCTCCATCTTAGCTATAAGCTGGACTATTGCGGTGTCGGCAAACTTATAAGCCGCACGGCCACTTGCATCAAACCCGACGGCAGTCGGGAGCATGATGTGGGACATGCCGGCAATCTTTCGAACGGTATCGAAAATGCAAATGCCTATGCATGAGCCGAGCGCATAAGTTATGAGGCTATCGCCATTTTGTGCTACATTTAAGTCTGAAATGCCAACTGTTATCATTTTACTCATCTAAAAGTCCTAAACTACCCATTATTTTATCGAGAGAGTCTGCCTCGGGAATAAGCAGTACATGGCTCGGTGTTTGTCCTACTTCATTGTGAATTCCGCCCGAAATGTTTACAACCTTGTCGCTGATATTGGCGTAATAAATGGCCGGGACGCTCAAAATCGAGCCGGTCATATCAACGCAAACCGACGGCACGGTTATATTTATCGAAAGGCCTGTAAAATCTGAAATCGCATTTACATAAGAAGCCGCCATAATATTTCCGACTTCCTGCACCGCCGAGCGGCCGAGCTCATCAAGCTCGCCGTTTTCGCCGATGGTAGAGCCAAGCATGCTGTCAAGCATGGTGTGGGCAAACTCACGGCGCAGCATAAACATTATCATGCCGGTGACATCACCCTCCAAAAACAGTAGCAGTGCAACGTGAAGCTGCTCCGGCCCACCGAGGCTGTTTGTCACCTGCTCATAGTCCAGAATGCTGATCTGCGGAACCGAGATGTCCACCACCTGCCCTGTCATAAGCGCCAAAGCGGAAGCGGCATTTCCCGCACCGATATTTCCGATCTCACGGAGCACATCCAAATGGTCGGAGGTCAAGTCACTGTAGTCTTTAATAGGCATAAGTCATTATCCTCTCAAAGAATTTATTGTTTGCTCGTTTTCATCTGCCGTTTGAACGACACGAGCACTCATTTGATATCCACGCTGTGCGGTGATTAGGTTTACCATCTCATCTGCCATATTGACCGAAGAAGCTTCAAGATACCCTTGCATAATGGTCACCTGCTCACTGTCAAGCCCGGTTGCAGGTCCCGAAAGTGCCGTTTCCAAATAGCGTGTTGCCGCAGTCGGGTCAAGCGAGGAGGGATTTTCAAAGGCAAAAACGCCCAAGGTTTCGGTCAGCGTGGTCAAATCATAAGTGCCACCGTCCTCATTATAGTCAAGCTCTATGGCATCACCGTCCGAGTCCAAAACCGGCAGTCCGTCAACGGTGGTCAGCATGTCGGTTTCGGTTTGGATAATAAATGCGCCGGCGCGTGTATATTCTGTGCCGTTTTGCCCTTGCACGGCGAAAAATCCATCGCCGATTATGGCAAAATGCAAGCCGTCATTTGTGCTCAGCAAATTACCCTGCCCGACATTTATTCCGGTTGACACCGCCATCACTCCGTTACCGGTCAGCGGTTCTGTCGGAGTATTTGCGTACATTTCATTGTACAGCAAGGTTTGAAAGGAAACTTGCGGCGCTTTAAAGCCCTCTGTGTTGACATTTGCGATATTGTTACCGATGTTGTCAATCATCGCCTGATGTGCGCGCAATCCGCTTGCGCCGGCGTAAAATGATGTTTTCATTCAATCAGTCCTTTCCGATTACAATGACAGCATTTGCTGGGCGGTTTTTCTGTTCATGGTGTCGATAATTTGC
>CAYJAS010000208.1:0-2126 GCA_964367895.1 uncultured Oscillospiraceae bacterium | reverse complement strand
GCGCAACAAAAACAAAAAGGAGCGAAATTATGAAAATCACACTGAAAGACGGTGCGGTGCTCGAGCTACAGGACGGCAAAAATGCCCTTGATGCGGCAAAGGACATCTCACAGGGGCTTTACAAGGCCGCCCTTGCATGTAAAATAAACGGCGAGGTCAAAAGTCTGCCGACCGAGCTACATGACGGCGACACACTTGAAATATTGACTTGGGAGGATGAGCAGGGCAAGCGTGCTCTGCGCCACACCGCTTCCCATGTGCTTGCTCAGGCGGTACTGCGCCTTTATCCCGAGGTCAAGCTGGCCATCGGCCCGGCGGTTGAAAATGGATTTTACTACGATTTTGACCGTGAAACACCCTTTTCGGCCGAGGAACTTGGCAAAATCGAGAGCGAAATGAAGAAAATTGTCAAAGAAAATCATCGTATAGAGCGATATGAACTGCCCAGAGCCGAGGCGCTACAGCATGTTGCCGATCAGCCCTATAAAGTTGAGCTGATTTCCGAGCTTCCCGAGGGCGAGATAATCTCATTTTACAAGCACGGCGAGTTTTCCGATCTGTGCGCAGGGCCACATTTGCCCTCGACCGGCGGAGTTAAGGCATATAAGCTGACCTCCACCACCGGCGCATATTGGCGTGGCGACTCAAACCGCAAGATGCTTTGGCGCATTTACGGCACGGCATTTACCAAAAAAGAGGATATGGAGCAGTATCTGGCCGCCGTTGAGGAGGCAAAAAAGCGTGACCACAACAAGGTCGGGCGTGAGCTTTCATTTTTCACCACCAGCGAGCTTATCGGTCAAGGTCTGCCGGTGCTTCTGCCCAAGGGGGCCAAGGTGCTTCAGATTCTTCAGCGCTGGGTTGAGGACGAGGAGGAGCGCCGTGGTTGGCAGCTGACCAAAACCCCCTTTATGGCAAAGAGCGATCTGTACAAAATCTCGGGGCATTGGGATCATTATCGTGACGGTATGTTTGTCATGGGCGATCCCGAGGGCGACCAGGAGGTTTACGCACTGCGCCCGATGACCTGCCCCTTCCAGTATCAGGCATATTTGCACCGCAGTCGCTCTTATCGTGACCTGCCCATACGCTATAACGAAACCTCCACCTTGTTCAGAAATGAGTCGAGCGGTGAGATGCACGGACTTATCCGTCTGCGCCAGTTCACCATCTCGGAGGGGCATCTTATTTGCCGTCCCGATCAGCTGAAAGAGGAGTTCAGAGGGTGTTTGGAGCTGAGCATTTACATGCTTAAAACCTTGGGGCTTTATGAAGATGTTTCATACCGTTTTTCCCAGTGGGATCCGAACAATTCGGAGAAATATATCGGCACGCCCGAGCAGTGGCAGGAAGCTCAAAGCGCCATGTACGATATACTTGACGAGCTACAGGTTCCCTATGTCGTCGGCATAGATGAGGCGGCATTTTACGGGCCAAAGCTTGACATTCAGATCAAAAATGTGCACGGCAAAGAGGACACTTTGATCACCGTGCAGATAGACCAAATGCTTGCCGAGGTGTTTGGCATGGAGTATATCGACAGCGACGGCAAAAAGAAAAATCCGTATATCATTCACCGCACCTCGGTCGGCTGTTATGAGCGCACGTTGGCGCTGCTTATCGAGAAATATGCCGGTGCATTGCCCCTCTGGCTGTCGCCCGAGCAGGTGCGTATTTTGCCGATAACCGACCGAAATCATGAGTATTCGATAAATCTGCAAAAGCGATTGCAAGCGGCCGGAATACGCTGTGAATGTGACGCAAGAAGCGAGAAAACCGGGTATAAAATCCGTGAGGCGCAAATGCAAAAGGTGCCGTATATGCTGGTCATCGGCGACAAGGAGCAGGAGGAAAATACCGTTGCCGTCAGAAGCCGAAAGACCGGCGAAACCGAGAATATGGGTATTGATGAGTTTATGGCGATGGTTATTAAGGAAAATGCCGAACGGACGATATAGTGGGTTGGGGGTGAACCTGTAGGGGCGACCTTTGGTCGTCCGAAGTCCTTGCGATAGACGAAAGGTTTTGGACGACAGGTTGCGGCTATGGAGCCACCGCAGACGGCAAGAGCAGAGCCCTTGCCCTACAATAAATACCGGCAATGCCGGGGCGGGCGATTCGTGAAT
>CAYJAS010000207.1:0-2131 GCA_964367895.1 uncultured Oscillospiraceae bacterium | reverse complement strand
TGGAAAAACCGATGAATCTGACCCCCTAAAACCTAAATTTTATTTTTGTTAAAGTTATTAGTTCTAATTGAGCAAAAGTTCTCTGTTTTTTCTTTATTATTTCTAGTTAAATTATGCTAGGGTTAATAATTAATTTTTAACAATTCTTAGCTTCTATTTTTATTTTATATATGTTTAATTTAGAAGCTTAAACAAATATAATACTTTTTCAATATTTAGCCCGAAATAATATCGGGCTAGATTAATATTACTGAAAATCATCAGAACTTTTAGATTTTCTACGTCTCATAGACTCTCCTGTAAGTTCTACTCTTAGAGCGTTATGTACTAATCTATCTAGAATAGCATCAGCTACAGTTTTTTCTCCTATTGCATCATGCCATCCTTTTACAGGAACCTGAGAGGTGATTATTGTAGATTTCTTTTGGTGTCTATCTTCTATTATATCCATTAGTATTCCTCTAGAAGTAGCATCAAAGGTCTGCATAGCGAAGTCATCTAAAATTAATAAGTCACATTTCTCTATACGCTTAAGTTCATTAAGTATAGTCCCTTTAACTTTAGCTATTTTAAGATGGCTCATTAGTTTGCCTGTGCTTGAATACAATACTCGATATCCTTCTTGGCAAACTCTATATCCTAGAGCTGTGGCGAGATAGCTTTTCCCAGTTCCTGTAGAACCAGTAATAAAGATATCTTTTTTCTGAATTATAAATTCCATTGCTGCAAGACGTTCTACTTGATTTTTATCTAATCCCCTTTCAAAGGAATAGTCTATTTGTTCAATAGAGGCATTATATCTGAATTGAGCATATTTTATAGCTCTTTCTATGGCTCTATTTCTACGATTATCCCATTCACTAGACACCAGATGAAAGATGAACTGATCTTGTGTCATTTGCTCTTTAAGAGTGTTTTCTAGGGAAGTCTTGAATGCATCGTGCATACCATACATGCGCATCTGGCGCAGCTTATCTAATGTTTTATTATTCATATATTAGTTTTATGTTTATTCGTAATATTCTTTTCCTCTGATATTTTCATGTTCAGCAATATCTGCTATTTCTTCTGGTAGTTCTATACTGTCTCTATTATTCACGAGAATATCTTCTATTTCTGAAAAGCTGTATCTTTCATAACTATGAGCCAACCTACAAGCTGCAATTAACCTATCATGACCTACTTTTCTAGCAAAATTTAATACTCCACTGCAGTTTTTAACAGCAGCCTCTGGATAACGTTTTAGTTCTATAATTTTACGAATATAGAATTCTACAATATCGTGGATTCTACTTGCTTCTTCTATTATCTTTTCTGGCTCCCATTCAGTCATGGCTTGATGCTTGGGACATAAATGCTCAGCTTTCTTAGTGAATTTATAATTTGCTCTATCTCTTTTATGGGTCGTGACTAGGATATATCTATCATAAATAAATACATCTGTGTTAGTATAGCTAATGGTAAGCTTCTTTCCAATATAAGTATAAGGAACACTATAATGATGAACATCTTCTCTCAATCGCACATAGCCTGATTTATCAACAGTAGCAATAGATTTTTTTCTAATTTCAAAACGTATAGGATTTATTCTTCCCATTGCTTATAGGAGGTCATCCCTTTCTTTTTCATGTTTTTCGAAATAGCAGGAAGTCGCTTTTGAAGGTCATCCATGCGCTCATTAACTCTATTGTGTTGATGAATATTAAATAGCGAAAATAGCTCAGCGTCAGACTTTGACTGAAATTCAGAGTAGCATATAGACATATCCCTCCATTGAGAAATATACTTTTTAATAGTGTTGCGGGAGGCTCCAGTCATATTCGAAATAGTCTTGGTTCCCATTTTGTTTTCATACAGACGAATGATCGTTCGTAGTTTCATCATTGTAATTTGATTTTTTAGCATAATTTAAAATTTAATTGATTAATATTCTGTAAATCAATTAAATTGTGCTAGAAAATCAAGAAGTTGGAACTTTTATCTCAGATACTGGATGAATTAAAATTTTTAACTGGTCAAACTTGTTAGGTTATAGGGGGCAAACTAAATCGGCTTTAGGTGATCCACGATGTTCGGCTAACTGTGGTCAATCTAAATAATTTGTTGGGGGCACTTTTTACTGGGTTTTCCA
>CAYJAS010000206.1:397-2139 GCA_964367895.1 uncultured Oscillospiraceae bacterium | reverse complement strand
CCTTTCGTTAGTAGTATTATATCATACTGTCTAACAAAAGGGGTGCTGTTCATTTAGGCCGGGGGGCTTTTGTGATTTATGGGTTTATAGAAAGCCTTACAGAATTAATAGTGCTTGCAATGTGGCTAAAACAACAAAACCATCAATCTTATTATTCCACCAATTGCGAAAAGGCACAATATTACAGTAAGGACTCTATACTTTAGTATATGAAGTTTATAACTTCGCTCATGGATAAAAATAGATATAGGTAGCGTCTTGATTCTCTTATAGTTGAGGTATGCAAACAGTAGGCAAATCAGAGAAATCAATGAGCACCATATTATTTGCATAAATTGAACACTTAGCTGTGTTGCAGAGCCCCAAAAATTGACGGTGTACATAAGCACAACAAAAAACCAAAACCTATTGTTATCCTGCAGTTGTATTCTGCACCACTCTTTATGGTCTGTTACCTCGTTTAGGTCATCATCATCATACTTCTTCTCTTCGTTATACATTGTTATACCTCCTTTTACTATCAGCTTCTACATTATATACGAAGTATTCGATTACACTTATGCTCCTTGAAAAATAAGGGTTTCATACCCGTTAGGATTAATAGCGCATATACTGTGAGTAAGTACAGTACGGTTACTCTATATGACCCAAGAAAAACTACTCACAAAGTTGCAAAATGGACACTAAAGGCAAGCCACATAGCAGCGATAACGCCATATAAAAACATATCTTTTTTGTATGCCTTAACCCCGTCCTCGAATGCCCTTTTATGTTCAAACATTTCAGGCAGCAACGACTTCATTTTAATAGCATCCATGACCGCACTTATAAGCAAGTTAACCCAGAATGCCCAGATAATGATCCAATAATCAGCCAAATATCCGCCGATGAGTACAGTTGGTAAAAGTATAATAGCCACCCAACGGTACACCTTTTGAGCCTTTGTTATGTCTTTGTTAAGCTTTCTTTTTTGTTCATCAGACATTTAATACACCTCTTCCTTACTATATTGCATAGTCACAATGTTTCCGATACCGCAAAAGCAAAACACGACGACGATTTGGACGGCTAATGCCAAATTTACCGAAACTAAAAAGATCGAAAAGGCGAGGTGAACGGCAATATGGCCCACAACACTAATCGTATTAGCGATAAAACCGTGATAACGCTCCACACTTTCCATCCTGAACTGTGCAAGCGCTGTTTTGTGACATAGTAATGGTTATTCTCCTCTATGTCGATAGGCAGGCAACCTAGTAGCCGATACTGTGAAACCGCCATAAAGACAGCGAACGAGATCAGCGTTAAATGTTCTAGCAATGAGAGGGGTAGGGAGTCCACAAACAGCCCTGCCAGAGTGCAGACGGCTAGCAGAATAAGGAACAATGTCCATATCAAGTTGTAGGACTTTTGACGTTTTTCGTACTTTGCGGTGTCTAAGTGGTACTCTTGTAGGGTACGTTCTTTGTAGCTTTTCATGGCTCACCTCGCTTTAGGGGTTGAATTATACAGCTCCGGTTGTTACTTTGATGCGCTTTTCTACTGTTATATGCTTTTGTTAGTTATATACATTATAGCATGTTTATGCACAGAAAACCATGTGTGTATTGTATGAAAAAAGTGGGGTTTTATTGTGTGGTGTGCGATATGGGGAAGCGGGGTGGGGTTTGGAGGGAGGGGGCGAAGCCCCGCCGACGCAAGTCGGCGAGCCAAACCGTGGGACCCCCCCCAGCCGCCTGCCA
>CAYJAS010000206.1:0-387 GCA_964367895.1 uncultured Oscillospiraceae bacterium | reverse complement strand
GGGCCCCCCCGGGCTGCCATTGGGGGGTGGGTTGGGGGGGGCCCGCGGCGGGGGGGGGGCCCACGGGTGCGAAATTGTCGCGCCCGCCCCTTGGGGGTTGGCCCCCGACCGTCCGTGTTACGCCATCTAAAGTCCCAACCACAGACGTTAATGCCCGGGTGGTTTACGCTACCTATACCGCTGTTGAATAGGGAAAGCGTTGGTGAGGTATAGCGCATAGCCGTTAGGCTACAGCGCTCAAAACATCGGTATCCGAGCCTCTCGGTAAATCATGCAAAAATATAAATCTGCCTAAAAACAATGTGAAATTTCGCAGTACGTGACGACGCTCTGCAAGACGGGCTGACAAGTAATGTCCCCACGTCAACCTTTTGCTAGTGCAGACAA
>CAYJAS010000205.1:0-2166 GCA_964367895.1 uncultured Oscillospiraceae bacterium | reverse complement strand
GGCTGCATTTTGTAAAAAAATGGCTAAAAGTTACTTTTTTGAAAAAAGTTTGAAAAAAAGACAAAAAAATGCCAAAATGTAACCGAGTTGTAACAAAACGATGTTATACTGAGAATGTACTAAGAAACACGGCACCAAAAAATGAAAATATTTTATAATTATATTAAAGGGAGACACACGCAATGAAAAAGACAATCAAGAAAGCACTGACAATGACCTTAGCACTCGCAATGGTAATCGGCATGATGCCCTTCGCCACACTGGCGGATGACGCAAATGCACAACAAGGCCCGCAAGTCGCAGAAGTAGGCGAAACAATTGGTTACACTGATACCGGCAAAAAGAATGCAAATGCAAAAAATACAGTTCTTTCTACCACCCAGACCATCGAGCAGAAGCATGACGGCACTGACTTTATCGAAAACGAGTTCCAAGTCACCTTAAAAGTGACTACCGACCAGCAAATCAAGGGCATTGAATTCTCCGAGGATTCCGCAGTCGTGCTCGTAGCAGACACCTCCAACTCCATGGCCAACAACTGCATGACCTGCGGTGAAAACATAAAAAAAGATGAGTGCAACTGCGGGGATCAGGAATCGCGCTTAGACGCCATGAAAGACGCAGCCACTGACTTCGTGGATGCATACGCAGCCAATACAGACGGTGCGCGTTGGTTCTCCATGGTCACCTTTGATCATAACGCCAGCGTGATAAAATTTGGCGATGCAAACGAAGAGTGGATCGACCTTACCGACGAAAGCAATGCCAGCTCCGCCACCACTGCAATTAATAGCATCAAAGATACAACACAGAACACCCGCCTAAACAAGGGCTTGTCAGCGGCTACAGATCTGCTTGAAGACGCGGCAATTGCCGATGTGGAATACCTTTATGTCATCGTTATGACAGACGGCCGCCCTTACCACTCGAACGGCAGCACATTTAATGAAAGATTAACAATGTTCAATCATATTACGGCAAACCGAGATGACCTTGTAGACCTGGGCGCAGAGATCTACACTGTCTACATCGCCAATGAAGGTGACACCATTGAAGTGCCGCAGACAGCCGTCGAAGGTCAGCCTAACACAAGCCTAGAAACGACAACTACTGACTGGCTAAGAACAAACATCGCCACTAACGGAAACGCATTCCTCGCAGACGATTCAGACCTATTGGATGAGGTCTTTGAGCATCTTGCAAATGAAATCCAGCTCAGATCCCAAGCCTATACAGCCACCATTCCCACTGAAGATTTCATGCTCATCGACGATAAAAGCCTGAGCAGTGACGCTGCAAGTTATGATGGCAAGTCCATCACTTGGGATTTGACACAGGAAAAAGAAGAGGACATCACAGACAATGGCGATGGAACATTTACCTACAGCATGACCTACGACCTCACTCTTGATGTTACCGCTGAAGGCTTCAAGACCGGCAAAGAATACGATATCAGCGATAAGAACAACTCCTCGATTCCCTACGTTATGACCAAAGAGATCACAGATGACCAGGGCAACATCATCTATGTTCCCGCTAGCGAAACCATGACCGCAGATTTCTCGATTCCTGAAATTAGTGGCGCTGCTCCCCTGTACAACTATACTGTTGAGTTCTACCATCAGGATATCTACGGCGATTACAACAAAGTTGACCCCATTGACGAAGTAACTTCTTACGGTCCTCTTCCTGCATGGGACAATATTAGAGTCACCAACACCATGAAAAACGAATTCAAACAGACAACCGACTACATCTATGAAGATTACATGCTGGTCAATGCAGCCGGTGACGATCTTAGCGACGACATGCAGCTCTCCGAAGACGGCCTGACACTGAAACTGTATTACAATGCTTACAGCGAAAACGATCTACAAGATAAGCTTTTCTTGACCTATGACGCAAACAACAACGGCGACGATTCTGAAACTAAAGAAGACAACGAGCACAACGAAGGCATCATCGACGACAACACCTTCATCTACGACGCTCACACCTTCCTTGGCTGGAGCAAAGACTCGACAGCAACAGTTGCCGATGAAAACTACGCACCCGGCGCAGACTTCACCCTCGAAGAAAACACCACTCTCTACGCTATCTGGCAAGAAAATCCCGAGCCGACACCCGAACCCACACCGAGCAATGATGGCAACTACCGTGTAACCA
>CAYJAS010000204.1:0-2173 GCA_964367895.1 uncultured Oscillospiraceae bacterium | reverse complement strand
TATAAAGTTATACTTATCTATGTACAGAAAGTATTAAATAAAAATGTACATATGTTATGATAGATGAGCTAATAGGAGGAGCTCATAATGCTAATAAATTCAAATATCATAACAGATCTTAAGATTGAGTCTGTAAAAGACTTACATAAATTAAAACCATTTTGGGAGGATTCAACATTGAAGATTAATAAAAGTCAGATTGCTAGAGAATTAGATGTTGACCGTCGTACCGTAGACAAGTATATCAAAGGATTTGAGAAAAAAAGTACCAGGGATCGTGAGAATTGTATTACACCTTTCTATGACATCATTGCAGAACTACTTGATGAAACAAATCCACAGATATTTTACTACAAAGTAGTGCTATGGAGATATTTAGTTGATAATCACAACTATCCTGGAAGTTACGTGAACTTTTGTATTTATCTTAAGAAGTACAATGAATTTGAAGGCTACTTTAAAAAAAGGCGTCCATCTAATACGGAACATGTCACATTAAGATATGAAACAGGAAAAGGAAAACAGGCACAGCTTGATTGGAAAGAATCCATGTCCTTTTTGCTAAATACTGGAGAAACGGTTTCTATCAATATTTTTGTCCTTCTCTTATCTTATTCTCGTTTTAGAAAGTATTATCTTTCTTTATCAAAAAAACAAGATATTTTATTTCATTTTTTAGACCAATCTTTTGAACAGTTTGGAGGTGTTCCCGAAGAACTATTAACAGATAACATGAGCACTGTTATGGATGTTGCAAGGACACCCACTTTTCAAGGAAAAGTAAATGTGAAATTTCAACAGTTTGCAGATGACTATGGATTTAAAGTCAGGCCATGTATTGCTGGAAGACCTCGTACAAAAGCAAAAGTGGAAGCACCTATGAAGATTCTTGATGAACTAAGAGCTTATAACGGAAAGCTTGATTACAATGGTCTGAACAAACTGATAGAAAGAATCAATGATCGTGTGAATACACATGTCGTAGAGGGGACTGGAATTGTACCGATTTTATATTTTAACAAAGAAAAAGCCTCCTTATCTCACTTGCCGGTGAATAGCATAAGGAAGCTCTATCAAATCACATCAAGGCTTGTTATTGTAAATCATTCAAGCATGATTCATTACATGAGATGTCAATACTCAGTCCCACCCAAATATAAGGGGAAGACATTAATGCTACAAGCATTTGATGGATATATACATGTGTATTATAACACAGATCTTGTGACTGTCCATCGAATAAGTGAGCAAAAATTGAATTATCATACCGAAGATTACATAGAGATTGCACGAAAATCCCATTCCTTTAGAGAGGAAAATATCATAGCTCGTGCAAAAGAAAATCTCGAGTTTATAGGAGGATTATACAGTCATGAGTAATACATACAAACAACTCTGTGAAAATTTAGAACAACTTAAATTAGTTGCAATGATGGAACATTTAGAAGAAGTAGCTGGATTTGTAACAAACAACAGTCTTTCCTTTACAGAAGGATTATTGAAATTAAGTAACTATCAGATTGACTATAAAAGTGTTTCAGCGGCAAAAGCAATGGTAAAAGTAGCAGCCTTTCCTTTTTTGAAAGAGCTAAAAGACTATGACTTTTCTTTTCAACCAAGTGTTAATCAACAACAAATTTTAGAGCTTGCAACCTTGCGATTTATGGAACTTTCAGAAAATATCGTATTTCTAGGTACAAGTGGTGTTGGAAAGACACATTTGGCAACAGCCATTGGAATCGCTTCTGCTAAGAAAAGATATAGCACTTATTTTATAAAGTGCCATGATCTATTACAACAATTAAAAAGAGCTCAGATAGAAAATCGCCTAGAAGCAAAACTAAAATACATCAATCGTTATCGTTTATTAATTATAGATGAACTTGGTTATCTACCCATAGATAAAAATGACTCTAATTTATTTTTTCAGCTAATAGATATGAGATATGAAAAAAAGAGCACAATTATTACAACTAATATCAATTTTAATGAATGGGATAGTATCTTTTATGATGCTGTAGTTGCAAATGCAATCTTAGATCGAGTGCTCCATCATTCTAATGTAATTAGTATAACAGGACAATCTTATAGAATTAAAGATTACATCAAACAAACAGAATAATTGTACATTTTTATATCATATTTTTTGTACATAGATACTTGACATTTTATA
>CAYJAS010000203.1:0-2200 GCA_964367895.1 uncultured Oscillospiraceae bacterium | reverse complement strand
TCTATACTTATCAGCCTCTGCGCCAGCTCATCAAGCCCTTTATAATCGATATGGGGCAGAAATTGCAGTTCAATTTCATCGTGCACGGCATGTGCCAGCGCAATTTCCTCCACCGCATCCTCTAGCAGCGAGTGTGCAATTTTGCTCATTAGGCGCACTCTGCCTCTGACCTCCCGAAACCTCTCTGCCTGCATATATCCGCTCAGTCTGATGCGCCGATGCGGCTGATTTGTGATCGCCCTTTCCCCGTCCTCGGTCACGATGGCAAGCCTGAGCTCGGGCAAAATCAAATGCAGCAGCCGACCGGGGTCAACGGGCGACAGGCAGGCATATACCTCATGTCCGTTTGCCAGCGCATGTTCCAATATGGGCGAAAGAAAGATATGCGACATTGCATAATTGTCACGCAGTTCATAAATTTTGTCGGCGAGGGTATTAATTGTGGAGCTAAAGCAAATAATACCGTCGGGGGAAATTGCGTCCAAAAATCTGTACCGGACCATTCCCTCGCCCTGTTTTTTGGGTATTTCACGCTGTGCGATGGCCTTTGCACGGCTTACAATGCGCTGTTTCGGAAGCATGGGCAAAAGCTCTGCCCGAGAGTGCTGCTGTACCTTGGCGGCCGCCGCAATCAGGCGATATGCCTGCTCATAGCACTGGCTAATGCGCTCTTTGAGCTGCTCTATCTCCTGCTTTTTTTCTTCAAGCCGTGGGCTGTCCAAAAACTCCGGGGTGGTGATATATCCGCCGGCGGCGCCGGGTATATCGGGCTCTGTGACATGTGGGGCTGTTCCGTCGAGATAGATGCTTCCGCTGTCGTGAATTATCACGCCGTCAAGCGAGTTTGGGTCGCTTGAACAGTATATGTATTCGGTTCTGCCCTCCGAATTGCTGTGCTGTGCGATCTTTTTCATAAGGGTGGATTTTCCGCAGCCGGGGCCACTTTTTATTGCGAAAATCCGCTTTGCCTGTGGCTCTTTGCAGGCGCTATCAAACAGAGAAAAAAAGCCCTCTTTTGTGTTTGCGCCAAGTAAAAATGCGCATTTATCGTTTGACATGATGCTGCTCTCCCTTTGGGTTTATTTGTCTTATACTATGCGCTTTAAGGGGGTATTTGTGAGCATATTTTGAAAAAATGTTAAACATTTTACTTTTTTACCGTATTTATCCTGTGTCGTTATTGACTTTTCTCACTTTAGAGTTATAATAAAATTAGTACCATATTTTTTTGAAGAAGGAGGAACATCTTTATGAGCTATGTATGCGATGTATGCGGCTATGTCTACGAAGGCGATGTTACCGCCGAGTCGGCAGACTATGTTTGCCCCATTTGCGGAGTGGACAAATCCCAGTTCAGCAAGCAGTAATTGAAAATTAAAAGCGATTGCTCTGTAGGCTAAAGCACGGGCAAAGACCGGCGAGGGATTTTGCCTGTAGAGCAATAAAATAAAAACAAGGAGGTAATTTGTTATGGAACTCAAAGGAAGCAAAACTGAAGCTAATTTAATGGCGGCATTTGCCGGCGAATCACAGGCGCGCAACAAGTACACCTATTACGCCTCACAGGCTAAGAAGGACGGGTACGAGCAGATTTCACGCTTTTTCCTCGAGACGGCAGACAACGAGAAAGAGCACGCAAAAATCTGGTTTAAATTGCTACACGGCGGAAGCCTGCCCAAAACCCCGGAAAATCTGAAAGATGCCGCCGCAGGCGAGAATTACGAGTGGACAGAGATGTACGCCGAGTTTGCAAAGACCGCAAAAGAGGAGGGCTTTGACAAAATTGCCTGCCTTTTTGAGATGGTCGGCAAAATTGAAAAAGAGCATGAGGAGAGATATCTTGCTCTGCTTCACAATATCGAGCAAGGCACAGTGTTCACCAAAGGTGAAAAGCAGGCTTGGCAATGTTCAAACTGCGGACATATCCATTTTGGCGACAGCGCTTTGGATCTGTGCCCGGTTTGCGATCACCCGAAGGCTTACTTTGCCATCGTTGCAAAAAATTATTAAGTGAGCCTTTCATAAGGAAAGGAAGTGTACTATGAAAAAGCTTATTGTACTGATCACAGCGGCCGCGGCGCTCATTTCCTTTGCGGCATTTGCCTTTTATTTCTTTAAGCTAAACCCCGATTTTTGCCCTTGCAAAAAGAGCAGTTATTGCGAAACAGAGGAATAATAAAAACCGCCCGAAAGGGCGGTT
>CAYJAS010000202.1:0-2203 GCA_964367895.1 uncultured Oscillospiraceae bacterium | reverse complement strand
GCAGAGCAGGGGGCAGCGCATTTTTCCTTGCCGAGCTTAAAATGCAGGGGCAGAGCCTTAAATTTTATATCGATGAGGCAGAGCTTGACAGCGTTTACCTCACCATATCACCGCCGACCGAGGACGATGTCGGCAAACTGTACCTGTGTACCATGATGAGCGAGGGCGTGCTGATTATGGGCACGGTAAACACCATGTAGAGGAGGGGATTATCCATGGCGGAGTTTGAGATAAACGGGTATATAAGAGAGCTTCCGATGTTTTGCGACGCCGCAACCGAGGGCGACGGTCTGATGCTCGACCAAAACGGCGACGTTGTAATGCTGTGCGGAAAGCAGGCGCTCACAGGCTGGATAGAGCGTGCTATCGATCCGCAAAGTGAGCGGTTTGCATATTCCGCCCACACCGAGAGCTATGGAAATGAGCTTAGCGCACTGTTCGGCGGAAATGCACAGCAGGCGCAAAACCGCATAGTGGAAACGGTGGTGGCGACACTTACGGCAAACCCTTATATCACGGCGGTGGACAATTTTGCCTTTGAAATAGACGGTAGTCACCTCAAGGTGAGCTTTAACGTCCTGACCGTTTACGGCGATATAGAAATAAGCAGTGAGGTGAGTTATAATTGAACAGTTTTGAGCAGATACTCAGCAGACTGAAAGGCAAAATGCCGAGTGGCATTTCGACAAATGAGGGGACATTTGCAGGGGATATTTTGCACGCCGTGGCAGACGAGCTGGCGCGTATTTATTCGCAGGAGATGGACAGCATAACCCAGCGTGCCTTTGTGGCGAGCGCCGGCGGAACATGGCTTGATGCCGTGTGCAGAGATTATGGAATTGTGCGGCTTGATGACGAGAGCGATGATAGGCTTCGTGAGCGAACCCAAAAGCGCATTGAGGGCGGTGGCTCAAGCGGAAATGCCGCCGATTATGCGGCATGGGCAATGCAAATCGAGGGGGTGACCGCCGCACGAGCATATGAGCTTGCCAGAGGTGCCGGCACGGTCGATTTGTACATAGCGATGGACGGCACAGACAGCATGACAATCTTGAACAAGGTAGCACAGCTTGTGGAGCAAAATCGCCCACTTTGCGCCGATGTCGAGGTGCGGTTTGCCGTGCGAGATCAGCTTGAAATCGAGGCGAGTTTGGTGCTGTCCGAGGGGGCAACCTCGGCAGGAGTGCAGGCAGAACTGCACAGCAAGCTGAGCGAGGATTTTGCCACAAGGGCGCTGTCAAAGGGCGGAGAGACCATCAGCTTGGCACGCATAACCGGCATTGTGCTCGGCTGTAGCGGTGTTGAAGATGTCACCGAGGTCACAATAAACGGCACGGCAAGCTCATATAATCTGCCGACCGGGCATTATGCAAATCTTTCGGGCATTGTGCTCGAAACGGTGGTTTAGTATGGGCGGCGTAGCGGCGGGATTGCCCCCGTTTGTTGCCCAAAGGGCGGTGGTGGCCGATATTTTGGCGGCCGTGCAAAGCGAGATTACTTTGCTGGAGCAGCAAGCACACGAAAAATGCCTTCAGCTTGCGGCAAGCACGGCGAGTGATTTGCTGACCTTGTGGGAGGACGAACTTAATTTGCCCCAAAGGCATGAAATGGGCGATGAGATGAGGCGCAAGAGCATATATTTGGCGCTCGGCTTTTTTGAGACCTGCACGGTCGGATATTTGAAGGATTTGCTGTCCCATATGGCGAGCGGAGCGGTTATCGATGCGGTCGAAAATCACAGCGATTATTCGGTGCAGTTAAACGCCGCCGTGTCGGGCGATATAATCGCCGATCCGGTGTATATCGAGGGGGCGCTCAGGCGGGCTATCCCGGCCCATATCGACAGTCGGCTGAGTACCCGATGCGACATTGTGGGCAGTGCGATACACAAGAGCATTTTGCACGGAAAGGTCAAAATGACAATACGTTCGGTATAATTTAATAAAAATAACACCCTATGTTTTCGCATAGGGTGTTATTTTGTAGGGATGGAGGGGGGTGCGGCGGCATCGCTCTTTACAATCATTCGTCCGAAGACGACCGGAATTCTTTGCCCATTTGAACAATCTTTCGCAATGCTACAGGCAAAAGCGCTAGGGGGTTTGGGGGGCATACGCAACGCCCCCAACACTTTTTGCATACTTTTTAGGGTAATGTAGGGCAAGGGCTCTGCTCTTGCCGTGCGGCGGCTCCATAGCCGCAA
>CAYJAS010000201.1:0-2327 GCA_964367895.1 uncultured Oscillospiraceae bacterium | reverse complement strand
GCGTATTCTAAAAGCCTTTGCCGATGCAAGGCTCGCCCTGCTTGAGATGGAGGAACACTCCCTTGCGAACATGGCAGGTAAATTGCGAGATGGATTTTCTAAGTTTAACCTGATGTCCAAGGCATATAAACCCGTGTATGAGGCGCTTATCGACTTTACAAAAAAGCTACCCGAGAGCGCAGATACGGTAAACGCACAGGTCATCGGTAGGCTGATGAACAATGTACGCATGGGCTATTATCCGACAGAGGAAACGAATATCCGCTACATCACCGAGGGTATCAAGTTCCCCGATGGTGTGACGACAAATCTGTTCGACCCTTGTTGTGGTTGCGGTAAAGCACTTAGGCAAATGGCTGAGGGCAATAACTGCTTCGCTTTCGGCATGGAGCTTGACGAACACCGTGCGGAGGAGGCGCAAATTAGACTGCACCGTGTCGGTATCGGCAGCTTTTTCCACAGCAGAATTAGTAGCGAAGCCTTTCACCTACTGCTTCTCAACCCACCGTACCTGTCGGTTCTGACCGAGGGCGGTGGTCGCACAAGGAGCGAAAAACGCTTTCTGATTGAGAGTATAGGCAATCTAATGATGGGCGGTTTGCTCGTCTATATCATTCCGTATTATAGGCTGACTGCCGACATTTGCCGTATCCTAAGCGACAACTTTAGTGACATCACTGTTTGGAGATTTACCGACAGTGAGTTTTCAAAGTTTAAGCAAGTGGCGGTGCTCGGCACACGAAAAAAACGTGCTGACGATGCCGAAGCTGCGGCGAAATTAGAGGAGCTGTCGTATTCACCTATGAGCTTGCCGTGCATTTCAGAAATGGAAGCTCAGCGATATATTTTGCCCGACACACTCAAAAAAGTGGAGATTTTCAAGGGCGAAAGGTTCAACGAAAAGGAACTGGAACGTCAGCTCACTCGGTCGGATAGCATTAAAAAGCTCATGAACATGAAAAGTGACCTCGACTCAGGCGACAAGAAGCCGCTACTGCCATTGTCCATCGGACAGATTGGTCTGGTCGGTGGCTCGGGCATGATTAACGGCTTGATCGAATGCGACACCCCTCATATTATTAAGGGTCGCATTGTCAAGGTCAAAACGGTCGAGCGTGATGAGCAATATAGCTCTAATGGTAGCTGTATCGGCGCAGAAATTAAGGAAGTCATAAGCAACAAGATGGTTTTCAATGTTTTGACCCCACAGGGGTTTAAGGCGTTGACTTAGAAGGAGGATTATTTATGGTCAAATTTTCACTTGGTCAAGTGGTCGCAACGCAGGGAGTTATGGCGGAAATACCGCCCGAAGAAATATTCGAAGCTCTCGCACGTCATCAACTTTGTGATTGGGGCGTGTTGTGTGATGAGGACAAAAATCGCAACGATGAAGCACTGCTAAACGGCGGTAGACTTTTATCGTCATATCGCACACAGGCAGAGCAAAAATTTTGGATTATCACCGAATGGGACAGGAGCGTAACTACGGTGCTACTGCCCGATGAATATTGAGGTGTACCATGAAACTTGAACTTGATGTGTTTGTAAAAACACTCGCTACAGCGGAAGAACAAGCCACATTCACACCGCCCGAAGTATCGGACTATGTGTTGAAGAATATCTACGAGCCTATGCTCAGAGATGAAGATGTGCTGTTTGCGGACTTGGACTTTGATGCGTTTTCAGACGAGGATTTGGACGATTTGGAAAACATGATAGAGCAATGCGACTCGGT
Source organism: uncultured Oscillospiraceae bacterium (assembly GCA_964367895.1). Lineage (GTDB taxonomy): Bacteria > Bacillota > Clostridia > Oscillospirales > Butyricicoccaceae > CAYJAS01. Next base: position 592 of record CAYJAS010000201.1, on the reverse strand, counting down.
TGAGCGCAAACTAAAATCACTAAACTCGGTTTTCTGCAAGTCAATGCCTGTAACACGCTTAGAAAAAGCGTTTTGTTGAGGTGTGCTATGGATAAAGAACAGATTTCATATCACATTCACTCATTTCGCTATGCAAAGCTGTTTCATGAACATCATTTGTTGAGCGAGTTTATTGACGCAGGTTTCACCAAGCAGGATGAAGAAATGCGCTATTACAGCCTTGAACTGTACGACCTTTGTGTAGACATTTGCTACTTGGATTTTGTTGAGGATAGTTGCATTAACAGGCAGTACTTCTTTAACCATTCCATGCTCGAATACTACAAATTGTGCAGGGAGTACGGCAGTAAACACAGGCTGAAATTAAAGGACAATCCCTACATGATTGAGGCAGAAAAGTTTGTGTCGGAAGTGATGTATCTGAACGGCTGCTATGGTTTTGCTTGGTATTTGAATACCAAAACAGGACACTCAGGTGCAAGTGGACTTATCTTTCACACAGACGATTGTTTCAACGGCGAGCTTGAACTGATATCTGCACTTTTGGAAATCAGGGCTTGGTATCTTGACGGTGTACAGCGTCTAAAAAACA
>CAYJAS010000200.1:0-2380 GCA_964367895.1 uncultured Oscillospiraceae bacterium | reverse complement strand
GCAAGCGGGCTTATATTATGCCCCGGATTTGTCGATTCACATTCGCACGGCGATCGCTCTATCGGCACTCTGCACGGAACGCTGAGCAAGATTTCGCAGGGGATTACCACCGAGATAGGCGGGCAATGCGGATATTCCGCTTTTCCGGTGGACAGCAGATTTGTGCAGGATTATGCCGATATTATGTCAACAATCCCGGATATATATCAAATCCCATATCAATCCTTTGTTGACTTTAAGTCATTTTGCGATTACGTAAGCAACGGTGATTTCACGGTGAACATAGCCTTTCTCGTTGGACATAACACCCTCAGAGCTTCTGTTATGGGCACTGAAAATCGTGCGCCCACACAGCAAGAGATGGAGCTTATGAAACAGCGTCTTAAAGAGGCAATGGAAAACGGTGCGGTCGGCCTAAGCAGTGGCCTTATCTATATCCCCGGTAGCTACAGTGAAAAAGATGAACTTATTGAGCTTTGCAAAGTTATGCTGCCGTACGGTGGAAAATATGCTACACATATGCGAAACGAGTCAGACGAGGTTGTTAAATCTGTCGCCGAGTCGATAGAAATTGCAAAATCCGCCGGTATTTCGCTTGTGATATCACACCATAAGGTCAACGGAAGATCCAATTGGGGTGCGTCTAAGCAGACACTATCTCTTGTTGAGCAAGCGGTAGCAGAGGGCGTAGATGTAATGCTCGACCAGTATCCGTATAACGCTTGTATGACCTCGCTGCACATTTGCATACCGCCCGAATATTTTGCCGATGGGCTTGAAAGTTTGGTTTTGAAGCTCAAAGACAGCGATTTCAGGCAAAAACTTGAAGGTGAGATATGTGATCCAAGCAGTAAATTTGACAACTATCATTTGAACAGCGGTGGTTTTGAAGGCGTATTTATCTCGTCTGCACCCAATGCTCCGCAAGCAGAGGGTATGACAGTAGCAGAATATGCAAAAGTAGTGGAAAAAAGAGATTTTGACGCCTATTTTGACCTACTTATTGAAACCGAGGGGGCCGGAAATGCCATCTATTTTACCATAGATGAAAACGAGCTTGAAAAGATTTATCTGCACCCGAAAACCATGGTTGGAACCGACGGACTTTGCATCGCAGTTGACGAAAAGGGGCATCCCAGAGCGTTTGGAAGTTTTGTCCGTACATTGACAGAGTTTGCAAATAAACGCAAAATTATCTCCTTTGAGCAGGCGATTAGAAAGCAAACTTCGCTAACAGCGCAGTGTTGGGGAATTGAGAGCAAAGGCCTTATTGCCGAAGGGTATGACGCTGATATCTTGTTGATTGACAGAGAAAAACTGTGTGACCGTGCAAGTTATAAGGATAGCAATCTGCTTTCAGATGGTATCGAGAAGGTATATATAGATGGGAAGATAGTTTACGCAGATAAAAAGCTGACAGGAGAGCAACCGGGGAAAATATTATTTAAGAAAAATTGATTAAAAGTGGAGTTAATTATGAATATTGAGAAAATACAGAGCATCATTGAGAGCAAAGCAGGCGAAGTGACAGGAGAGTTTGGCGTGAGCTTTGTCGATTTAAAAAGTGGTCAATCTTGCTTTCTTTGCGGGGACAAAGCTTTCCCATCCGCAAGTGTTTTTAAAGTTTATCTACTCGCCGAGCTTTTTAGGCAGGTAAAAGAGGGAGCAATTAAACTGGACACAAGGCTTGAGTTGACAGAGGGCAATAAAACACAGGGGAGCGGAGTGCTCGCCGTGCTTGACGGCGGCCTAAAGCCGACTATAAAAGATCACGCGACTCTAATGATGATATTGTCGGACAATACATCGACCGATATTTTATTTAATTTAATTGGCTCAAAGGCAATTTATGACAATGTGTTAAAACCGCTTGGGCTGACAAAAACAAAATGTGACCTCAGCTGTTCACAGCTTATTTCAATTTACTATGAACTAAACAACGAAGAAACATATTTGCAGGCAAACGGCAATAAAACATACAGGAATACCCCTGCTTATACCGGAAATCTCGAGCAAAATGATGAAACAACTCCGCTTGAAATCGCCAAGATATTTGAACTCTTTTATAAGGGGCAGTGGCAAGGCAGAGAAACCGATGATGCCATTTTGGAAATCTTGAAAAAGTGCCAAACGAACTCCAGACTTCCGAGACTGCTTCCTCCCGACACAACTATAGCACACAAAACAGGCACTATGGACAGACTTGTAAATGATGCCGGAATTGTATACACCGACAAAGGTGACTACATACTTTGCATGTTCTACAACGGAAACACGGCTACAGAACAGGAATATGCGGAAAATGCCGGCAATGTAATCGGCGAGAAGCTTCTTGCCGAGCTTTCAAAAGAGGTTTTTGCGGCGTATACCGCAAACTAAG
>CAYJAS010000199.1:0-2387 GCA_964367895.1 uncultured Oscillospiraceae bacterium | reverse complement strand
CCGTAGAGGGTGGCTGCACCGCCGTCTTCAATATTTATACCGCCGCCCATCTCGGCATTACCGCCCGTTATGAGCCCCTCTCGCACCGTTGCACTGTAGACGAACAAAGCACCGCCAGCTTCAACGGTGATGACAGAGCCCGCGCCCGTGCCGGTCAGCGTATTGTCGTTTAGATGTAGGTGTAGGGTTTGTCCGCTTGTCACAACAAGGTCTGTCGTGAGGGTCACGTCCTCATTCAGGAAGTAATAGTTATCTCCTGTAGCAAAGGTGTTGCCACTTTGTAAAATATTCCAGCCCGCCGTGTAGCCGGTCGGAAGACCTGCGGTCGGGCGAGGAGCTTGGAGCACGACTTCGGTTTTGGTCGCTCCCGCAGCTCCGCTCGGATCCTCAATTTCCTCGGCAACAAGTATATCGTGTCCGTTGTCCGAATAGAAAAAGTCCGTAAGAGTTCCTATAGTGTTTTCCGCATCTGTCGTCACCTGCACATTGTTGCCTACCGTGGGTGGGACTTGCATCGTGATGCCTATGTAAGTACCCCTTACATCATGCGAACCGGTATACGAATCGGCAGTAAGGTTGCCTAAAATTTCTATGGTTGTGCCGCTTGACAGATAGACATTATTTGCCTTGCCCGACACCGTATTGCCTATGACTCGTGCGACATTGTATTCCTCGTCGTTGTCATCAAGGCTAAACTCGCCCGTATCGGCGGCGACATATATGCCACCGCCGTTTTCGCTTGCAGTATTGCCTATGACCGCTCCGCCGGTCATAACAAGCTCGCCGGCGACATAGATACCACCGCCATACTCGGCATGACCGCCCGTGATGGCACCGCCACCGAATTCATATTCGTAGACAGGGCTGTAGCCCTCGTAGATTTTGTCCGTAATCTCATCATAGTGGCGGGAGGTCGTAGTGATAAACGGTGCGTTGTCCACCACCACCAGCCTGCCACCCTCATTTACGGTGATGACAGAGCCCGTGCCCGTGCCGGTCAAGATATGGCTTTCTAAGTTTAAATATAGTGTTTGATTGTTTTCAACGACTATATCGGTGGTCAAGCTGATGTCCTTGTATAAATAGACAGTAGCGACATCTCTGCCGTTATCGGGGTGTGTTTCGTCGGCGCTTAAAAATTGCTCATAGGTAATAGCACTGCCGTCCGCCGTCAGGTAGTCTTTGGCCGGCACTGTAAGATTGACCACCGTGTCGTCTATCTCGTCAAACTCGATATCACCTACATACGGGTCGTCCAAGAATAAGCCCGTAATTTTTCCCCCTGCTGAACTATCATTGAGCATTGCCGTATTCGCAATGATAATCGGGTCATCTTCCGTCGGTGCCTTTTCCGTTGTAATGCCGATAGCGTTGGAAAGTTCAATTTTAGTAAGATTGATTACTGTTCCCTCTGATAAATACAGATTACAGAGTGGAAATAAGCCGCCTTCATCGGTGAAAACCCAATCGTCGTCACCGGTCGGCTTGTAGTTAGAGTCTATGCTCGGGGAGCCCTCGGCATTTATAAACCCGCCCTCGGCGACATACACGCCGCCCTTCGGAGCTGTGTTGCTTACTATCTCTCCGCCTTTAAGGTTAAGCGTACCGCTGCTGCCGACATAAACGCCACCGCCGCTTTCGCTTGCGGTATTGCCGGTGATCCTGCCACTGTACAGGGTGACCTCTCCGCCGTCTATATATACAGCTCCGCCGTTTTGAGCCTTACCGCCCGCGATATATCCGACGCTTTCGTTTGTGCTGTCTTTCTCCTCGACGTCATAGATATTCAGTTCACCACCGTTTTTCACGGTGAAGACAGAACCTGTGCCCGTTCCCGCCAAACGCTTGTCGTTTAAGTGAACATGCAGGGTCTGGCCCGCCGACACGGTGATGTCGGTGGTTAGATTGATATCCTCATTCAAATAGACATAGGCATTTCCGTTACGATATGAAATAGCACTGCCGTCCTCCGTCAGCGCCGTCCAAGTACCGTTGTAGCCGACGGGACCACCCGAGGGCGGTGCCGCCATAGCCGTGAGTGTCAGAGCACACATAGCTATCACGGTAGCTACGGTCATAGCGAATAATTTACCGATAGTTTTCATAAAAAACGCCTCCAAAGTTTGTATTTTAGATATAAAATATAAGTATATCACTATGCGACAAAATGTGCAAGACAGGATGTAAATTTACGAGCAGATTGCTTGAAACGAGAGGGAAGATTGCGATCAGCAGGCAGTATTGATGAGCGCCCTCAAGAGGCTACCACCCTAAGTGATAGGGCATTGGGAAGTCGACACGATGGCGGATAAGAATGGAAGACAATGCCGTAGATATTCAATTGCTTGACAGCCTTGAAATATAGTGTTATCATCGTGGCAAGCAGG
>CAYJAS010000198.1:0-2454 GCA_964367895.1 uncultured Oscillospiraceae bacterium | reverse complement strand
GGCTCTTAACGGGGTGCCGGTGGCACCCTGTAACCGCCGTGGGCTTTTTCCGCAGGAAAAGCAAGTCCCTTCGCGCGCACCAACAAAAAACACACCAAACGGTGTGTTTTTTTGTTGTGTGTATGCATTTTAAGAAGGGACCCCCACCCTAAGAGGGTTTTGGCGTTTAGAAACCACCCCGGTGGGGTGGTTTTAGCTAAAAGGCATGAGGGCATTTGCTACGGCTACACATCATTACCCGATGTTATAAAGTTTATCTTCTTTCGTTAATAATGGTGTGTAATGTTATTGAAAAAAGTACTGATGTTTGCTATAATAAAAAACAACATAGCACTTTACAGAATGTTTAAGCTTTCTCGACAAGCTCGTTCTCATGATGTGCATTTTTTGCACTCGGTTGAATATCAGCTAACTGAATTAGGTGTATTTTTTCAGACAAACTGTCAAAACAAAGAAAATAAAAAATCTAGTAGGGGATAGATACATGGATAAACACGAAATCACTAAAATGTTAAAGAAAGAAATGGCTCCTGCCCTGGGATGCACAGCACCCACCGCCTATGCATTGGCGACAGCTTGTTGCAAAGCGTTATTAACAGCACAGCCAAATGAAGTAAAGATTTACGTTAGCCCTGCGCTTCTTAAACTGGGTTTTGGCGTAGCAACACCGGGAACAACGCAACCCGGTATCGCCATTGCTGCGGCAATTGGCTTAGCAGGTGGCGACTATAAGTTGGGAATGCAAGTTTTAAAGCCTTGCACCGGTTTAGATGTGGAGAAAGCTCATGAATGGGTGAACCAAGGTCTAATCCAAGTGCTTTGCGATTCAGAAAAAACAGGCATTTATGTAAGGGCTGAAATTAGCACAAGTAATGAAAAAGCAATTGCAGTTGTCGAGAATGAAGTTGACTGGATTTCTTCGATTGAGGTAAATGGAGAGAAAAAATTAGTAGCACCGCCACATCACAATGAGAGCGCAACTGATAGTATTAATAAATTGTGTTTAGAAGATATATTTGCCTATATAAATACGGCTGACACAAATGAACTAACTTTTTTATTAGACGGTTATCGAATGAATTTATCGTTAGCGGAGGATGGAATTAAGCAAGAACTTGGATTAAAAAGTGGTCGCGCATTCCTTAAGGAGTGGTGGACCGGAAAAGATATTCCCCAAGACCTCTTTGAAAAACCTATGATTTACATGCCTAACGAACTGAGTGCAAAAGCTAAAATTTTAGTTGCTGCTGCTTCTGATGCACGTATGGGAGGAAGCCGACTTCCGGCGATGGCTGCTATGGGCGATGGTAATCAAGGCATTACGAGTATGATTCCTGTGGGCGTAGCTGCTGAATTGTTGGGCAAAAGTGATGAGGAAACAATTAAAGCATTAGCTCTTAGCTGCTTAATGCTGTTCTATGTTAAACAAAATATCGGCCATATCTCTGCGCTTTGCATGTGTGCCATTGCGGCATCCGGAGGTGTTGTGGCAGGTGTCAGCTATCTTAGGGGCATAAGTGAGGAAAGAATTCGTGCGGCAGTAAAAAATATGATTTCTTCACTCTGCGGTATGCTGTGTGATGGTGCTAAAAATGCTTGTGCATTTAAAATGTCTATTGCAACTACAACGGCTTTGTCTTTTGTCGATTTGGCCACATCTGATGTAGAGTGCGGATTTTTCGATGGTGTTTCAGACGACACATTAGAGCAGACGGTGGCTTGTATTTCAAGTATAGCCATAAAGAGCACTGAGATATTAGATGATTGTATGGTAGATGAAATACTAAAGAAAACAGAGCGTCGCAATAATGAAATCTTAGCCAATTAAACGGATTACTGCAGACAGATTATGTAAGACAAATGTGTTTTATTTGGCATTTGCCTTGCATTATTTTCGGGGTGTAAATCGGGGGATTTCATCAATTAGCTAAAAACAGCTTAGTGACCTGAGTATTAATAATTTGTACTTGGCAAAAAGTTTAATGCGTTCGGCGAGCCTGTTCTCGTAATAAACCTTGTTTAGTAGTTACTCCTCAAACCCGCACTGCATCTGCTTTAACCGCTCCCTTCAACAAAAAACACACCAAACGGTGTGTTTTTTTGCTGTGTGTATGCTTTTTCAAGAAGGGATCCTCACCATAAGAGTACCTTCAAATAAAAAGATTTAATTTCAAATTTGAAATCATATTGACTATCGCCTGCCTCTATGATATAATTTCAATATTGAAACTATTTAAAACGAGGTATTATATGAGAGAAGCGTATTTTAGATTTATGAGTGCAGTTGATATTGACTGTTACAAAAATATTCGTGAAAGTGAAATCGGTAGCACTCTGCCATATTCCGATGTTTTGCAGCTATTTATCATCAATCACAAACAGCATATGACGATTAGCGAGCTTGCCGACAGGCTTAATCTTTCTCGCCCTGCAACAACGCAAAAGGTAAATGAA
>CAYJAS010000197.1:0-2475 GCA_964367895.1 uncultured Oscillospiraceae bacterium | reverse complement strand
TCTGTTTCCTCCTCGGCATCTGTTCTGGCGAAGGAAATTATACGACTACCCTCGGGCAGTCTTGCCAAAATAACACCTTGGCTGGTTCTGCCGCAAAGGCGAATTGACTCGACCGCAATTCGGATTACCACGCCGTCACTGTTTATCAGCAGCAAATCATCTTCCATATTTACAAACTTGACGCCGACCAAATCGCCGGTCTTGTCGGTCAGATTGTGTGCCGTCATACCGCCGCCGCCACGATGATGCTCGGTGTACTCTCTCGGGTCGGTCAGCTTGCCATATCCACGCTCGGTGACGGTCAACAAGAAGGAACCCTCACGCTCACGGGCGGCCGATACCACCTCATCGCCCTGTTGCAGGCGGATACCTCTAACGCCGGTCGCCTCACGACCCATGGTGCGAACTTCGCTCTCATCAAAGCGGATTGCCTTGCCCTTTTTGGTGGCAAGCAGTATTTTCGCCGTGCCGTCTGTCAGGCGCACCGAGGCAAGCTCATCGCCCTCGTCAAGCGAGATTGCCTTTATGCCCGCCTTGCGAGCCGTGTTGAGGTTTGAAAGCGCGGTTCGTTTTACCGTGCCGTGCTTTGTGATAAAGAAAATATATGCCCCATCGGAGAACTCACGCACCGGAATCATGGCGGTTATGCGCTCTCCGCTCTCAATTTGAACAAGATTTATGATATTACTGCCCTTTGCAGTGCGTGAGCTTTCGGGTATCTGATAACCCTTTAGCCTGTGCAGTCTGCCGAGGTTTGTGAACAGCAAAATATGGTCATGGGTCGAGGCGGTGAAGATGGTGTCTATCGAATCCTCCTCACGGGTTGCCATGCCGGTCACACCTCTGCCGCCACGGCGCTGTGCACGATAGGTGGCCGCCGGAAGGCGTTTGATATAGCCGAGGTTTGTCAAAGTGTAAACACAGGTTTCCTCCTCGATTAGATCCTCTATATCAATCTCATTTTCAACATGTGAAATCTCGGTGCGTCTGTCGTCACCGTATTTGGCATCGACGGCGCTCAGCTCCTCTTTGATTATATCGCTGACACGCTGTGGATTTGCCAAAATGTCAAGGAAATCGGCGATTTTTACAGCCAGAGCCTCAAGCTCGCTCTCGATTTTCTCACGCTCTAAGCCTTGCAGTCTGCGAAGCTGCATTTCAAGTATGGCTTGCGCCTGAATATCGCTTATTTCAAAGCGCTCCATAAGGCGCTCTTTTGCGTTGTCATAGCTCGAGCGAATGACGGCGATAACCTCATCAATATTGTCGCACGCTATGGCAAGTCCCTGCAAAATATGCTCACGCTCACGTGCTTTTTTGAGGTCATAGCGTGTTCTGCGCTCGATAACCTCACGCTGGAACTCGATATATCGGTCGATAACCTCACGAAGTGTCATTATCTTGGGCTGACCGCCGCTGAGCGCTAACATATTGACCGAGAAGGTCTCTTGAAGCTGGGTGTATTGATACAAGCGGTTGAGCACCACCTGCGGATTTGCGTCACGGCGAAGCTCGATGACTATGCGCATTCCGTCACGGTCGCTCTCGTCACGCAAATCGGAGATGCCCTCTACACGTTTTTCCTTGTGCAGATCGGCGATGCTCTCGACCAAACGGGCTTTGTTGACCATATATGGAATCTCGGTGACGACGATTTTAAAGCGGTTGTCCTTCCACTCCTCAATCTCGGCCTTGGCACGCATTATGACCTTGCCCTTGCCGGTGGCGTATGCCGCGCGGATGCCGCTTCTGCCCATGATTATACCGCCTGTCGGGAAATCGGGGCCTTTGATAAACCGTGTCAAATCCTCAAGCGCCGCTTCCGGATTGTCGATAACATGGCAAACAGCGCCGATAACCTCACGCAGATTGTGTGGCGGAATATTGGTCGCCATGCCGACGGCGATGCCCGAACTGCCGTTTACCAGCAGATTTGGAAATCTTGCCGGCACGACAAGGGGCTCTTGCATTTTGTCGTCATAGTTGGGGCCGAAATCGACCGTGTCCTTTTCGATTTCACGCATCATCTCGCCCGAAAGCTTGGCAAGGCGAGCCTCGGTATAACGATATGCCGCCGGCGGGTCACCGTCTATCGAGCCGAAGTTTCCGTGACCGTCGACAAGGGGATAGCGAAGGGAAAAGTCCTGCGCCATGCGCACCATGGCATCGTAAACGCTGGCATCACCGTGGGGGTGATATCGGCCGAGCACGTTTCCGACGGTGGTGGCCGCCTTGCGGTAGGGCCTGTCGCTTGTGAGGTTGTCCTCATACATGGCGTACAAGATGCGGCGGTGCACCGGTTTCAGACCGTCACGCACGTCGGGCAGTGCCCTCGACACGATAACGCTCATCGCATAGGTGATGAAGGATTTCTTCATCTCCCGTTCGATGTCAACGCCGATTATTGTTTGGTTTTCAAAGCGTAGATCACTCATATTTTCACCTTTAATTCAGATTTTTTGTGGGGAGAGGGGG
>CAYJAS010000196.1:0-2518 GCA_964367895.1 uncultured Oscillospiraceae bacterium | reverse complement strand
CGGCAGAGATGATGTCAACGTTGAGGCCTTTTCTGGTGGTCAGGTCGATGAAGCGGTCACCGAAAAATCCGTTTGAGACGATGAGCAGATTATCGCCGGCTTTTGTGTTGTTGGCGATAGCCATCTCCATTGCCAAAGTGCCTGTGCCGGGGATTACAAAAGCTTGACCCGAGCAGTTAAGCAGCTCAGCGACATCCACGACCACTTGTTTGTAGTCTTTGACAAACTCGGCATCGCCGAAAGCGCAAGTATCTCTACCCATTTGATCTTGGATGGAGCGCACCGTCGGGGTGGGACCGGGAATCATTACAATTTTTCTGTTTACCATGAGTGTTATCTCCTTAATATAAATATTATCTAAATAAAATAATGCTTAAACTTTTTTTTTGAGGAAGGGCAGTTGTCCGCCTGCCAAAACAATGTCAATTTCGTCTTCCGACAGTTCTGCCAAAGCATCAAACGAGGTGCCCTTGGTGATGTTTTTGACGGTTAAGCGCTTGCCCTTGAACTGATCGTGCAGGTTCTCGATGCAAAGCTCATCGGACAGCTCAACCTTGTCGTAATCGGCAGGGTCTGCAAACACCAGAGGAAGAACACCGTGGTTAATGAGGTTGTTCTTGTGTATTCTCGCCATGGATTTGCATATAACCGCCTTGACACCGAGGAACATCGGGGAAATAGCAGCGTGCTCTCTGCTCGAGCCTTGACCGTAATTCTCTCCGCCGACAATGATGCTAACGCCGAAATCTCTTGCCCTCTGTACAAATCCTTCATCATATCTTGAATATGTATACTCTGCGATAAGCGGAATGTTGGAGCGCATGGAGGAGAATTGTGCATTTGCCGGGGTGATATCGTCTGTCGATACATTGTCGCCACCCTTTAGGCTGACCTTTGCGGTGAGAACTTGGGGCGGAACGGTGTTTATCGGAAGTGGTTTGATGTTGGGACCTCTGATAATTTCGACCTTCATAGCCTCCTCAAGCGGAAGGGGGGCGATTATCAAATTGTCGCTCTTTACATATTGCTCGGGCTCTGTGACCTCATTTAAGAAGGCAAGGTCGCCTAAAAGCTCGGAAGGTTGAGCCAAATATCCCAAAATAGCGGTCGCCGCCGCAACCTCGGGGCTGACCAAGTAGAGAGAAGCATCTGCCGTGCCGCCCCTGCCCTTGAAGTTTCGGTTGGAGGTTCTGACCGAAACACCGTTTGTCGCCGGCGCTTGGCCGATACCTGTGCAAGCACCGCAGGCGATTTCGGTAATCCTCGCACCCGACTCGATAAGTGAGTCGATATGCCCCTCTGCGAGAAGCTGTCTGTAAATCTGTCTTGTTGCAACCGAGACGGTGACGCTGACATCCTCATGGATGGTTTTGCCTTTCATCATCATGGCTGCCTTTTTTATATCTGTGTAGGAGCCGTTTGTACAGCTGCCTATGTAAACCTGTTGAACCGCTATTCTGCCCGACTCGTCAACCCTTTTAACTTGATCGGGCATGTGGGGGAATGCCACCATCGGCACAAGTGCGCTCAGGTCTATGGTTATCTCGTCGTCATAGGTACAGCCCTCATCTGCCTTAAGTGCGACAAAGTCTTTTTCTCTGCCTTGCGACCTAAAGAAGTCTTTGACAATCTCATCCGCCTCAAAGACAGAGGTGGTTGCGCCCATCTCTGCGCCCATGTTTGCAATGGTGCCTCTTTGCGGTACAGATAGGGTTTTACATCCCTCACCGACATATTCAAACACCTTGCCTACACCGCCCTTGACACCGTAAATGCGGAGCATTTCAAGTATTACATCCTTAGCGGCAACACCGGGATTTAGCTTGCCTGTCAGATTTACCTTGATAACCTGGGGCATTTTAAGTCTCATCGGGAAGCCGGCCATAGCGGAGGCAACGTCCATTCCGCCGGCGCCGATGGCAAACATGCCGATTGCGCCACCGGTGGTGGTGTGACTGTCGGTTCCCATCAAAGTTTTGCCGGGAATACCGAATTTTTCATACTGCACAGAGTGGCAAATACCGTTGCCCGGCCTTGAAAGATAAAGTCCGTATTTTTTTGCAATTGACTGCAAAAAGATATGATCATCCGGAGTTTTATTGTCAACATAAAGAAGATTGTGATCAAGATAGCTGACCGAAACTTCGGTCTTGACACGTGGCATGTCGAGCGCCTCAAATGCCAAATAACCCATAACGGCAGTGATGTCGTGGGTCAGGGTTTGGTCAATCTTGATGTAAATCTCCTCATCGGGTGTAAGTTTGGCATCGCTTGTCAGATGTGACTTGATAAGTTTCTGTGTAAGATTAAGTGGCATAAGTGACCTCCTATAGTGTTTTTGACATGACTATCATATAGCAATTTTAGCCATTTGTAAAATACATATTTTTAAATATAACTCATAGATTAAATGCATGACAAGCGATTTTTTTTGTTAAAAATAATTGACAAACAAAATAACAAATCTATTGTCAATTGTTACAATCGCACAAAGCGATTTTCGGCAATAATTGACAAA
>CAYJAS010000195.1:0-2596 GCA_964367895.1 uncultured Oscillospiraceae bacterium | reverse complement strand
ATTTCGAGTCAGGCTCGTTATGACCACTTCGATACGTCTCCAAATATAAGCGTGCCGGAAATCGGCTCGCTAAAATATTATACACGGTCAAAATGTGAATGTCAAGAAAAATGCATAGAAAACAGCTAATCTGCCTGCTCTATTTGCTCGTAAAGCTCAAGAAGCTCAAGTTCGAGCTGCTGTTTGCTTTCAAAAAGCTCACCGAGGCGCACATAATCCTCTGCTGAGCACTGTGCCATTTGCTCATCAATTTTTGCTATACTTTGCTCTAAGCGCTGTGCCGCACGGGTCTTTTCTTGCAATATTTTTGCACGGGCTTTAGAGTTTGCCCCTACCAAAGACTTGTCCGAAGCATTTTGCCGATTTTGCTTGCGCTCACGCTCACGATTTGCGCTTTGCACCTGTTTTTTTGTGCGCACATGGGCACGATATTCCTCATATGTACCGATATAATCGGTGATTTTTCCATCCTCCAGCATCCAAATACGGGTGGCAAAACGGTCGATAAAATACCTGTCATGCGACACAAAAAGCATGGTCTCGGAAAAATCGTCAATGGCATCTTCAACCCATTGGCGTGACAGTATATCAAGGTGGTTTGTCGGCTCATCAAGCAACAAGGTGTTGATTTTATCGTACATAAACATGCACAGCTTAAGCCTTGTCCGCTCACCGCCCGACAGCACTGAAATCTCCTTAAAAACCTCCTCGCCGCGGAACTCGTATGCCGCTAAGCGATCGCGTGCCTCCTGGGTGGAGCAGTTGGTGGCATACAGCATGGTATCCACCATATTCCTGTCCGGCCTGTCAAAAACCACTTGTTGGGGAAGGTAGCCTGTTTTGACACCGGTACCGATATAAATATCCCCCGAAAGCAGCGAAATATTGCGCAGTAGACTCTCGAGCAAAGTGGTTTTTCCTGTGCCGTTTGCACCCAAAATCGCAATGCGCTCACCACGAAAGACCATGGCGCTGAAATCGGTCACAAGAGGGGCTTGCTCATCATGCCCCACACTCAAGCCTTCAAGCACCATCACCTCGTCACCCGAGCGTGCCGCAATGTTAAATCCGCCCTTTACAGAACGCTGTTTGCGTATAGTTTTAATGCGCTCTATGCGCTCAATTCTGCGTTCAATATTAAAGGCCTTTTTCATAACCTTTTTGTTGCCAAGTCCCCATATTTTCATGCGGTCGGCAGAGGTTTGCAGGCGGTTTATCTCCTTTTCTTGGCGCTTTGCCGCCAACTCAAGCTGTGCCGCAAGCTCCTGCTTTTTTTCGACAAAAAAGCTGTAATTTCCCGCCCAAGAGGTCACCTGACCATCGTTAATTTCAAGGGTGCGTGTGGTAACTTTGTCGAGAAAATAGCGGTCATGGGACACGATCAGCACCGCACCCTTGAAGGTTTTGAGGTATTCCTCCACCCATTCGACAGAGTCAATGTCAAGATGGTTTGTCGGCTCATCGAGCAGCAGAATATCGGTGTCGCCCAACATAATTCTTGCAAGGTTTACTCTGGTTTTTTCCCCTCCCGACAGGCTCATAAAGGGGCGCTCCTGCATGTCGGGAGGTATGTTCATTCCGGCTGTCATCTTGTTGTATTTCAGCTCTAAATCATAACCGCCGGCATTTTCAAACGCTGTTTGAAGTGTGCCGTATGCATTTAGATCTATCGCCTTCCCGTTTGCCATCTCACTTTCGAGCAAAGCCAGTTGCTCGCCCATGCGCTCAATAGGCTCGAAAGCTTCAAAAAGCACCTGCCTGACGGTCAACTGGGGCGGATATTCCGGAAGCTGCTCAAGCAGACCGGTGCGCCGTCTGCGGTTGACAATAAGGCTTCCGCTGTCATAGCCTTCACTGCCCGATATGATTTTGAGCATAGTGGTTTTACCGCAACCGTTAGGGCCGACAAGCCCAACTCGCTCTCCGCTTTCTATGTCAAAGCTGATGTCCGACAGAAGGTGGAAATCTCCAAAAAATTTATTCAACTTTACAGCTTGTATTTCTGACATATGATCCTCCGCAAAATGGCGGAGGGCGCTTAATTTTCCCCTTCGCCTGAAGTGAATATCGGTGCTTTTGGTGGGCTTTTGCTTGCGTAAACAAAAAATCCGGCGGTAAAAATCAGCGCCGCCGCGCATAGCAGTACCAAGGCAAAGCTCGGCTGAAGTTTCAGTACGAAAAGCCCTGCCAAAAATCCTGCAACCATGGTTATATAAAAGCTTGCAATATCAACCGCAAGCACGGCGTGCCCCACGCCGAAACCGCTATTGTAAATATAGAATATGCCGAACATAACAAAAAAAGCGGCGGCACATGCGGCGGCGGCCGAGCAAATTATCTGTGGCACGGTGGCACTTGCCCTTATGCCGAGATAAATCATCGAGGCGCACAGCGGCCAAAAGGCCATTTTAAAATGCTCCCACGGACTTTCCGACACCGGCAAGAAGGGGGACAATATAACGGGGTTTTTGAGTATCGCATAGAGAAAATGTGCCACCGTTCCGAGGACGCAGGCGGCGGCAAAAACGGCAAATTTTTCATTCATAATATAATCACCTCAGATTATATTATGCGCAGATAAGTGCGATATTTACAG
>CAYJAS010000194.1:0-2665 GCA_964367895.1 uncultured Oscillospiraceae bacterium | reverse complement strand
AAAAATGTTTATCAATGTCATAATAATATTAATGGAGAATAAAAATGGTTAAACCTAACGACTTCGCTATCAAAGCACTAAAACCCCAAGAGAAAACAAGAAAGTATACCCTAGGAAATGGACTGACTATTAAAGTCTATAAATCAGGTAAAAAAGTTTGGATATATCGCTACCTTAGGGACTCGAAAGATCAGACATATACTATCGGTACATATGATTACATTACCTTAAAAGAAGCAATCGAGATAGTTTATGAATTAAAGAAACTTCGTGCACAGGGTATCGACCCTATTGAACACAAGAAATCAACAAAACAAAAAAAAGCCCTCAAATGTGAGAATACTTTTGCAGTTGTTTCTGAAGAATGGCTTACATGGCAAGGAAAAAGACAAAATGATTCAACAAAAGCTGCAACAATGGGAGTATTGAAAATTCATATACTTCCACATGTAGGCGATATACCTATCAACGACATTACATCAAAGCAAATATTAGAAGTAATACGAAAAATTGAAGCAGCAGGAAAACATAATGTAAAATCTAAAGCCATGAGCATCGTTAGTAGAATTTTTAGATTTGCAGTTGGTGAAGGCAAAGCAAATCAAGATGTCGCACGAGATATAAAAGATTTATTAATTCCATTAGAAGTAAATCATTATCCTGCAATTACAGATATGAAAGAATTATCAATACTTCTACAAAGAATTGATAATTGCCATAGTGAAGTTGTTATCAAGAAGGCATTACAAATTGCACCATACATATTTGTTCGTCCAGGGGAATTATGCTCTATTAAATGGAGCGATATTGATTTTGAAAGCAAAACTTTACATATCCCACAGCAACGTATGAAAAAAAGAGTTAAACATCTTGTTCCTCTAGCACCACAAGTGATAGACCTTCTTAAAGAGTTGCAACAATACACAGGATGTTATGAGCATATATTTTATAGTCATTTAAGCACGTCGAAACACATTACAACGGCAACAGTGCTTAAAGCATTGCGTAAACTCGGATACAAAAAAGACGAAATAACAACACATGGCTTTAGACACACAGCTTCAACTTTTTTGAATGAACAAGGTTTTAACAGAGACTGGATTGAAAAACAACTTTCGCACTGTGACACCAATAAAGTTAGGCGAACATATAACTATGCCGACTATATAGATGGTAGACGTGAAATGATGTATGCATGGGCAAACACACTAAATGAATTAAAGAAAGTAGCCTAAAAAGCTAGAAAGCAAAACACCTAAATTTGTAAATATCCTTTAACAACAAACACTTATGCAATAGACACAAAGTGCCTATGTTTGTCCAATCGAGGTGTGTCCATTTTTAGGAAACATAATATAAGGAGCAATTATGAAGTATTTAAGAATTAAAGAAGCAAGTGCCTATCTAGGCATCGGAAAATCAACACTTCGTCGTTGGGTAAAAGAAGGAAGATTGCCAGAAGGCATTAAATTGAGTGGACGTTGCACTGTATGGTCAATTGACACACTAGAACAATTTGTAAAATCAAAGGAGACACAGTCATGTTAATTATTAAACAAACATCAATGGAAAGTTTTAAAGAGCGTTTAAAAGCGCTCAATTCTAAAGAGATAAATACAAGTAGAGACACTTATGTATCTCACATTAAAAATACAACAAGGATAAGATATGTACAAAATCAAGCAACTTATAAAAACGAGAACAAAGACTACAATAAAAAGAAAAACACAACTAATAGATTTAATAGCCAATCTCATACACATAAAAGAGTACCATACTATAATGCAAAAGAACAAAGAAATACAATATTATCATCATATCAAGCAAATGATGACATCTGTAATTTAAGTAAGGAGCAAATTGAAAGACTTAAACAGTGTGGTACAATATATTATAACGACTGTGATACTGGTAAAAATGTGCACTATAGATGCAATCTGAGTATATGTCCAATTTGTAAACGGAGAAACGCATTAAACAAAAAAGACACTAATGAAAAGATAGATAATAAATGTTCAAAAAAGAAATATGTGACACAAATGCACACGATAGCAATCAATAATGATGTCGACGCAGATAAAATTAGATTGCAACTTGATATATTAATAACACTTTGTACAAAGCTATTTAACCAAAGACAATATAAAAAATATGCTATCGGCTCAATGAGAGCATTAGAAGTAAGTGTTTCAGATACTGGACTATATCATCCACATATCCATTTATTAGTCATGTGTGATGAAAATTCATTAGATATGTTAGAGGAATTAATAAAGAAAATATTTGTTGGACTTGATGTGCTTGCTAGCCCTCCACGTAGATATGTAAATACAAAGCTGTTTACTCTTTATGTGTACAAATTAAATGACTCAAAAACATTGAATGCAAAAGAAATACACGATATCAATACAGCAATAAAAGGTAAACAACTTTTGACATATACAGGGCTGTTTCGAGCATTAAAAAATGTAATAATTAAGAAATCATCTGAATAACCTCAACCAATATCAATGGATTATACTTAACATTACTTGATTTTCAGTAATATTTCGGCTGATCTATAATCACACTTTAGATTAGCCGAAGTTTTAATTTTAACATGCTTGATAAGTTCAGAAATGAGAGTAGTGACATAAGAAATATTGCCCTTTATTTATCCATTAAA
>CAYJAS010000193.1:0-2683 GCA_964367895.1 uncultured Oscillospiraceae bacterium | reverse complement strand
GCAAGGGCTCTGCTCTTGCCGTGTGGCGGCGGCTCCATAGCCGCAAACCCTCGTCTAAAACCATCGTCCCCTCGCAAGGGGACGGCACGCATACAATGCGTGCCCTACAATAAATACCGGCAATGCCGGGGGCGGGCGATTCGTGAATCGCCCCTACAATTGGGAACCAAAACCTTGTGTAGGGGAGGGGCTCTGTCCCCTCCCGTGTGACGGCACCTCAAACAGGTGTCAAATAACCAAATAACAACGCCACATCACAAATATTTAAGATTTTCTAAAGGTTTTACCTTGAAATAAGCTTAAATTTCCATTGCCACGGCGTTTAATCCGTGGTAAAATATATTATTGTAACACTTATGCAAAAAACAGGGGGAGAAATAATGAAAAAAGATTTTCCGTGGTGGGCAATTGTGCTTGGCTTTATGTTCTTTTGGCCGGCAGGAGTTGGCATGCTCATTTACAATCTTTCAAATAATGGGAAAAAGGTCAACCGCACCTATCATCCGCCGGGAACTTATGTAAGCTATAACCAGCCCCAGAGCTCGGCGACTTATGTTGCGCCGGCGCAGCGTCCGTATACACCGCTCAACCCCAACAATTTGAGCAGTTACGGCAAGACTTATCAGCGGCCGACCGTTCAGCCGGCAAACCATCCGTATAACCAAGGTCAGCCCGGTTTTCAGCCGCCACATTATACTCCGCAACAGCCCCATCAGCAATATAATGCACATGCTGCTTACAACCGAAATGACCCCATGCGCCATATTGCAAATGACAGCAAAAAAAGCTTTGTCTTCGGCGCGGTGCTACTGGGATTGGGTGCGTTTGCCAGCGTGGCAGCACTGATCGGCGCCTTTTCAAGCGGTGAGATTTGGTACAACTTTTTCGGAGCGCTTGCCATGAGCGCATCACCCATGATTATAATGGGCATACCCGGTGCGATTTTGGCGACCACCAATATAAATGCAAGAGCACGAAATGAGCGTTGCAGAAGTTATATGAGCATGGTGGGTGAGCATAAGAATATAGATATCAGCGATATAGCCGAGGCAAACAGACAGCCAACCTCAAGGGTTATTAAAGACCTGCGCTGGATGCTTGGCAAGGGATTTTTCCCCGGCGCTTATATCGATATGCGCTCCATGTCGCTGGTGTACAGCGGACACGAAAAAGCACCCAAGCCGGTGGTGGAACAGCCTGTGCAAAACAATGACGGAACCTATCCCGAGGCGAGAAAAATTAGGGAGCTCAACGAAATTATCGCAGATCCTTTTGTTTCGGAGCGTATGGACAGACTGGAAATTTTGACACATAATATTTTTGCATATGTCGAGGCAAACCCCGACAAAACCCCAAAACTTCGCCAGTTTAAAAATCATTATCTGCCCAAGACCATTAAAATCCTTGAGTCCTATGCCCGTTTTGAACGGCAGAAGATTGAGGGCGAAAATATCCGCTCGGCCATGAAAGATGTCGAGGCCATTATGGATAAGCTGGTAACCGGATTTGAAAAACAGCTTGACATGCTGTTTGACAATGAGGCACTTGATGTGTCGTCCGACATCAGCGTGCTGGAAAGCATGATGGGTATCGAGGGGCTTAGCGCTATGGATCCCTTCAATGCGAGCAAAAGCAAACCGTCCGACGATGAAATTAAGCTGATATAGCGGTTGTAGGGGAGGGGCTTTGCCTCCTCCCGAAAGAATATCGTACAATTTGCGGTCACGGCAAGCCGTGACCCTACGCCGTTTTTGCAATCTTGTGCAAACACGGGTGGCCAATGATCGCCCCTACCCAATGCACATCGCCTATAATTAACCAAAGGAGCCCTTTATTTTGAAAAAATCCCTGACAATTCGCCTTGTAAAAGTTTTTTTCGGCCTGTTTATCTTGGCACTCGGTATAGTGCTGGCGTATCAGTCAAACCTCGGCCTTTCACCGTGGGATGTCTTGCACGACGGTGTGACAAATTATTTGCCTATCACCATCGGTCAGGCGACAATAATTGTAGGCGTAGCAATTTTACTTATTGATATTCTGATGAAAGAGCGCATCGGTTTTGCCACCTTTTTCAACATGCTCATGGTAGGAATATTTGTAGATTTGATTTTGGCGCTCGGGTTTGTTCCCAGTTTTCGTGAGGTGAGCGGTATGAGCAATCTCGCGCCACGACTTTTTATGCTACTCAGCTCGCCCATTCCGACGGCGTTCGGCCTTTATTTCTACATGTCACCCATGCTTGGAGCAGGCCCTCGTGACACGCTGATGTGCGCCGTGACAAAGCGGAGCAGATTTCCGGTGGGGATAAACCGCCTGTTTATTGAAGGATTTGCCTTGATTTTCGGCCTGATTTTGGGCGGAAGCGTCGGCATCGGCACGGTGGCGCTGGTGCTGCTCAACGGTCCAGCCATGCAGTTTTTGTTTAAAATAATGAAGTTTGACGTTAAGAAAATCCAAAATGAGACCATAGCAGACACATTGAAAGCCATGCGCCCTAAAAAACACACACCCTAAAATATACATAAAATCCGCCTTTCGAGGCGGATTTTTGCGCTAAATCAAGCGTTGCACAGCCTGTGTAAAAATGGTATAATAACCTCACCCACTAACAAAATCAGAGATTTTGAGTGGGTACCCGAGAACATTGAATCATCAATTTGCAAGCTTCGCTTGCTTGTGGCTT
>CAYJAS010000192.1:0-2692 GCA_964367895.1 uncultured Oscillospiraceae bacterium | reverse complement strand
GGCGAGAAACCTCTTTTGCTGTCATAATCCATTACTCCATGTATAATTTTATTGCAAAAATACGATATGTTGTTGAAACCGGTAAATTGCATATGATTTGCAGTAGGCTTTTTAATCTTCATCTTGCCAAAATTATTTTTTTGACAGTATGACCGACACACGGTGTCGGCGGTCTTCGAGGAAGACCGTAAATTGAGTGTTTGTGAGCAAATGCTCAATTTCCAAAGCCACTGTAATTCATTTGCAGTAGGCTTTTTAATCTCCATCTTGGCAAAATTATTATTTTGACAAGATGAGAGGAGTGGGCATCTGCCCACTCCTCATTTCTTCTTATTCTTACCTTTGTCAAGCATTATAACACACAATTTATGCTATTGCAATAGCTTTTGCAGATTTTTTATTTTTGCCGTATTCGGAAGATCAAAGCTCGCCGTTGCAAATGGGATTTGAGATTCCGGCGTAGGGGAGGGCTCTGCTCTTGCCGCAGCGGACGAGCAAAGCTCGCCCCTACAGGTACATCATTTTGGTATTGTAGGGCACGCATTGTATGCGTGCCATCTGCGGAATGCATGCAATGCATTCCCTACAGGCGTCACGGATTACAATTGTAGGGGAGGAGCTCCGCCCCCTCCCGTTGACAGGTAAAGGTAAAACTTTAATCTTCCATTTGCTTTGCAAAAAACAGCGATGCCGCCTGCGCCAGTTTTAAATCGCTTTCGCCGAGCGGAGTTTCCTTACCTAAAATGGCGACACAACCACAAAGGTCACCGCCCGAGATGATGGGGGCGGTCAAACATGCCTCAGAGCCTTGTACATTTGGCGAAATGGGTATTGAAACTTCACGTTTGAGCTGGCGAGAGCTCATGGCGGCCTCAAGTTCGTTTGACAGCGGTCTGCCGTCAAGCTCTTTGCGCAAAGGACCGCTTGCCGCTATAACACTGTCGCGATCGCAAATTACAAAAGGCCGTGAGGTCGTTTTGTAAAGCGACTCGCAAAGGCTTTCGGCGAGCGAGCTCAGCTCGCCTGCCGGCGAATATTTTCGAAAAATAACGCTACCGCCCGCATCGGTGAATATTTCAAGGGGCTCACCCTCACGGATGCGCATGGTGCGGCGGATTTCCTTGGGGATAACCACTCTGCCGAGGTCGTCTATGCGGCGAACAATGCCGGTTGCTTTCATAATTTTTATTCTCCATTTCACGGGCGGAAGACTGCCAAGCGGCGGTTTTTGCCCTTTTATTCTGCGGGGATTTTTTACAATACCGTTATTATCCGCAGGTTTTTTCTGCCTATACAGTAAAATATTTAGCTATATATGGAAAATAAATGCACGAGCAAAAACCCGCCACAAAAGTGACGGGTTTGTTTGGTGATACCCTTAGTTCGCGTTATTAAATAATGTTATTATTTCGTCGATTGTCTCCTCGGTGGTTTTGCCTTCTGTAAAAACAGTAAATTTAGCAGCCTGCTTATTTGTAAAGGAATGAATAAATATACGATTGAGCATTTTCTCGGCATCTTCATCGCCAATGCGTTTGTCAAGTATTTCAAGTGATTTTTGAGGGTCGCTGCAAGGTAGCAGTAGAAAAACATATTGCTCTTTACTCATCAGCTTTATAAACTCTTGCGCTCGGTGTTCATCTTGGTAAACACTTTGTCCGCCACCAAATTCTATGACAGCATTGTCACTACTTAAAAGAATTGTTTTAACCGCGTTTATCTCAAAAGGTTTTTGGTACATATACCATCCTTCAATGCCTTTTGAGTCATATTCGGCATCTGCGGCTTTGTCTGAATATCCCATCTGAGGATATAAAATTGACCGCTGCTCATCCATATCAATGTGGGACTTTTTAAGCTTTTCAGCGAGCTTTTTACAAATGCTTGATTTGCCAGATTTTATGGGGCCAATGACTATAATATTTGAACGCATGGTTGATTCCTCCGATTATGTAATTAGATTTTAATAATATTATATATAAATAAAGGCCTTCCCGCAAGCGGAAAGGGAAACCGGCGAGCCTCTTTTTTGCTTTGTCCGATGTCCAATAAATATTGTACTCCCACAACAAACAAAACCACCCGAGGGCGGTTTGTTTGTTGATATCAAGTTTATTTCATGTAAGATAAATCACTTATTCTTCTAATAAATCTTTTTCACCTTTTAAATCACGCTATTTAAAGATTCTCGTTTTGGTGGGTTATTATAAAGTGAATTGGCAAACTCTGCACCAAACCAACCTTCACCCTCATCTATTCTCGGATAGACAGCTTTGAGCATATTTTTATCTTTTTCAGATAATTGTTCAAAATCTTCTATATCTTGCTCGTATTTTACAGCAACATATTTATCATCATTATCATTGCGTTTAAATACACCGATAATTTTAATGCTTATTTCATCTCCTAAGTTATAAGGTTCTTCTGATACCAAAAACACATCTAAATGATGGTTTGGCGGAGTTACACTTTCTTTTATCCAGCCATAAGGAAAAGTGCAACCTCTATTGCTATACAAACAACCCCATTCACTTTCTTTAAAAGAGTTTGTTTCAGGGCAATAAATCACCCTGTTTTTATAATCAGATGTTTGCTCGACTATCATTGTGTGTTTCATTTTTATTACCACCAATTTACTACTCATAGTCTTTTAATTTGTTCTATCAAAAAGGTGGTGTCATCGTACTTTTTC
>CAYJAS010000191.1:0-2718 GCA_964367895.1 uncultured Oscillospiraceae bacterium | reverse complement strand
GTAGCCAGTAGGTGCTTTTTTATTCTTATTCGACGGTAACAGATTTTGCAAGATTTCTCGGTTTGTCTATGTCGCAACCACGCAATGAGGCGACATAATAAGCGAAAAGCTGGAAAGGAATAGACGAAAGCGACGGCAACATAAAATCTACCGTGCTCGGAATGTGGAAACAGCAATCAACTTCGCTATCAATTTGGGTGTTGTCCTGTGTGGCAATGCTCAAAACGGTTGCGCCGCGCGCTTTAACCTCTTTGATATTTGACATCATCTTTTCAAAAAGCGGATTATAGCAGGCAAAAGCGACAATTAACGTGCCGTCCTCAATGAGCGATATGGGGCCGTGTTTAAGCTCTCCGCCGGGATAGGCCTCTGAGTGGATATAGGAGATTTCCTTTAGCTTTAGGCAGGCCTCAAGCGAAACGGGAAAATCTACATTTCTGCCGATAAAATAGACATCGTTTGCGTTAAAATGACGCGAGGCAAAATACTGCACGGTCTCCTTGTTGCTTAGCACTTGCTCAATTTTATCGGGTAGGACAGTGAGCTCTGCTATATACTCGCTCAGCTGTGCCTGCGAAATGGTATTTGCCGCACTTGCCATTGCAAGGCCGAGCAGATAAACAACGGCAAGCTGGGTACTGTACGCCTTTGTTGAAGCGACTGAAATCTCAGGGCCGGCTCTGGTGTAAATAACATCGTCAGACTCGCTTGCAATTGTCGATCCGACCACGTTGACAATAGAAATAATCTTTGCGCCTTTGCGCTTTGCTTCTCTAAGGGCAGCTAAGGTGTCAGCCGTCTCGCCCGATTGGCTGATAATCAGCACAAGTGTGTTTTTGTCGACAATGGGGGATCGATAGCGGAACTCTGAGGCGAAGTCGACCTCGGTTGGGATGCTTAGCAGTTGCTCAAAAACATATTTTGCCGAAAGTCCGACATGGTATGCCGTTCCGCAACCTACTACGTGTATCCTATTGATGTTTTTAAGCATTTCAGCATCAATGACAACATTTTCAAACTGGATTTTTCCGTCTTTTATGCGTGAAATTATCGTGTCACGCACCACCTCCGGCTGTTGCATAATTTCCTTCATCATAAAGTGCTCATAGCCGTCTTTTTCGGCGGCGGCAATGTCCCAATCTATATGCTCGGGAGCACGCTCTACGGGCTGACGCTCACAGTCTTCAATGGAAACAGCGCTGTCAGTGATGATGGCCACCTCGCCGTCATACAGGCGAACTATGTTTCTGGTATGGGCAAGAATGGCGGTGACATCGGAGGCGATATAGTTTTCATCTTGTCCGAGTCCGATTATAAGCGGGCCATCTTGCCTTGCGGCAAAAATTGTGTCGGGCATGTCAAGGCAAATAATTCCCAGGGCATAACTGCCCTTAACCATGGAAAGGGCCTTGTGAATGGCCGATAGGGCATCACCATCATAGAGATGCTCAAGCAGCTGAGCGAGCACCTCTGTGTCTGTTTCGGAGGCAAAATTAACTCCTGCCTTGACAAGGCGCTGTTTAATTTCAAGATAATTTTCAATAATTCCGTTGTGCACCACGGCAAACTTGCCACCGCTGCTCGTTTGGGGGTGGGAGTTGATGTCAGAAGGTGCACCGTGGGTCGCCCAACGGGTGTGGCCGATGCCTATAGAACCGGGAACGGTTGTCCCATCATCGGTCAGAGATTTAAGGGCACTCAATCGGCCTTTAGCCTTGGCAATTGATATTTTTTCCTGCTGTCCGTTGTAAATTGCAACGCCCGCAGAGTCATATCCTCTATATTCAAGCTTTTCAAGTCCGCTGAGCAAAATGGGTGCCGCCTGCTTAGGGCCGGTATAGCCTACAATTCCGCACATATTAATCTCCTTTTAATCGGTTGTGTTAATTGATTTTTCAAAAAATATATAGTTTTATTGCCAGTGAGCAATACAGTGTTTATTATAGCATAAATGCGAAGCATTTTGATATAATTCGCCGTCGCTTTCGGTTGCCACATCGGTGGCGAGAAAGTGGGCATCCATATAATAAACAGAAAACATATAGTTGTGTTGCCAGTGAGCAATACAGTGTTTATTATAGCATATGTTGATTAAAGGCGCAATAGACAAGCAAATGCTCATAATCTTCGCAAACTAATTTTTTGTGAATATAATATGATTAAAATATGCTATATTTACAAAGTCTTTATCTTCAAGCAATTTAAATTCTATTTCCAACATTTTCTCAACCCAATCATCAGCATTTTGCACTGCTTGACCATGTAAGCTAGCGAGGACTCGAATTCCATTAATACTGTTTACTGTTAGCTGATCTGACATGGCATTTATTATATCTTCATTCGTGTAATACTTAATATTACCGAAAGCACTTGAAAAGGAAACACCTCCATCTAACAAATGATGTGCATCTTCAAGGTCATAATCTTGAACGACTGCTTGAATAATTCGTCCATTTTTATTATGTCTTACAATAGATAAAATGCCACCTTTTTTTAGCACTCTTACTAATTCATTTAAGATCTCACTAGGGTTTTCCACGAATTCTAAAACTAAATGACAAGTGATTGCATCAAAGGTATTATTACCCATTTTTTTCACTTCGTCTAATCCACCATGAATTTGCGTATATGCAAACGTTTTTTCACTGTATTTTATCATACATTCATCAATTTCTAACGCAGTTACATCATTATTTTGTGCTAAAAAATTTGTCGTGA
>CAYJAS010000190.1:0-2780 GCA_964367895.1 uncultured Oscillospiraceae bacterium | reverse complement strand
TTTTATAGCAGCTCAGGTCTTGATTATCTCGCAGACACAATCAATAGTTTATAGCGTTTTTCATTAATTAGGAATTTTTAATTAATTAGGAATGAGGAATGAAGTACAATTAGGAATTAGGAATGAGGAATTAGGAATGAGGAATTAGGAGTGAGGAATTTTTGTGTTTTTCACTTTTAGGGCTTCACTGCGTTTGCGTTTTGCAATCGCATATTATAATCAAATTTTAGGAGGAAACGAAAATGTTTAAAACAAAGACAAAAAGCAAATTCCTGTCAATATTCATCGCTTTTGCGATGGTGTTGCAAATGTTGCCGATGACGGCAATTCCGGTTTATGCGGAAAGCACTAACAAAATTACAGAGATTTGGGTAGGAAGCTATAAAATATGGGACGGTACAACTTTTGATAGCGGTTCTTACAGAGCAAATAAAATATCGTATGATGACGCCACGCATACATTGAAACTTTCTGACGGTTTTTCTAACAACGGAGTTTATGTAGACCAAGTTAATTCTAGTGAGGGAACATATTACGAAGGTAATATTATTAGAATTGTATCCACAGGAAAAGATTCCGGTGCTCCACCGATAGAGTTTAAAATAGAAATTGAAGGCAATGTAACACTACAAAGTAGCAACGCTAGACCTCATGATGAGCCCTCCGGGGAAGAAGTTCATGGTTCTAACATTCAATTAGATGCAATACAGTTAACCGGTTACGATGCAAATGCAAACTTGAACATCATAGGTGATGGAACATTAATCATCGAAATGCCAAAAGGTGCAAACCCAAAAAACAAATTTAGAAGTTTAATTAGCGTTTATACAGGTAATAATGGTCGAGGCAATTTCACTATGAAAAGTGGTACATTAAATATAGACACATCACTTGGTGTTTCAGATAATATCGGAGGTGCAGGGATTATTGCCAACAAAGCAACATTTGAAGGAAATTCCAACACAACAATAACCATTGTGGATGATACAGGTACAACAGGTATTGGTGCAAGCACATTAGTTGTTAAAGATAATGCGAATTTGACTGTTAATGGTTCAAACCGAACAAAAGTTGGTGCAAGTGAACCACAACCTGCTATTGAAGCAAGAATTTTTCAGACAGGCGGAACTATAACTGCGACAGCAGGAAAAAGTATAATAGGTAATGGTGAATATATAAACAGTAGAGCTGTTAGTGGTCAGTTATTTTTGAGCGGTGGTACTTTAATTGCAGATTCTACTGATACATTCGCACCAAGGGCTTACGACGCATTTTCTGTAAAACCAATGATTTTTGGAACTGCGACGATTGAGGCAGGCGACGACAGCTCTAACTTAACAACTGTCGACGAAAGTAGTGATTATCAAGAAAATCATTATGTAAAAATTACCTCTACTGCCCCCGGAACGGAATCAGGATTAACAATTACTGATACAGAACATGTTTTCCCAAATATACGCTCAGATACTGAGAACGAAGCATATCGCAAGTCTATATATATGCTTAATTTTGGCAATACAACATATACAAATGTTAAAGTAGAGTTAAAAGGGGCAAATACAGATAAGTTTATATTAAAAACATTTGGTGGATTTTCTTCAACTCTTTCACCGAATGACACTACCGGTTTTTATGTTGAGCCTAATCTTACGGGCGGCAAGGTTGACGGAGTTTATACAGCGATAGTAGAAGTTACTGCTGATCAGCTTACGACACCTCTTTCATGTGATTTTTCTTATGAAGTAATGACTAAAAACCAAGATATCATTAGAACAGCTTTATCAGCAGTCACAGATGGTTCGCTAAGCATTACTTACGGTGAGGATAAAGTAGACGCAGTGCAAAATTATGTTAATAATAGACTTAATGCTTTAAGTTCTCCTTATCGCGAAGTGACTGCTACTGTAGCTCATGTTTCAGTTGATACGTATAGCGTTGAAGGAAGTTATGGCGGTGAAACATTTACAAAAAATATCACTATGAATATTACAGTTGCAGAAGCAGGAAAATACACAATTAGTTTTGAGGCTTTCCCTAGTGAGGCAACAAAAACAGGAACTTTAGACCCTGAGGAAGCGACAGAAGCAGTAGGAATGGTGCTTCCAACAGCAGAAGTAGCAAATAGCGTTTTCACACCGACCGATGCTACAAAAACATTTGATAAATGGCGAATTGGAGCGGGTGTAAACGCTGATTTAGTTGAGGGTGGAGGCACTTATATCTTTACAGGTCATACAACAGTCTTTGCTACTTGGAGAGATTTGTATGATTATTCTATCACTTTCAATGGAAATGGCGGTTCAGGTTCAATGACTGCAATTTCCGTTAAAGAGAATACAAGCACTGCTTTGCCGGCAAACGGCTTCACTGCTCCACCTGACAAGATGTTTAAAGGTTGGTCTTTGACCGCTAACGGTGCTATTTTGACAAGTCCATATACATTTACAGGAAACACAGAATTATTTGCGATTTGGGAAGCTGCACCAAATGTTACGATTAGTTTTGACAAAAACGGTGGCGAGGGGACTATGAGTCCTATAGTTACAAAACAAAATCAACCTATTTCTTTACCGGGAAATGGATTTACTGCACCGGCAGGAAAAGAATTTATTGGTTGGCTTGACTCTGCTACTCCACATATCATTAATGGAGCATATATCGTTATTTTACCGGGAAATGTAATAAATGGTCTTAATGCTGATGGAACAATATATGCAACATGGTTACAACGTCCTGCTGACCACTTTAAGCTAACAATAACAATGGTTGGTGGCGATAAT
>CAYJAS010000189.1:0-2782 GCA_964367895.1 uncultured Oscillospiraceae bacterium | reverse complement strand
CACATTAATATATGGTGTGTGGAATGATATAGATTGAAAATAAATGGAGGCGGCGACCTTCTAATTGTGCTTGTAAACTATTTATAATAAAGAATAAAGTGTTTTAATATTTTCTAATTTACCCACAATTTTACCCATTTTTATTTTTACTGTGTGATAATGTGAAAATCCTGTCTAGGCTTATGTTTCAGATGCTTTTTGTGATGTTTTGATACTACCACAAAATAGGCCGAAAGTAAATAGGTGAGATTTGATAATTTTGGGAGTGAAATGCTCACAAAATCGGAAGTAAAAGCTTGATATTTTCGGAAGTTGTGGGATAGGGTGCTTGAAAGATTTAAAAAAAGAGCCCATAGGGGCTCTCAATAGTTAATTATAATTTTGTTACTTATTTACCAAATCGTTAAGTCGCCAGAATGTGTCAGTGCCAAGTAGCGATGTGTTCATTTTTGCATAATCAAGAACATTTTTCTCCATTGGGACAATAGCGTCATATTGGAAGCTGTAGTCTTGAACTACTACACTAACATTTACATTAGCTTTATATTTCAACAAACGATCAACTATAGCAGGGTTAGTTGTTGATTTAACTGCATGCAATAAAGGTGTGAAACCGCTGTTATTTTTAGCATTAATGCTAGCGCCATGTTTAATTAGTAAATCAATGATTGCAGGGTCAGTAGCGCCAGAAGCCGCATACATCAATACAGTATTTCCACGCACATCTTTAATTTTTCTATTAGCACCTTTGCTTAGCAATAAGTTGATATGCTTTGCAGTAGATGCTTTGTTTGCAGCAACAAGCATTAGTACAGTTACACCACTCAAATCTCTGCCATTTACATCAGCACCATATTTTATAAAACGTTCAATCATGCTAAGATCTATAGTGGTTTTTTCACTTAGTGTTTGTTTTAAAGCTTTAATAAATACTGATGTGCCATTAATATCTTTTGAGTTTGTATCAGAGCCTTTTGTTAATAAGTACTCAATAACTTCAGGTGCAGCAGAGTATGTTACTGCATATGCTAACGTTGTCATACCATCAGAGCTTTTTGCCTTTACATCAAGTTTATTCTTAGCAAATAACATTACGATTTCAGTTGGTAAAGATTTTTTTATAGCTAGCATTAGCAAGGTTTCCTTACGGCTATTTTTTGTGTTAGCATCAATACCATTTTTGAGCAATAGTTCAAGAGTTTTGACATCTTTAGAATGAGTGAGTGCATAATCTAAAACACTTTTCCCGTCATGGTCAATAGCTTGTACATTTGCACCATTTGTTATAAGTAAATTCGTGGATGCAATATCAGATTTCTCCAATGCTAACATTAATGGTGTTTGTTTATTATAATTTGTAATTTCAGTATCAGCACCATTCTTAATAAGTACTTGAGATACTTCAAATGAAGCTTTTTCTATCGATAGCATCAAAGGTGTCTGTTTACTATTATTAGTGATATTTACATCAGCGCCATATTTTAATAGAACTTCAATAATAGAAGAGTTTGTAGGAACAGACACAGCCTCTATAAGAATTGTATTACCATTAACATCTTTTGAGTTTATATCTGTTGCATTTTTTGCAATTGATTCAAACACGATTGGGTCGTCTAAATATTTTACAGCATACATAAGTGTTGATTGGCCATTATTATCAACAGCATTTGTATCAGCACCTTTATTTACAATTTGTGCAGTTATGTTTGCAGGCATTTTGTTATCTAGCGAGTACATAAGTGCAGTTTTGCCATTAATAGTCTTAACATTTACGTCAGCACCATTTTGTATCAAGTAATCCACTATTTCAGGATTCTTTGATGATGCAATTGCGTATATAATCGCAGACTGACCATAACCATCTTTTTCATTAACATCAGCACCTTGTTGTATTGATGTTTTGACTTGATCTAAGGTGACATTATCCCAATTAGTGCCATAGATAAGGCTGCCTTTACTAATAAAGCTGGTAAGCTTTCCACAGCCTGACATCATTAATAAAACACTTAACAACATCATTAAAAAACGCTTTTTCAACATGATAATCTCCATTCATAATTATTTTGTTCAATGTTTGTAAATCATTGCTTAGTCAAGATATATAGTAAAATATCAAATTTGTCAAGTTTAAACATCATTATTGTATGTTAAACTTGTTATTATGACAATGCTATATCTTTAAATAAAAACTATAATCACGAAGTGTCATATATTATGAAGTGAGGTGTGGTCGTGATTTCAGATAGAATTAGAGAACTAAGGGTGAAAGCGGATTTATCACAAACAGAGTTAGCACAAAAGTTGGGTTTAACAAGAGCCAGTGTCAACGCATGGGAGATGGGGATATCAGTGCCATCGACTCAATTTGTTATATCGCTTGCACGTTTGTTTTCTGTAAGTACAGATTTTATATTAGATTTAAATGAAGAGTCGTACATTAGCACAGAAGGGTTAAACCTTGAACAAGTTGAGATTATCAGGAAGTTGCTTGAACATTTTAACAATGCAAACAATAAAGAGTAAGTATAACCATTACCAACGTAAATTTTTAATGTAGATGTTGGCAGATAGTAAGCTAGCATCTACAACAAGCAAAATATCACAAATATAAAGATGTTGAATGAAAGTTGTATTATAATATAATCATCATTACAATGATTATAGAATCCATTTATAAATAGAATTTTAGGCTCAGTTTCCTTATTATTAACAGTAGTCTTTGCATGAATTACAGACTTATCAGTTTCACCATTTTCATGGTATTCATAAGAATTTCGATTTC
>CAYJAS010000188.1:0-2813 GCA_964367895.1 uncultured Oscillospiraceae bacterium | reverse complement strand
AAAAACCGCCCTCTTGGGCGGTTTTTATATGTTATATAATAATTTTTTCACTACACGCTTTCACGATGGCCTATAACACGGAAGAAAGGCAATTCACGCTCCATCTGCAGCAGTGCCGCACGGGTTTCGGGGGCGCTGATATCACCGCTAAGCTCGGCAAAGACGATATTTATCTGACGGCTGTCGTCATAATCGATATTTTGCACTTTCACACGCAGGTATTCAAGGTTCAAAAGCCCCTCCGAAATAACGCCCAAAGTCTGAGAAAGGTCGCCACGCCTTGTCATGCTGATAGAAAAAGCCACGCTTATAATGGTATTTTCCGGCAGTGTAAAGAGGTTTTTGGACATTAGCACCACCATTTTGCCATCTCCGGCCGGCTTTATGGCGTTTACATAGACTTCCTTTTCAAAAATCATGCTGTAAAGCCATTCGGTGTCATAAAAGTTCTCGACAACCACGGCGGCAAAGGGGGCTTTGCCCTCCAGCAATCCCTCCAAAGCCGATTTTATCGACGGCGAGGGCATGGCCTCAACATCGAGCACCGACGAAACGGTAGGCGCCATAGAGGTGGGGCACAGCACGGCACCGCTCGGCATATTGTCGAGCATGGCAGGCTCATGGCGCAAAGCAAGACCGCTGTCGATGTCCAGCAGATGGCGATACTGCCGCCCTCTTGCCATACGCATGAGCGAGGTCCAAAGTGAGCGTGCCGAAATAATCAGCTCGGGCGACATGGCATTTTGCACGTTTTGCAAAATAACTCGCTCGTCCTCGGGGCTGTAAATTTCACGGCCTGCCTTGATTTTTTCGTCAGCGAGGGTGGTTGAAGCGTCCATTCTGCGGACAAATGCCTCTCTCAGCGCCTCGTCACAGCTTTCGATTATGTGCTTAAGTATTTTAACGTTCATAAAAAAGTCCCCCCAAAAACACGATTGAAGACTTAAGTCATCACTATCCATTATAATGGTCAAAATACAGACTTGTCAACCTCTATCAATAGTGTTATAATTTTATTTATAATTTTCGATTTGATAAAAAACGGAGGGAATTTACATGCAAAATTACGATGTATTTGTCGTCGGTGGCGGTCCCGGCGGATATCTTGCCGCAGAGCGTGCCGGTCAGGAGGGCTTGAGTGTTGGACTGGCTGAGCTGGGCGCACTTGGCGGTGTATGCCTGAACGAGGGCTGTGTGCCCACCAAAACTTTGCTCAACTCGGCGAAACTATACAGCCATGCCAAAAAAAGCGCCGCTTTCGGCGTTACAGCACAGGAGGTCAGCTTTGACCACAACAAGGTTATTGACCGCAAAAACACCGTTGTAAAACAGCTGGTGGCAGGTGTTACCGCAAAAATGTCCCATCACGGAGTGACCGTGTATGACAGCATGGCCACCGTGACCGGTGTGCAGGACGGGCTATATACCGTGACTGTCGGCGAGCACAGCGTAACCGCTAAAAATATCATTTTCGCCACAGGCTCTAAGCCTGCTGTGCCCCCTATAGAGGGCATGAGCGACGCAATAAGCACCGGTTTTGCACTTACAAGCCGTGAAATGCTCAATGAGCGTGATTTGCCCGAGCATCTTTGCGTAATCGGCGGCGGAGTAATCGGCGTGGAGTTTGCGGCATATTACGCCACCATCGGTGTCAAGGTGACCGTGGTCGAAATGCTCGACAAAATCGGCGGTGCCATTGACGAGGAAATCGCCGCTTTACTGCAAAAAAACTGCCGAAAAAAGGGTGTTACCTTTAAACTTGGATGCAAAGTAACCGAGCTGGGCGAGGGTTTTGTCGCTATAGAGGAAAAGGGCGAGCAAAAGAAAATTGAGTGCGATCGTGTATTGCTTTCGGTCGGCCGTGTGCCGGTGCATCAGGGCAGTGGAGCGGCAGAGTTGGGCGTGGCAATTGAGCGCAACGCCATCACAGTTGACGACAGCCTGCGCACCAATTTGCCCGGCGTTTATGCCGTCGGCGATTGCAACGGCAAGATGATGCTGGCTCACACGGCATATCGTGAGGCCGAGGTGGCAGTCAACAATATCATGGGCAAGACCGATGCGGTCAATTACAACGCCATACCCTCTGTAATTTACACCGACCCGGAGGTTGCAATGTGCGGAATGACTCTTGAGCAGGCACAGCAGAGCGGCATTGACGCAAAATGCCTGAATATTTCGCTTCGCTACAGCGGAAGATATATCGCCGAGACCTCTGGCGGAGATGGCATTTGCAAGCTGATTGTGGACACACAGAGCAACACCCTTGTCGGTGTGCATATGATTGGCGGTGCCGCTTCCGAGATGATTTACGGCGTTGCCATGATGATAGGCATGAGTGTTAATATTGACGAAATTAAAAAGGCGGTTTTCCCCCACCCGACGGTCAGCGAAGTTATCAGAGAAGGTTTATATTTGTAAAACGATGCATCTGTAGGGGCGATTCACGAATCGCCCGCAGACGGAGCGACGAGGGCGTCGCTCCCTACAATGGTAGAACCTCCACCTGTAGGGAATGCATTGTATGCATTCCGCAGACGGCACGCATGCAATGCGTGCCCTACAATAAATACCGGCAAATGCCGGGGAACGGGCGGCCGATGACCGCCCCTACAATCATTTCGCCATATCGGTGTAGGTGTCAATGACCACATCGACCCTACAGGGTGGGGAATACAATATTGTAGGGCAAGGGCTCTGCTCTTGCCGCATGACGACGGACGACCGAAGGTCGCCCCTACATGACGAAAGAACGACGGGCGGCCGATGACCGCCCCTACAATGGTACGGCACACCGAGTATTCACCTAAGAT
>CAYJAS010000187.1:0-2836 GCA_964367895.1 uncultured Oscillospiraceae bacterium | reverse complement strand
GAAGTGTAAATCAACGCAAAACCGACAAAATCGGGGAGCAAGTTTACAATGACGGTTAAGTCCAGATAGATAAACAAATACCCCCACGCAATGCGTTTTACCCAGCCGAAATCATCGACAAGTTGTGCGCCACCGGGAATTTTTTCGATATTTTGTTCACTCATCAATAATCCCTCCTTAAAATAAGCTGTTCGACCTGCACATCATCAAAATAGATGTCCACGGCATACCCATCGGGCAGACTGCCCTCTAAAAATCCATCGGTGCTCGGCCCGCCAGAGCCGCCACCGGCTTCAATTACACCGTCCCAATCGTCGTCTATGGTGCGGTAACCGCCGGCACTGCCGTCCGAGCTTGAATAGGAGGTGTCCTCGCCCCTCGGATATGGAGCCTCCTCGCTCACAGGACTGTAGCTGTCCAAATCATATATTCTTGTGAACCGATACGAAACGCTGTCCTCCGGCATCTTACTGCCGTTTACCGTATATTTCAAATTATAGTGAAGCATCACATCTGAAAACTCGGCGGAAAGGGAAGCTTGACTGTCGGCACTGCCAAAATTGGGAATTGTCACAAGTTGCTGGCTGTCGCCAAATCGCATCTCCGTGTAAAGGGTTGCCTCGGCATAGCCGTATTCGCCCTCGGCGCTGTAAAGGGCAAGCGGAGGCGCGCGATCGGAAGTGCTGAAGGCATAAGACCCTCCAAAGGCCAAGTCAAGCGGCTCGCTCATGTCGGAAATGACATAAAAGTCACCCTCTTTTGCGATTTCAAGCTTAAACAAAGCAATTCCACCGTAATTTAGGAGGTCGTTTTGCTGGTCATATTCGGTGACAACCTCACCGTTTTCATCATACATGCGGGTAAACTGAAAACTCAAGTCGATAGCGTATCCGCCGTCTTGCTGCCTGAAATTGTAAAGCTTATATGGCATCTCATAATCATAGGTAAAGATATCAAAGCGGTGATTATTTTCAAAATAAAGGATGCCCTGCTCGTAAGAATAAACCGAAAAGGGGTCGTAAATTTCGCTGCTTAGCATGGGATATTCCAAAGTTGGAGAATAATACTCATATAGCTTATCATGCTCTGACAGTGGGGAAGCACTCGCAACATAAGCGCCGTTGTCGTAAAGCAGACCCTTTATATATAGGTCAACGGCGGCGGCAGGGGTGGTGCATCGGTTAAGCCTGCTGAGCGCCATAGTGCGCTCATATTCAAACTCACTGTTTACACTGTAATCGACAATATGTGTGGCATTTGCCGAATGACCGAGCATCATGGTCGAGCATATGACAATTATCATGCACACCGAAACCAAGGCCATACCCTTTGGAAATTGCTTAAATCGTGCGATCGCAGTGATGCGCCGTGCGATATTTTTTCCGCCGTTTGAAATAGAGCTTGTTCCCACCGCACGGGGGTATCGCTCATTTGTCATGGACAGTAGCAAATGCCCGTATTGTCTGCGCTGTTCCCCTTCGATTCGTTCGAGAACACGCCTGTCACACAGGCTTTCCATGTCGTTTTGTATGCGCAAAACAGCATAGTGCACAAGCGGATTGTACCAGTGAAAGGTGCGAACGATAGCCCAAAAAATACCCTGTGCAATGTCACGATAGCGCAGATGAAGCAATTCGTGAAGCAGGACATGCTCATCGACCTCTTTGTCGGCGGGCAGGACAAGGGTCGGGCTAAACGCCCCGAAAACAAATGCCGAAGGGGTGGATGCCTGCACAATGCGACGTGGCATTTTAAGCTTGTGTATACGGCATAGCTCGCTGACTTTGGCCTTTACATCGTCGCCCACAGGCATGGCCGAGCTCAGTGCAAATGCCATTTGAGCATAGCTAAATACGTAAAACAGTGCAAAAAGTACAATGCCGGCAAGATAGAGCAAAAACAGCCAATCGGTAATGCTGCTCGGCATAACTGTATTGTAATTCGGCAAAAAATCGAGTGTAACAGGGGCAAATTGTCCGCTATAACTTGAGCTTAAACTGCCTTCTGCAGAGGTTTTAAGCATTTCGATATACAGATGAAAATCACTGAACATGCCCTTTGAAAAAAGCGGAAAAGCAAAAGTATGCAGTGCAAAAACAGACCAAATGCCATACTGCCATCGTGCGCTAAGCTTGTCCGAGAAAAGCGATTTTAGCGCTAAAATAACCGCTATGGTAAGCGACATATTAACCGCATTAAGCAGTACTGCCCAAATATTTGACATAGCTTACACCTCCATATTATCGAGCAACTGGCGCAGGCGCTCACGCTCTTCTTTGGACAAATGTGACTCCTTCAAAAAGGCAAAAATAAGCTCCACACCCGCACCGCCGTATGCCTGCTCAACAAGCTGGTCACGCTGTGCCTTTGCGCACAGCTCTCGTGTTACCGCCGCACTGTAGGGGCGTTTTTGCTCGCGGTCAATATCTATCAGGCCGCTTTTGCCCATGCGGGTCAAATATGTATGTACCGTCGTTTTGCTCCAACCGCTGATATGGCTGAGCTGCTCGACGATTTCTTTAAGAGAAAAGCGCTCTCCGCTCCACAGCACCTCCAGCACCTTCCATTCACCCTCGCTCAGTCTTTTCATAATGCACCTCACTGTCATACGTATTACAAATGTAGTATATTTTTATTCTACACATGTAATACGCTTTTGTCAAGCACCAATTTAATACATTTATTCATCCCCTCGTCTTGTAGGGAGCGACGGCCCCCATCCTGTAGGGGAGGGGCTCTGCCCACTACCGCCCGTCCCCCGCCCCTCGTCCGTCTCCCGGAATTTCCGCACTCTAACAGCCGCTCTGCAAATCGACATATACAATGTTACCAATTT
>CAYJAS010000186.1:0-2860 GCA_964367895.1 uncultured Oscillospiraceae bacterium | reverse complement strand
CCCCCTTTTTCTTTATCAACAACCACCTGTTCATTGTTCATACCTCTCTGTTGATAAAAACACCCCTGTTCAAACTGTCGATATCGCCCCGACTTATCCACACCCGATTTTCGATAATTTTCTCTGACTCTTACAGCGCCCGCGCCACTTTTCAACAATTCCACAGCCCTATACTACTAATACTACAAATAATGTACTTCTTAATATAGTTATGTAAAATCGAAAGGAGATAAAAAATGCGTTTTTCCTGTGAAAAACTTTTCCTCGGAGAGGCAATTTCAATCTGTATCCATGCCGTCTCGGCAAAGAGCTCTTCCCCCGTACTTGAGGGACTGCTCATAACAGCTACCGACCGCATCGAAATGTGCGGTTACAATTACAAAACCGGCATACGCCGCACCTTTGACGCTTCGGTCTACGAACAAGGCGCAATCGTGCTCAACGCAAAAATCCTTCAAGACATTGTTCGCAAACTGCCCGATGCCATCGTGGAAATCATCGCCGATGAGCGTGATATGGTGACCATCAAATGTGGCTCCTCGGTCTTTAACTTGGTGGGCAGTGCCCCTTCCGAGTTTCCGCAAATGCCCGAGGTTGAGCGCACAAGAGGTGTCACCCTTGAAACAAACACCCTAAAAGACATGATTGCCGGCACGGTTTTCGCCGTTTCCGACAATGACAGCAAACCAATTCACACCGGCGCACTGTTTGAAATCGAAGAAAGCTCGGTCACCGTCGTTGCGGTGGACGGATATCGCCTTGCAATTCGCAAAAAACAGCTTGAAGGGCATCACGGCGGAAGCTTTAAATTCGTCGTACCCGGTGACACTCTGAAAGAAATTTCAAGAATATTGCCCGACGGACAGGACAATACTTGCTCAATTTACCCCGAGCGCAAAAACGCCATTTTTGAGTTTGAAAACACGGTGGTCACCACCCGTCTTTTAGAAGGCGAGTTTTTAAATTGGCAGTCGGCAATACCGCAGGACAACCCAATAGCCCTTAAATTGAACAAAAACGAGGTTGTAACCGCCGTTGAGCGTGTTTCGTTGATTATCTCAGAGCGCCTTAAAAATCCCGTTAGATGCGTTTTTGAGGGCAAACTGCTACAGCTGTCCTGTATAACCGCTCTCGGACGGAGCTATGACGAAGTAAGCATTCCCGAATGCCCGGAAAAGGTGGAAATCGGCTTTAACAATCGCTATCTGCTTGACGCACTCAAAGCCAGCATGGACGAAGATGTCGTTATCGAGCTCAAAAGCGGCCTTTCGCCCTGCATTTTCCGCCCGGAAAACGGAGACAGTTTCTTATACCTTGTCCTGCCCGTCCGCCTGAAGGCCGGTGAATAGCATGCAAAAGCAAATAATACAAATACACAGCGAGTTTATAAAGCTTGACAGTTTCCTAAAGTTCGCCGGTGCGGCAATGACCGGCGGTGAAGCCAAAGAAATGGTAATGTCCGGCATAATATCGCTAAACGGCGAGAAATGCACCATGCGAGGAAAGAAGATTTACCCCGGCGACACGGTAACGGTGGACGGTCAAATCACCTATACGGTGCAGGCGCAATGAGAATAGACAAGCTGTCACTGCACGATTTTCGCAATTACCAAAAGCATGAAATCGGCTTTAGTGACGGTATAAATGTCATCTGCGGGCAAAACGGCAAAGGCAAGACAAATCTGCTGGAGGCTGTCTATCTTCTTTCGTGCGGATTTAGCTTTAAATCGGCAAAAAAGCCCGAACTTGTGCTGTGGGACAGTGAAATTGCCGCCATAGAAGGTCAGGTTTTTTCGAGCGATAGACAGCATAAACTGCGCCTTGAACTGCCCAAAAGCGGAAAAAGCAAGGCATGGGCAAACGAAGTGCGTCTGCATTCGCTGTCAGACCTTTCGGACAGGTTTTGCTGTATTGTATTTTCGCCCGACGATTTAAGCCTTGTAAAGGGCGGTGCGGCGGCAAGACGAGCGCTGATTGACAGTGCACTTTGCCGAATGAGACCAAAATATCAAATGTTGCTTGCCCGATACAAAAAAATAATCGAAAACAAAACAAAATTGCTCAAAGACCAAAGTTTTGAGCTGATTCCGGAATACAACACACCGCTCGCCCAAACGGCGGCACAGATAATCTCGCTCAGAGCACGCTTTTGTCGCTCGCTTGATGTGCAGGCGCAAAAATATGCAGATGATATGTCAAGCGGAAAAGAACAGCTCAAATTGAGCTATAAAACCAGCTCGGCGATAAGCGATACCACCCAAACGGTCGAGCAGATTGCCGATCTTTTGCTTGGGCATTTGAGCGATATGCAAGCGGCAGAACGCTCGGCAATGCAATGCCTTGTCGGCCCGCACAGAGATGATATGGAAATATTTCTCGGTGACCGTTCGGCACGGTCTTTTGCCTCCCAAGGTCAGGCGAGAAGCGCAGCGATAGCCATAAAATTGGCAGAGCGCAAGTTGATGGAGCATTTCAACGGCGAACCGCCGGTGCTGCTGCTTGACGATGTACTGAGCGAGCTTGACAGTGCAAGGCAGGATTTTGTCCTGTCACACACCGAGGGTGGTCAGACCATAATCACCTGTTGCGACCGCCGAGATTTCAAAAAGGCAAACGAAATATACCTGTAGGGGGCGGGTCCCCGACGCCCCGTATGATGGCACAATTTTCAAAACCCCACCCGTAGGGGCGACCTTCGGTCGTCCGCGTTCGCACAATTTTGAAACAACAGTCGTAGGGTCATGGCTTGCCGTGACCGCTGTCCCCCGCCGTAATCCTTCGTCCGCAGACGACGAACATGTATCCCCCAACGCACAATCTTCCGCATCCCCTAAAGCAAAAGCGCTAGGGGGTTTGGGGG
>CAYJAS010000185.1:0-2864 GCA_964367895.1 uncultured Oscillospiraceae bacterium | reverse complement strand
CGTGCCAGTGCACCGGGATCAATTTTATTGTCCATATTCTACCTCCGAGGTTAGGATTTATGTGTGCCACCCTATAATAAGGTATAACAGTAGGCGGTCAAAATGACAGCGAACACTTGACAGCAAAGTGATTTTGCACAGCTGACAAAATAATACTTGACAGAATAGCACTGTATGGTTATAATAGTAGCAGTTAGTTTAACTAAACTTATTTGGAAGGGTTTCTTTATGTCATCTAAAGTTCAAACAATGCATATGACAACTAATAATGCAGTGCCCGAGGCTTCATCGGGACATGTTGAAATATTGCTCTCTGCGGCACAGCCGGGTAGAGAATACACTGTTTTTCAGATTAATGCAGACGAGGAAATACGAGCTTTTCTGTTCACTCTCGGTTGCTTTGAAGGACAGAAGCTGACCGTTATTTCTATTGTGAGCGAGAGTTTTGTTGTGGCAATTAAAGACGCACGCTATAGTATAGACGCAGACCTTGCAAGCACAATTACCCTTTTGTAAATTGAATTGAGCCGACAACTGTCGGCTTTGATTTTGTGGTAGAATTAACTAAAACTAACTCGATACAATAGCATACAATTATGCCATTTTTATATAGCAATATTAATATATTTGGAGGAATTAGCATGAAAATCGCACTTGCCGGAAACCCAAACAGCGGTAAGACAACTCTTTTTAACGCCATAACCGGGCGTGTGGAGCATGTCGGAAACTGGGCGGGCGTTACCGTGGAAAAGAAAGAGGGAGAAGTCAAGCCCTCACTCGGCGGACAGGGGATAATCGCCGTTGACCTACCGGGCGCATACTCGATGTCTCCGTACACTTCTGAGGAGAGCATCACCAGCGAATTTGTAAAAAATGAGAAACCCGAGGTTATCATCAACATCGTTGATGCAACAAACCTTAGCCGTAGCCTGTTTTTTACAACACAACTTTTGGAGCTTGGCATACCTCTCGTAATAGCACTGAACAAAAGTGACTTGAACGAGAAAAAGGACATCGATGTTGACATCGCGGCTTTGGAGCGCCAGCTCGGATGCGCCGTTGTTGCTACCGTTTCCACAGCGTCGGAAGGTGATAGCAACCTAAAAACACTGATTGAACGTGCCAAGGCTATTTCAGGCAAAGGTCAAAAAGCACCGTTTAACGGAGCTGCGCCCGAAGGTGCAGACCGTGCGCAAGTAGAAGCGGCTGACAAGCGCCGTTTTGAGTTTGTAAACGGAGTTGTTAAATCGGTAGAAAAACGTGCTGTGGCAAGCAATGTACATACAAAGCAGGACACAGCAGACAAGATTTTTGCACATAAATGGCTCGGTATTCCCATATTTGCGGCAGTTATGTGGGCAGTTTTTGCAATTTCGCAAACCTATGTCGGCCCGATTATTGCAGACGCAGTGGTTGGCTGGCTTGAAGGCCTTAAAGAGATGGCGGCCGAAGCACTTTCGGGTGCAGGCGTTGCGCCGATACTTGAAGCACTGGTCACAGAAGGTATCATCGGTGGTATAACTGCCGTTGTCGGCTTCTTGCCCCTTATCATGGTCATGTTC
This sequence comes from uncultured Oscillospiraceae bacterium, assembly GCA_964367895.1. Lineage (GTDB taxonomy): Bacteria > Bacillota > Clostridia > Oscillospirales > Butyricicoccaceae > CAYJAS01. The sequence continues at coordinate 1,302 of CAYJAS010000185.1, read as the reverse complement.
TTCCTTCTCGCACTGCTTGAAGATTGCGGATACATGGCTCGTGTAGCGGTGGTTATGCACCGTTTCCTAAAGCATGTCGGACTTTCGGGTCGCTCCATAATCCCGATGGTCATCGGCACAGGTTGCGGAATCCCCGGTGTTATGGCAACCCGTACCATTAAAAATGAGCGTCAACGCAGAACAACAGCTATGCTGACCCCGTTCATGCCTTGCGGAGCAAAGCTTCCAGTTATTGCCCTCTTTGCAGGTGTATTCTTTGACGATGCAACATGGGTTGGCCCGCTTATGTACTTTGTTGCAATTGCCATAATTATTGTGGCATCGTTGCTTATCGTGCGTATAACCGGTGACCGTGATACAAAGACCTTCTTTATCATGGAAATGCCCGAATATCGCGCCCCCAGCCTCAAAAGGGCTACACTTTCGATGTTTTCACGTGCCAAGGCATTTATCATTAAAGCAACAACAATCATCATGCTTTGTAATGTTGCGGTCTTCTTGATGCAGAGCTTCACATGGAGCTTTGAACTGGTCGGCGACAACGCAGGCGAGAGTATATTGGCGAGCATCGCTTCACCGGTTGCAGTGCTTTTGATCCCCCTCGGATTTGGCGCATGGCAGCTGGCAGCGGCGGCCGTTACAGGCTTTATCGCTAAGGAAAATGTCGTCGGTACACTTGCAGTCGTTTACGGTATTTCAAACTTCATTGATACCGAAGAATTGGCACTTGTCGGTGGCGCAAGCGAAGTCGCCGGAGTTATGGGCATCACAGCGGTTGCCGCATTGGCATATCTGATGTTTAACCTGTTTACACCGCCTTGCTTTGCTTGTATCGGCGCTATGAATGCCGAAATGGAAAGCGCAAAATGGGTTTGGGCAGGAATTGCTCTGCAATTCGGAACAGGCTATGTTGTTGCCTTCCTCATTTACCAAATCGGCACACTTATAACATTGGGAACGGTCGGCACAGGCTTTATTCCCGGTCTGATAGTAACAATCGCACTTGTTGCGTGGGTTGTAGTTCTTGTTAAAAAAGGCGACAAAAAAGCTCTTGCAAAAAAGGCGGCAACTGTAAAAGGATAAGGCGTTATGAACGATATTATTACTATAGCTATAGTAGTTGCGGTTTTGGCAATTGCTGTGCTGTATATAGTTCGGCAAAAGAAAAAGGGAGTCAAATGCATCGGCTGTGAACATGGGAAAAGCTGTTCGCAAAAGTCGTGTGGTTGTGGCTCGCAAGATAGTAAGTAACTTTCTAAAATACCCTCTCTCATTAAAAAACCGCCCGAAAGGGCGGTTTTT
>CAYJAS010000184.1:0-2878 GCA_964367895.1 uncultured Oscillospiraceae bacterium | reverse complement strand
CTCCATAGCCGCAAACCCTCGTCTAAACCCATCGTCTTGTCCGTAATTGTAGGGACGACCAAAGGTCGCCCCTACAATTAATAACGAAAATCCGACAATGAGTTAAAATCCCGTCACCCTAAACAAGCTGACACTATATATATATAAAGTGTCAGCTTGTTTCTTTTTATGTATAGGGATTTTACTCGGGAGATAGAATGATCGGTTGTAATTGCCTATCCTCAAGCGCAGCCTCCATAGCCGATTGACAAAGGCCGAAGGAAGCAATCATCGAGCGTGGCTTATTTTCAAAGTCATCTTGCCTATATGGTACAAAATAAATTCCACGGCGGCACAGCAGTCCACCGAGATTTACCGCTGCGGTGCCGAGCGCATCATTGGTAGACGGAGCAATTACCAGGGGTCTGTTGTTTCTGATGTGCGATTTCATCGCCATAAGTGCTGCCGTATCGGTGATGCCGTGGTTGAGCTTTGCAAGGCTGTTTCCGGTGCACGGTGCGACAAGCATGATGTCAAAAAGTCGCTTTGGGCCGATTTGCTCTGCCTGAACAATATCAAGTATAAGCGGCATACCGGTTAATTTGATTAAATCATCTTTAAAATTATCAGCTATGTAAAATCGGGTGTCAAAGGTTGCGGCAGCAGGGGATAGTATCGCCGTGACTGTGTTGTCATTGCACAAATTTGCAATGACCGGCATGATGTCTGAAAAGGTGCAAAACGAGCCGGTTATGACGACGCCGATGCGAAGTCCCTTCATAAAATGTCCTCCTCCTTTGAGTTTGAAATGACAGTCAGTTGCCTGTATATGGCATGCCGTACGGCAAGTGCCGCACTGTGTGGGCAATGTTTGCCCGGCAGTCCGAGGGCATGCACCGTTTGTAATCCGAGCCGCTGTGCGACAGGGAAATTCACTCCGCCCGGCTTGGAAGCGAGGTCGATTATGTAGCAGGACTTTTGCGCGTTTTGCAAAGCTTCTTTGCCTAAAACTACCGAAGGCACGGTGTTGAAAATCAAATCAAAGTCCTGCATCTTTTGAATTAGCTGCTGAAAATCACACACGGTACATCCAAGGCTCTTAGCCTGATCTCTTGCCTTTTCCGAGCGAGCGCAAACACAAACTTTTGTCCCAAATGCCAAAAGCAGCTTGCACAAGTGTTTTGCTATCGCCCCATAACCGAGCACCAAAGCATTGCTATTTTCCAGTGCACTTGTTCGACCACTCATGGCGATAAGCAGTGCATTTTCGGCTGTAATATGTGCGATAGGCTCGCTGTACTCGGGCATATGTCCATATTCCACTATGCGCATGCCTTGTTGCTCAATTATTCGTCGCTCCTCCTCATCTGCCTTTGGTATAGCAACGATGCTTCCGGGTGGCAACGGAACGAGCGAGTGTGTACCGATTGGACGGTCGATAAGTCGCACCTCGAAACCGTCCTGCAGGATTAATTTGCAGACTATTTCATGCCGTTTATCACCACGAACAATTGCAATTACCAGGTCATTGTAATCACTCAAAAGGGCTCACCTCCGATTAAATTTCTTGTAAATCATCCTATGTAAGTGACAATTTTATTGTTACAAATTGAAAAAAATCTAAATAAAGTCACCCTTAGGCGACATTTTTCTTGTGCAAATTACATGAAATTGTTGGAAAAACTACCAATCGACGGCGGTTTTCGGTTGACATATCCTTCAAAACAGTGTATCATTGCTATTGTTATTACAAAAGGGTTACAAACTGATACAAATTAGTAACAAGAGCCCTTTAACTTTTAAGGAGTGAAACAATGGTAAACTATCGACGAGGATTGTCTGTCGTTATGCTGGTTGGTCTTTTCTTTGCAACCGACGTGACGGCAGATTATCGGTCGGGTGTTCAATTGAGCACAATCGAATCCGAAACACAGACTGAGGACATTATCGAAGGCGCACCGCAAGGCGAACTCGATACAGATTTAGAGCAACCTCAGCAAATCACAGAAGGTGAAGCCGAGCACACTGCAGAGGGTGACACCGCAACAACCACAGAACAACCTGAGGCTGAACAGACAGAAACACAGGAACAGCACGGAATATCGGTAATGCTAAACGGAGTACCGATGACCTTTACCCTACAGCCGCAAATCATCAATGGCACTTCATATTTGCCACTCACTGAGTTTTTTGTTCAAATGGGATGTACGGTAGAAGGTGTAGCTTCTACAAACACTATTCAAGTCACTATCCCCGGAACTCTCAATGTGACATTCACACACGGCAGCAATCTTGTGGTAGCTAACAACAGATATTTTCTGATGGATGCTCCGCCTGTCTACTACGAGGGATTTACTATGGTTCCGGCGAGAACACTGGCAACTATATTCAGTTCGACAGTGTCTTACGACTATGAAGCCCAGACTATTATGTTTGTGGGCGGCGGATGGCCGCTTACACCGGCAGATTTGTATTATAATCAAGAGGATTTGATGTGGCTGGCACGCATAATCAATGCCGAGAGCCGAGGAGAATCACTTGACGGTAAAATTGCCGTAGGAAATGTCGTGCTTAATCGCGTGGAAAGCTCGCTGTTCCCCAACACCGTTGAGGGTGTAATCTTCGACAGGGAGTTTGGAATACAGTTCACACCGGCGTACAGCGGTTCGATTTACAAAGAACCGACAGAGCAATCGGTAATTGCAGCAAAACTTTGCCTTGAAGGTATCGACCTTTTAGATGAAACCAGCTATTATTTCTTAAACTTGAGCAAAACAAGCCCGGGCTGGATTGAAAGAACCAAGACTGTTGACGTCGTCATTGGCAACCACACATTTTTCATGAACTAAATATTATTTAGTTAAAAAAACCGTAGGATTTTTAAATCCTACGGTTTTTT
>CAYJAS010000183.1:0-2954 GCA_964367895.1 uncultured Oscillospiraceae bacterium | reverse complement strand
GCCGAGCCCTTATAGGAGGGGGGAGAGGTGTGTATTATCCTCGGTGAAATAAAAATTATCTATCGGTGGATATGGCTGGCCGTTGCAGGTTATTGTTACAAAATCCACTCCGCCTATTTGGAGCAAGGTCAGAGCGAAAGCGGTGCTTGTCAAAGTGCGGTTTACACTTGTCAAATCGAGATAATGCTCGCACATGTCTACCGTCACCGTGGTGTCGCTTATCGCTATTTCGGGAATGCACAGCGTGCCGTGCAATGCCGAGCTTAGGGCTTTATCGGTCGGGTTTTCCATCAGCTCTATGGCCGCCATGCAGCTGTCATAGACCTCCTTATGCTCGCCTATCGAATGCTGTTCTGCCGTGATATAGGTCGAGCTTATGTCGGTGCCCTCATGGGCGAGATAATAAATGCTTATTGCGTTTTCATCGACCGGTACCGGCTCGGGGGCGCACGCCGATATGAGTATAAGGCAGAGGGCTAAAATGGCAATTTTTTTCATATTAAATCGTCCTCCATCAGCTTAAAGACGACCAAAAACTTGGTGCCTATGCCGTATGCGCTCTCGACATTTACCTTTACACCAAGGCGCAATGCCCATTCACGCACTATAGAAAGGCCGAGGCCTGTGCCACCTATCTCTTTGCTTCGTGCCTTGTCAACCCGATAAAATCTATCGAAGATTTTGCTTAGCTCCTCCTCTTTAATGCCGACACCGCTGTCCTCTATGCATAAAATCAGCTCGTTTTGCTCGTAATATGCCGACACCAAAACCTTTCCGCCCGGACGATTGTATTTAACCGCATTGTCAAGCAGATTGAAGATGATATGGTAAAGCCCGTCATAGGTGCCTCTGACAAAGGTTTCCTCCTCAATATCGCTCTCAATCTCGACACCGAGCACGGTTGCATATGGCTTTAAGATGCCGATACAGCGTGCGACATTGTCACGAATGTCACAGGGCACGGCGATTATTTCAGGCTGTTCGCCCAAATGGCTGAGCGCCAAAAGCTCCTCTGTTATCAGCGACAGTCGGGCGATTTCATTGCTGATGTCGACGGCAAACTCACGCATGGACAGCACGCCCATGTTTTCATTTTGCACTATAGAGTCGGACAGCAATTTTATCGAGGCGAGCGGAGTTTTCAGCTCGTGCGAGGCATCTGTGACAAATTGACGGCGTATGGCCTCCACCCGCTTTAGTTTTAGGCTTATCTCGTTGAACTCGGTGGCAATTACTGCGATTTCATCACGGCCGTGCAGGTCGATTTGATGGTCATAATCGCCACTGCCGATGGCATCTATACCCTTTAGCAGGCGCTCCATTCGGCGGCTGAAGTTTATGCAAAACAGAGAGACAAAAAGGCCGCCGGCTATAAATAGCAGGCCGCTTATAAGTGCAATATTCTCTCGTGTTTCGGTCAAAATGCGTGCGTTTTCGGTGTAATTGCGCAGGAAATAGGCCACTCCGCTACTCTCGCCGTGGCTGAAAATCGGCACGGCGGCGTGACCTTCAAACTTGCCATCATCGTAAATACAGCGGAAGGTGTCGCTACCCTCGAGCGCCGCTACAATCTCGGGAAACAGGGCGATGCTACCGACCAAATTGCCGGTCTGCCGGCTGTCATACAGCACGATGCCGCCCAAATCGGTGACCACCACTCTGCCCAGTGCCGAAATGCCCAGCACCCGAACGGCGGCCGATATATTGTCCTCACTTAGCTGTGAAAAATCGTTGAGATTTTCACGCAAGTTTGAAAGAGTGCCCAGCATGTCGTCCTCGGCGGAAAGCAACATCTGACTGTGCACTATTTGTGTCGGATAGAAATTTAGCACCAGACCCAGACAGACCAAAAGCACGCCGAACATCAGCGAAATCTTTGTGCGCAGTCCGAGCCTTGTACGCCTACTCATTTGGAACTTTAAAGTAGTAACCGACTCCCCATTTTGTCATTAAATATTCAGGCTGTGAATCATCACTCTCGAGCTTTTCCCTAAGCCTGCGGACGTGAACATCGACCGTGCGGATATCTCCGGGATAGGCATAGCCCCAGACACTGCTGAGCAAGCCCTCACGGCTGAAAACGCGGCCTTTGTTGGTCATTAAAATAACAAGCAGGTCAAATTCCTTGGCGGTCAGCTCTACATCTTTGCCGTCTGCCCAAACGGTGCGGCGCGGTATATCAACCTTAATACGCCCTTCTTCAAGCGAAGTTTCAATTTTTTCGGGCGCTTGGGTGCGCTTGGCGATTACCCTTATTCTTGCTTTGAGCTCTAAAATATCAAACGGCTTGGTTATGTAATCATCTGCGCCGTACTCAAAGCCGAGCAGCTTGTCGCTGCCCTCGCCTTTTGCCGTGAGCATTATAATAGGTACATCGGATTTCTCCCTGATCTTTCGGCAGACGCTCAGCCCGTCGATTATAGGGAGCATGATGTCAAGTATGACGAAATCATACTTGTGTTCTGCGAAAAGCTCCAGCGCCGCCGCGCCGTCATGAGCTCCGTCCACTTGATAACCGTCGTTTTCAAGATTGAATTTGATGCCTTTTACCAGCAATTTTTCATCGTCTACAACGAGTATTCTCATAATGCACCTCCAAGTTTTTATATTTATTTAGTTTTAATTTGAAATCTGTGTGTAGGAGAGGGGTTCTGTCCCCTCCCGAAAGAAAATTGTGTGTACATGTGGGGGAGTTCAGTTTTGTAGGGCAAGGGCTCTGCTCTTGCCGTGTGGCGGACGGGCGACCGCAGGTCTCCCCTACGGTGGTATGGCGAATGATGCAATGTAGGGTCACGGCTTGCCGTGACCGCAAATTGTGCGGTTTTCTTCGGGCGATTGGTGAATCGCCCCTACGGGTGGTGTGACGAATAACCATTGTAGGGAACGGTCTTGACCGTTTCGAAAGGCGGAGCGACGAGGGCGTCGCTCCCTACAGGACGGGGGTTCGGTGGTCA
>CAYJAS010000182.1:0-3033 GCA_964367895.1 uncultured Oscillospiraceae bacterium | reverse complement strand
CAAAAATACATGATACTGTAGTTAATAAAATCTTAAAAACTGACGGCTATTTACTTGATACGCTTGCACATAATGACATTAAATTGCTAACGCAAAATGAAGCAAACGTTATGCGTGCATTGTTTGGCGATATTCAACATAAAGGACTTGTTGGCAACGTAAACGATGGCGAAGTGATAGCTGTTACTGGTTGTGCAAGTGATTATGATTTACAACAATATACATACGAACCCGTACCAAAACAAGTTGCTGGTAGCATGGCTTGCACAATAGACTCAGCTGAACCTATCGCAACAAGGGCAGATGATGCACTACTTGCAATCATTGACGCACTAACTGATGACGCAAAACGTAAAACTTCCATTGATGCAAACATGATGTCGTTCATAAACTCTGCTGATGTGCCTGTTTATTCATATCTTGCTTCTGCAAGTGTTGCTGGGCACAACTATTTAATAGGCATACAACCAATGCTTAAAGATATTGTTGCAACTGGTTATGCGTACAGCTCTATCAAAAGGCTACAGTTAAATATCAAGTACGTTATGCGTGAATTGAGGACAAGAACTAATGCACAAAAAATCTATATTGATAAGTTGTTAAACGCACTAGCTGAATATGAAAAAGTTATTGATGATAAAATGGATTTCTTTCAAAACGAGTACAATAACGCAATGGCTAGTATGAATAACACGTTCGAGTTCTCAAAACAAATGGAAAGCGAAAGTTCTGTTATACGTGATGTTCGTACAACGTCGATACTAATGCATAATTCTATTTCAAAGGTGGAATAATGGAAGAAGTCGTAATTAAAGTATATAGTGAATATGAATATATCCTAAGGGCATTCAAGTTCGTATCAATGATGTTCGCTCCTGGCTCGGGCTACTATGGGCTAATAGCTACACTTGCTGTTGCAGGTATCGCATTTGGTGCGTTCTACTTCGTATCACAAAGTGCAAATGGTAAAGGCAACATTATTGGATTTGCAGTATCAATGATGTTTGCAGCTGTAATAACTATTACACTGACAACCATGCAAACACAAGTTGTAGTTCATGACGTTGTTAATAACAAATTTGAGACAGCTGGAAATGTGCCAACAATTATGGCAAAGCTAGCACAGTTACAAAACGTTATTGAGCAAGATACTGTTGAAATAATCGAAACGTTAATGCAACCAATTATACCTTATGGAACAATTGGTAAAGGCAAAGGTTATGAACTACTGGCAAGCTATGATGATGTTGCAGAGTCGTTTTTTCAAAGACAGCCTTATACGTTTGAGTCGATGTCGAACTATTGGAACTCATGCGTTATACCTGATTTAACATATGGTTGGATAAGCGAACAAAAGTTGCACTCATCTACAAACTTATGGGCTGATATAAAATCTGAAACTATGACACGTTACACAACAGTTGTTTCAGATGTTGGCGGTATTCGTACAACACAAACACAACCTTGTGCAACTGCTTATGCAACGATAGATGCACAGCTTAATACATCTGCTATCAACGATAGCTTAAAGGTAAAATGTGAAGCTAGTGGCATAAGCACTGATAACTGTTCATCTATTATGAGCAATATTTTTAGTGCAAACATTGTGCCAGCTTCTAACTCAAACGTGTTCTTACGCTCTTATTTAACTGCATGGGTTGCGATGAGCGAGGGTGGAATGTTAAACACCATGCTTGCCGATATGAACCAAAAAAATGCGTCACAAGCGTTCATGGCAGAAGCTACACTACCTCGTTTGAAAGGCATGATGTTTGGCATGATGATTGGGATATTCCCTTTTCTGATTGCGTTCATGTGGATAGCTCCTGCAAGGACTATATCGTATTACGTTGGCATGTTTGTAATGATGGTATTATGGCAAGCGATAGACACGTTCATGGATATGCAATACCAACACGAAGTGCATAACATGTTCGCAATAATGCGTGAAACAGGTTACGGATTAAATCAAATGTTCGATATACCGAACACAGCAGCGGACGCAGTATCATTGTATGGTCAAGGGCGGTGGATGTCGATGGGGCTTGCGGTTGCGATTGCTGGAGCAATAACGAAAGCGAATGCGTTTGCAATGAGTCAAATGGGCAACCAACTTGCAATGGGTGCAAAAGGTGCTGCTAACGCAGGAGCTGAACACATTGGAACTGCTGGGCAAGGTAAACTGATGAACGAAGCTGGTCAAGACTTTGGACACGCTAATATTGCGAATATGCCAGGTGTTGCAAACCAAGCTAGTTATGTGCATGGCACAGGTAATGCACTTTCACAAACTAATCAGTCGAAAGCATATAGTGCTAACCAACAAGGGGAAGCTATTGGCAACAATACAGCTGTATCACAAGTCACAGGTGGCACGTCAGCTGGTGGTGTTATAGGTGGCAACACAATGGCAAATTCACTCGGTATGAACACGCAAGAATACGCAGAGTTCCAAAAAACAGGCAACATTATCACACAAGATATGGCTAACGAGTTCGCAAAAGATGGAATGTCGCAGACTTTAGCTAATCAAATGGTTGGCTTGAAAATGAATAGCGTTGGTTTAGATAGCAACGGAGACATTACAAACGTTACCGCTTCAGGTATTAGAGACGGCAAAAACTGGAGCATTGATACGTCTAATAATACGTCAACATCTCAAGATGGAGCAGTAACATCGACGTTTAAGTATGATGAAAACGGACAATTCGCAGCAGTATCGAAAGAAGGCGGAGGATTTTACAGATTTTCACAAGATGCACAAGGTAACACTTATGGCTCACATACGTATTCTGCTAACGGCGTTGAGTACACAGATAGATACAATGGTACAGATATGTCAAGAAGCTATCTTGATGAAAACAACAATAAGATAACTGAAAACTATGTTGGTAGCGAACTCAAAAATAGCGAAACTGTACTCGGTAAAGATGCTCAACTAGGTGGCATAACTATGGAAGCTGGTGGTAAATTTTTATCTACAGGCGAGCAATCGACTTATCAAGGTCAATTATCTACAGCAGACGGACGTAC
>CAYJAS010000181.1:0-3069 GCA_964367895.1 uncultured Oscillospiraceae bacterium | reverse complement strand
AATCACTAAAGTCCGACACAGGCCGTGCCATATAGCACGGCGTCGCTGTCCGAAATGATATGCGCCGAAATGTCGCTCAAAAAGCCTTTGCATCTTCCCTTTTGCACAAAGGCCTCGCTAAACAGCTTGCCGTCTATCAGCGGTAGGATTTTAAGCGGTATCCCTCCGCCGATATAAATACCGCCGAGCGGCATGGTGCATATGGAAAGTTCGCCGGCAAAATGACCGAGCAGGCGTGAAAACACCTCAAAGGTCAGGGTGGCAAAGCGGTCATAATCGGAGCTATCCTTTGGCAAATGCATGTTTTGCAGTGCGGCGGCGCTTATATCACCGGGCAATTTATCGCTCTCTTTACCGCTTAAATAGCTGTAAATATTGGCAATGCCCATACCCGAAAGGGCTCGCTCATAGCTGACATGCCCGTCACTTTGGCTGCGGTATTTGTCGGCTAAAAAGGCGCTTAGCCCCTCGGTCAGTTCATCATACGGAACAAGGCTCATGTGCCCACCCTCCGACGGGATTATCGTGCCGTGCCGTGCGATATGCGAAATGCCAAGCCCGGTGCCCAGCGAAATGACGCTTTTGACAGCATCGCCCTCGGGCTGTTTGCCCGTCTTCAGCGGTGGCGACAAAATGGGCACACCATTGTCCACTGCATGGGCAAGCGCCTGTGCATCGTTTATAAAATGCACCGAAGATTTATTTTTAAACCGCTTTGAAATATCCTCTTTATCTATAATCAGGCCTGCATTTGTAAGCGAAATATATCGCCCCGAAGTCACACCGGCGACGGCAAAAACCGCACTGCTTACGCTGTGCTCGGGCAGTATTTGGTCGAGCAAAGCGCCTAAATCGCTAATATTTTCCGTGCTGAAAACAAGCTTTTTCCTAAGCTCAGGGCGATTTTCGCCCCTCTCCCAAAGGGAAACAGCAATTTTAGTACCGCCTATGTCTACACTTAAAATCATAAATACACCATCTTAAAATAATTTTTAAAGAAGAAGGAAAGAAATATGGACAACAGCCGAGTGATGCAAAGCTATAAACATTGGACCGAAAGCGACTGCTTTTCCGAGCAAACAAAAGCCGAATTGCTCGCTATCACCGACCAAAAGGAGATTACCGACCGTTTTTATCGGGATCTTGAGTTCGGCACGGCGGGACTGCGTGGCATACTTGCCGCCGGCAGCAACAGAATGAACAATTATGTCGTGCGCCGAGCCAGCAAGGCGATAGCCGATCTGCTGTGCCGATTGGGCGACAGTGCCAAACAGCGTGGCGTGGTTATCGCATACGACTCACGCAATTTTTCACGTGAGTTTGCCGAGCAATCTGCCGCTGTGCTCGCCCACAACGGCGTAAAGGTCTATCTATTTGACGATTTGCGCCCTGTTCCCGAGCTGTCCTTTGCACTTCGCCACAAGGGCGCAATGGCAGGCATTGTCATAACTGCAAGCCACAACCCCAAGCAGTACAACGGCTACAAGGTCTACTGGGAGGACGGCGCACAACTTCCGCCCGACGAGGCCGACGAGGTGGCACGCAAAATCGCACAGCTCCCCTGGCACACCGAGTCTGCCGATCTTAAAGCCGCTATAGACAGCGGAATGGTCGAAATCATCGGCGAGCAGGTGGACGATGTCTATATAGATCAAGTATATCATCAAATGCTCAATTTGTCACTAAGCGAAAGCCGTGGCTCTGAGCTTTCGGTGATTTACACCCCAATCCACGGCACAGGACTTGTGCCGGTAGAGCGCATACTAAAGAAAACCGGCTTTTCCGATCTTCGTATTGTAAGTGAGCAGGCGGCTCCCAACGGTGATTTTCCAACCGTAAAGTCACCAAACCCCGAAGATGACGGGGCTTTTGACATGGCGCTCGCCTATGCCAAAACCCGCCCTGCCGACATATTGCTTGCCACCGACCCCGATGCCGACCGCCTCGGCGTTTGTGTGCTCGGCCCTGGCGGGCAATATCACCGCCTAACCGGCAATCAGCTTGGGGTAATTTTGCAAAATTACATAATAGACAGCATGAGCGAGCTCGGCACTTTGCCAAGCGATGCCATTATCATTAAGAGCGTTGTTTCGACCGCCCTTGCCGATAAATTGGCGCAAGGCAGAGGGGTTGCTCTTAAAAACGTGCCTGTCGGATTTAAGTTTATCGGCGAATGCATCAAGGAGATGGAGCAAAGCGGAAAGGGCAGTTTCATCTGGGGCTTTGAAGAAAGCCTCGGCTACCTGAAGGGCACTTATGCACGTGACAAAGATGCCGTGCTCGCCGCCGCATTGACCGCCGAAGCCGCACTTTACTACAAGTTAAGGCAAAAGACCCTTGTAGATGTGCTTGAGGGTATATTTGAGCAGTACGGTTTCTTTCTTGACAACCAAGTGGCATATTCCTTCGGCGGTATAAGCGGACTTGAAAAAATCGCCGAAATAATGCGTACCCTTTCGCTTGACAGGCGCACCGTCATCGGTGGCAAAAAGGTGCTTTCCTTTGACAGCTATGCAACCGGTGAGCGCATTGTAGGTGGCACCGCTCAGCCACTCGATTTCCCAAAAATCAACCTGTGGGGGCTGACCTTTGAGGACGGCAGTTTTATAAAGGCTCGCCCTTCCGGCACAGAGCCTAAAATTCGCTTTTATTTCTGCATAAGCGGAAAGGACAGAGGGCAAGCGGAGAACTTTTTGAAGGACATCGAGAGCGATTATTTGAGCATTATTAAAGACATTGTTTAAAGGAGTGGATATTTTTATGAGACATTGTGCATTATTTAAACTGAAAGAGTTCTCGGATTTTGACAAGCTTCATGGGGCAATATTGTCCGAATACGCAAAAATCAAGGCAGATTTGCCTGCTATTGACAGCATTACGGTGAGCGCAAATAAGCTGAAGCGTGACCGCAATTTTGACATTATGATTGAGCTTTGCGCCCCGAGCGAGAGCGATATCATGGAGTATATCAACCATCCGATACATGTTGAGTTTGTCAAAAGTATCAGCGACATAATTTCCGGCATTAGCAGTGCAACTGTCACAGACGGAGTTAGTATTTAACAAAAA
>CAYJAS010000180.1:0-3098 GCA_964367895.1 uncultured Oscillospiraceae bacterium | reverse complement strand
GGGGTAACTTCGTTTGCATCAGTGCTCAGTTTTGATGACAGCAAGCTGACTTTGGTGGAGTATGAGAATACAAACACGACGGTTACTTCAGATGGGGCACTGAACGAAACGAGAGTAGGTACAGAATTGGTCACCCCGCTTACCTCGTCGGTAGTAGATGTGAAATTGACAGATTCCGCTGAGTATATCTATGATGCAGTCGATGCAACGCTTTTTTCAGCATCCGGGAATGACCGCACATTGCTTACAATTAATGTGCTCATACCGCTTTTGGGTTTGCTCAATGATCCGATTCCTACCCCCGGCGATGCCCAAAACACCACTGCGTGGCAGGATGTTTACCAGTTGAGCTTTAAGGTGGCAAATGTCGCAACCCTTGACCCGGCGGACATTCGCTTTGCCGATGCGACGACCGACAGCGGCAATTTTTCGGCACTTGATGCTACAGGTAGCTCAATAGCACGCTCTGCGGCGGCAGAATTTCACATTGAAAGCAATGGCACAATATACACCCACAGTGTGCTGGACGGCAGTAGCACAGAGGGTAAACACGTAATGTCCGCAGATGGCAGCGGCACAACAGACCTAAGTGAACAGCAGTTTTTGACAGGGGATGTCAATGGAGATGGTGTAATAAATATTAACGATGTTATAAGACTGTTAAACCATGTAAACACAAGCCAACCGCTTACCGATATCAACTTTGGCAAAATTACAGATGACGACATAGTTAATATAAATGATGTCATTCGTCTATTGAACCATGTAAATACCAGTGACCCATTACACTAAAGAATTAGGAGAATTAAAATGAAAAGAATCATTTCACTCTGCTTGGTTGTAGGAATGGTATTGTCGCTCAATGTTATGCCAACATTTGCAGCTGCAGACCCATCAATGGAAATCACAGCAGACAAGACAACAATTGTTAAATCAGGTAGTGCAGAAAAAATCTTTATTACAGTTGTGCTGAATAATCCGGACCCAACAACGAGTGATATTGCCGGTGTCAACTTCACATTGAAAACCAGCGATGCGAGATTAATATTAGATGAAACAGCTACCACACTTACCGATGACTTCGGAACGGATACCGCCAGAACTTATCTAAACAATTCGTTTACTGCAGCAAAGCTGTCAGGATTATTCCCTCAGCCCATAACTGCAACACGAAGTGAACTGGTAAAAGTTGGACTTACCGTAGCGGCAGATACGCCTGTCGGTTCATACACTATTTCTACCGAAAATATGGGTGTGTCAGACACAAATGCTCAAACACCCACAGGTTTGGGAACTGATATTTCCCTAACCATCAAGGTGGTTGAAGAAATTGACACCATCAACGTAACAGGCATCGACGCTCCTGTTAAGGGCGCAGCTCCCGACACGGCAGCTACAGTACCTGCCAACACCACGGCAAGTGCTATAGAATGGTCGCCGACGGTTGTCGATAACAAATTCGCCGCAAACACAGCTTACACCGCAGAAGTGACCCTCACCCCCACCAGCGGCTACAGCTTTGCAAGCGGCGCTACTTATCAAATTAATGGCAACGCTGCTAATATAGCAGATGGTGCAGATGGTGCAAAGATACTATCCTATCAGTTCTCCCCTACCTCGGATAGGGAGTTAACTGGCCTTGCAATCACAGCGCAAGATGGCACTGCGGCACCCACAACAGCTACAGTTATCCCCAAAGGCACGGCGACTGTAGATTTAGCCGCGAAAGGCACCTATGATTCGGGTGACCCTGTGGCAAACGAAACAGGCGTGACTTGGGGCTTGCAATCTGCTGTTACCGGTGTAAGCATAGACACAAGTACAGGTGTTGTATCTATCACAGACGATACAGCCGACAACGCCTCTATCGTTGTAACCGCAAGCAAGGACGGTATTGATGCAATAGCTCACACCATCACTGTCTCCAAAGATGCGCCTAGTGTTAATTTTGTGAAAATCTCTGGCGCAACCCCAATTGCCGTACCTACGGCAACAGACGGTACTTTTACTACAAGATACACCGTAGCTTGCCTTGACCAGTATGGCGATATCTACACTCCGGCATCCACGACGTGGTCGTTCTCTTATGGCGACACAACAGGTATTAGCATAGATGATAATGGCGTCCTCACTGTAGAACCTACAGCTAAAGGAGCGCAATATATTATCATAAAAGCAAGATGCGATGATGCGCTATCAGATGAACATACGGTAGTGATCACAAAAGCAGCTTCGGTTGCGACAAGCATTGAGGTAACGTCCACAACGGACACCATCGCCGTGCCTGAAGTAAACGCAGACGGCGCCATTCAAGAAGCTACCGTTACCTTCACAGCAGTCGTGAAAGACCAGTTTGGCGGAACCATGAGTGAAACCGTAGCTTGGAAAGTTAGGAATGCAGATGACGGTACCGTAGAAGGCGTTACCATCGAAGGTGGCGTTGTCACCGTAAAAAGTAATGCGAGTGTATTGGGTACCAGCTACGATATGACGGTTACTGCAACAGCTGCGGAAGTCTCCGATACAGCCACGCTTACTTTCACCAAGAATGCGGCTGCGGTGCACTCTGTAACAATCGACCAAGGTGCCGAAGACACACTTGTAATTCCTTCAGCCGCAACAGTGTACACCGCAACGACGAAAGACCAATATGGTTACTATACAAGTGATACAGTTACTTGGGGTACAACCGGAACAGTCCCCACCGGCGTTACAGTTACAAATAACTCCGTAACCGTAGCAGATAATGCAGCAGAGGGTAACTTCACCCTAACTGCTACTGCAAACGGCAAAACTGACAGTATCATCATAAACGTTTCGAGAAAATTGTCCGATACCACCACTATGACGATGACGGCAAATGACATCGTCTTTGGCAGTGCATGGTCTGCCCCTGCCGTGCAAAACAAGCCGAGCGATGCCGGAGCACTCACCTATTCCTACAGCGGACGAGATGGCACCGTCTACGGCCCAAGCAACACCGCCCCCACAGATGCAGGCAAATACATTGTCACCGCCACCGCTGAGAGCACCACCCACATCTACATCGCCACCGCAGATTATACAATTAACCCTAAGAGCATCAGCGGTGCGACCAT
>CAYJAS010000179.1:1933-3111 GCA_964367895.1 uncultured Oscillospiraceae bacterium | reverse complement strand
GTAGGGGCGGTCATTGGCCGCCCGCTTTATTGTGGATCATCTGCGGTCACGGCAAGCCGTGACCCTACACACAAGACGGGAAATAAATATAGGGGCGGCCGACGGCCACCCCTATACAATTAAAATACCGTTTTTCCCAAAAAGGATAAAATCAACTCACAGGCAAGGTGCCCGGTCTGGTTTTGAATGTCCAAAATGGGATTTACCTCCACCATGTCAAGCGACACCAGCTTGCCGCTTTCGGCCATCATCTCGGCCGCCAAAAATGCCTCACGCAGGGTCAGCCCGCTGTGAACCGGTGTGCCCACGCCGGGCGCTTCACTCGGGGTAACGCAATCAATGTCAAAGCTTACATGTATTCCGTCGGTTCCATTTCCGGCAATCTCGATGGCCCTTCGCATAACCTCGCCCATGCCCAGTTTGTCAATGTCGGTCATTGAAAAAACCGTCACGCCGGCTTCTTTCATGCGCTTGCGCTCTTTTGGCTCAATATCACGCCCGGCTATTTGAACGGCGTTTTTGGTGCTTATAAACTTTCTCTCTTTGATAAAGCCGACCATGATCTCAGGCCCCTGCCCGCAGGCGGCCGAAAAAGACATGCCGTGCATATTACCGCTGTTTGTGCTGTATTGATCATTAAAATCGCCGTGGGCATCAAGCCAAATAATACCTATCGAGTCATGATGGGCACAGCTTGCAAGCGCACTTCCGACAGCAACCGAATGGTCACCGCCCAGCACAACCGGCAGAGCACCCTCTTTAAGGCTTTGGGCGACTTGGTTGTAAAGCTTTGTGTTGGCGCCGAGTATCCTCTCCCAGTTTTTAGCAGTGGGAAGGCTTTCGCCGGTGGCGACGGGTAAAATATCACCCAAATCACGAGCAGTAATTCCCTGTTCGGCCATTTTGGTGAATATATCCGCGTGGCGTATAGCGGCAGGCCCCATATTGACACCGCGCATTGAAGCACCAAGGTCAAGTTGAACGCCGACAACATCTACCATTTTACGATTTTCACTCATAAATATACACCTCTTTTTATAATATGCATCGTATGAATAATATTGACTATATAATAGCACACAAAACGGTCGCAATCAAGAGCTTTTTACAATATATATAAAATATGTGTTGGTTCGCTGTCCGTCCCCTACAATCAAGCAGCGAATAACGGCGTAGGG
>CAYJAS010000179.1:0-1833 GCA_964367895.1 uncultured Oscillospiraceae bacterium | reverse complement strand
CAGAGCCCCTCCCCTACGGTCTGCCAAACAATACACTTGTAGGGGCGATTCACGAATCGCCCGCCATCGGGTCGATGTGGTCATCGACCCCTACACACAGGATTTGCATTCCTCACCCTGTAAGGGCGAGTCAAGACTCGCCCTTCGCCACACGGCAAGAGCAGAGCCCTTGCCCTACAATATTGAACCCCTCGTCCTGTAGGGGCGAGCTGTGCTCGTCCGCTGCCCCTCCCCTACAGTATGTCCAACATTACAGGATTGTTTCAGAAATGTTAAATTTGAAATTTCCTCTTTACAAATGAAAAAGAATAAGTTATAATTCAAGCATAACAAATGCAAAACAAACTCGAAATTGTAACTTTTACAATTTGATACAATTTCAAAAAATTGGTGAAAAAACCATAAAAGAAAAAAACTTTTAAAGAAAATTACAAAAAAAGCGCATTTTGTAACCTTCCGGTAACAAAAGTATGATATACTTTATTTGTAAGATAGAAAAATCAACTCACTGAAAATTATTTTTATATTATTGAGAGGGAAAAATCATGAAAAAGACAACCAAGCAAGTACTCAGTGCGGCAATGCTGTCGGCAATGGTATTTTTGTCGGCTTGCAGCACACAGCCCCAGCAATCGGAACCGATGAACACCACAGAGTTCCCCGACCAGCTTTACACCATGTCGAGCGAGCCCATTTCCATTCAGGACAATGAGATTCCGCTTTCGACAACACCTCCGCTTTCGACCATTTTGGTACCTGAGGCATCGGGCGAGGTGGTTTACAGCGGACTTGGCGGAACAATGGACGCATCAAACACCACCGAAGGCTATATTATGTGTAAGTTTGACGGCGCAACCACCACAAAGCTAAAGGTTATGATCACCGGCCCGTCGGGCGTGCCTTATTACTATGACCTCAACGCAGAAGGCACTTACGAGACCTTCCCGTTCACAGACGGCAACGGCTCTTACAAAGTGGCAATCCTTAAAAACACCGCAGGCACAAAGTACAGCTATGTACTGCTCAAGACAATTGAAGTCACAATGGAAAACGAGTTTGCACCTTATCTGCTTTCCAACCAATATGTCTATTACACACCGCAAAGCGTAGCAGTTCAAAAGGCTGCAGAGCTGACAGCAGGCGACACGACAGAGCTTGAAAAAGTTGAGTCGGTTTACACCTTTGTTGTCGACACACTGACCTATGACACCCACCTTGCACAAACCGTGCAAAGCGGATACCTCCCCGACATTGATGCAGTTCTCGCAAGCAAAAAAGGCATCTGCTTTGACTATGCCGCGCTGATGACAGCCATGCTGCGCAGCCAAGGGGTTCCCACCAAGCTTGTAACCGGCTTCACCGGCAATGCATATCACGCATGGATCTCCACATGGTCTGAAGCTACCGGCTGGGTTGAAGGAAATATCTTCTTTGACGGTACCTCGTGGAAACTTATGGATCCCACTTTTGCATCGAGCGCAAACGGCAGCCAGCAAATACTTGACTATATCGGCGACGGCGCAAATTACACGGTAAAATACCAATATTAATAATAAGGTTTTAACTTATCATTAATTTTAGGGTAATCCATCGATTTTTACAGTTAAAAGCTTGACAAAATTTGAAAAGAGCCTTAATCTTATATTAAGGCTCTTTTAGTTGTAATATGGGGTAGAATTGAAATTTTCCGATGCAGGGACGATAACCACCCCGGCAGGACGGGAAATTGAATATTGTAGGGCACACATTGTATGCGTGCCGACGGCGGGCGATTCGTGAATCGCCCCTACAGGATCTATCGTTTCGAGATTGTAGGGGACGGGTTCCATCCCG
>CAYJAS010000178.1:0-3112 GCA_964367895.1 uncultured Oscillospiraceae bacterium | reverse complement strand
TCCCAAACCAAGCGCGCTACCAGCTGCGCTACACCCGGATATTGAGTTTTTAGGCGCTGTAAGCTACCGTTTGCTAATAAGTTTTTTACAGCAACAATTATTATACATCAATTTCTTTTACTTGACAAGCATTTTTTTTATTATATAATTATAAGTGGGATATTGTGCCCTCTGTGGCAATTTTATTATATCTTAGAGGAATGGTATTTAACATGAAAAACACAGAAAAAAGCATGGAAAAACTGGTTGCACTGTGCAAAGGTCGTGGTTTTGTGTATGCAGGCAGTGAAATTTACGGCGGCCTTGCCAACTCATGGGATTACGGCCCCCTTGGCATCGAGCTGAAAAACAACATAAAAAAAGCTTGGTGGCGCAAGTTCATTCAAGAGAGCCCTTATAATGTCGGTATCGACAGCGCAATTTTGATGAACTCGCAAGTTTGGACGGCCTCGGGGCATGTTGTCAACTTCAACGACCCGCTTATAGACTGCAAAAGCTGTAAAATGCGTCATCGTGCCGACAATCTTGTAGACGATTGGAACAAACAGCAGGGCATCTCGCTCGAGGCAGACGGTATGAGCAATGAACAACTGACCGACTATATCAAAGAGCACGGCATCAGCTGTCCGGGCTGTGGCAAGGCGGAGTTTACCGACATTCGCCGTTTTAACATGATGTTTAAAACCCATCAAGGTGTTACGGAGGACAGCAGTACCGAGGTTTATTTGCGCCCGGAAACGGCGCAGGGTATGTTTGTCAACTTTAAAAATGTCCAGCGCACCACACGCAAAAAACTGCCCTTTGGCATCGGGCAGACCGGAAAGAGCTTTAGAAACGAAATCACCCCGGGCAATTTCATCTTCCGCACACGTGAGTTTGAGCAGATGGAACTTGAGTTTTTCTGCAAACCGGGTGAGGAGCTGACTTGGTTTGACTATTGGCGCGCTTTTTGCCGTGATTGGCTGGTGTCGCTCGGCATTGCGCCCGACCATCTGCGCATGCGTGACCACGATAAGGAAAAACTTTCCCACTACTCAAATGCCACGACAGATATTGAGTACCTGTTCCCGTTTGGTTGGGGCGAGCTTTGGGGCATTGCCTCACGCACCGACTATGATTTACGTGTGCATCAGCAATCGTCCGGCCAGGATATGACCTATTTTGACCAGGAGAGCAATACCCATTTCCTGCCCTACTGCATCGAGCCGGCGGTCGGCGTTGACCGTATTTTGCTTATGATGCTGGTCGATGCCTATGATGAAGAGGTGGTTGACGAGAGCAAAAATGACAGCCGTGTCGTACTGCGCCTGCACCCGGCGGTTGCCCCGTATAAATGCGCCGTTTTGCCGCTTTCCAAAAAACTGTCTGAAAAGGCAGATGAGATTTACGCCGACCTGCGCCGTCATTTCATGTGCGACTATGACGATTCGGGCTCGATAGGCAAGCGTTACCGCCGTCAGGACGAGATCGGCACACCGCTTTGCATCACCGTCGATTTTGAAACGGTGGGCGATGAAAACGCCGCTGGTGACGGTTGTGTAACGGTGCGTGACCGTGACACAATGGAGCAGCAAAGGGTGGCCATTTCCGATTTGCGCGCATATATTGAAGGCAAAATGGAATTTTAAAGACAATAATTTTTGGAGGATAAGAGAATGAACAAAAAACTAAATCGCATACTGGCATTTGCACTTGTGCTTTGCATGAGCACCGCAATGCTGATCGGGTGCTCGGGCGCCCAGACACCGCAGGAGAAAATCGCCGCCGCCCTTTCGGCAACCTTTGCCGAGGTAAACGCAATAAGCGAGCCCCTTGAATATGACATGCTGACCGAGCTTTATTTCGAAAAACCCATGACCCAAACGCTGAAACTGCTCCTTTCGTCCGCTGACACGGCTTTTGAGCTTGAGCCGTTTTACGGCACAGGCTTTGAGATGACCGCAAGCAGCGACCTGAGCAATAGAACGCTGTCTACCGACATGAACATTCTGTTTGCAGGCGATCACCTTGGCACAATGCAGATTGTGGCCGAAGATTCCAAAATGTACATCGGTATACCCGAGCTTTTCAACGAAACCGTACTTTTGATGGACACCGAAGACCTGCCGGCCGATGTCGCTCAAGCGAGCGGAATGGATGGGTACAATCTGTTTGACATGGTACAGCAGTATGCCGATATGAGTGCGCTTACAACCGAAGTCAAAACGGCTTATGATGCCCTTTTCACCGCCTCTGAGGTCACCGAAGGTGAGGAGGTCGACATCACAATTGACGGCACCGCAATCACTGCCGAGAAGTTTTCAGTCGTGCTGAAACCGGCCGACATCGCAGTATTTTTGCGAAGCTTGGGCACAAGCATTCTCGAAAATGAGCAACTTAAACCGCTTATAGAGAGCACGCTTGTCAGCTATTTGGGCTATAGCATGACGACCGAGGAACTGCACGAGGGATATTCCGAGTTTGTAAATGAACTTGAAGCCGGCATGACCGATGATATTTCGCTTGACTTCTTCCTTTCTGACGGATTTTTGCGCAGTGCCGTGCTTGAATATCAGCAGCTTACCCTTGAAATGATGTTTGGCGCACAACAGGTTGCCGATTATTTCGAGTTCAATGTATTTGAAACCGGCTCTACCGAAAAGATGATGGAAATCATCTCAAAGGGCAACCATGATTTGACGGGAGAAGACGGCAATTTCACCGACCGCACCGACATTTTGTTCTATGACATCTACTCCGGTGAAATGGCAGGAGTTACCTTGGTCACCGATTATGACCCCAAAGGTGGCGATTATGAGTTTGAGTTTGTTGCCAACGCCGGCTACGAGGCGTATTTCATAAACTCAGAGGGCAACCTCAAAATGACCGACAGCAGTTTTGACATGATTATTGACGATTTGACCATCGAGGCAGGCACGGTAAGTTTTAGCTTTTCGGGCGAGTACAGCATCAAGGAAGGCGAGTACAAATCTGAGCTTGACAAGGCAAATGCAGTGATGATGAACGATATGACTCAAGATGAAATGTTAGAGCTGAACATGGTTGCACAGCAGAATATCAGCACCATTATCGGCGAACTTCTTTCAAAACACCCCGAACTTATGGAAATGTT
>CAYJAS010000177.1:0-3130 GCA_964367895.1 uncultured Oscillospiraceae bacterium | reverse complement strand
TACAATAGCGGTGACAGCTTAGGGAAAATCGCAAAGCAGTTAAAAGTGCAAGGCATGCTGTCACCCACCGGTAAGGGCACATGGAGCAGAGAGACCATCAGCAAGTTGCTCAGAAATGAGAAATATATAGGCTGTGTGATACTGCAAAAGACATATGTGCCCACCATCGTTGGTTGACGCAGTATTACCAATAGCTCCACCATGCAAGGCCTGTGTGTTAGTTGTTGAACCAAATGTCGCAAGTAGAGCCATATTAGAAGTCAGAGTGTAAATTCCGGTATCGACCGCAGTTTCAGTCCACGTGTCTGTAGAACTATTCGACAAGGCCACTATCAACGGGTGATCATCGTCCAAAGGCCACTCGGCACTTGCAACATTAACCTCGATTGCCATCGCAAACAGCGACACAGTCACACACATCGCCAAGGTCATAAGGGTAGATGTCAACTTTTTTTCATAGAATTTCGCCTCACAATGTAAACTTTACAGTATAAGTTTTTATTAAAACTTGCATGAAAACGCGATTCTTTTCACAAAATATTTAGCCGCTTATTGTATCTCTTGTTTTTCTAAAGTCGTTGACCGAGTTTAGAAAATATGATAAACTATTATCGGGATGTCCATGTGGTGAACGTTTTGTGTGGCTACTTCGGATGAACAGTAAAATCAAAACGTATAATTGCGGTTATATGGAGGTATTTATGAAGAAAAAATTGTTTACGCTGTCGGTGGCGGTAACGATGGCGCTTGCGCTTCTGTCGACGGTGGCATTTGCTGCAGTGGGCACGACTGACAGCTTGAAAGCGATTATTGATGATGCAATTTCAGCAGGTGCTGACAGTTTGGAAATTACCGGCGATGAATATGAAATTTCAAATGGCGAAACGCTCACTGTGGAGCCGGGAGATCCCGGTGGGTTTGACACCCTTAACTTAACCGACAATTCAACAATAACGATTAACGCAGGGGGGACGCTCAAAATTGCAGGCGGGGTAACGCTCAATTTAGATGCTACGTCGAAAATTGTCGTGCACAACGGCGGAACGCTCGATTTGGATGCCACGTCGAAAATTGTCGTGAATGTCGGTGGACAGATAGTTGTGAACTCCGGGGGAGCGCTCACGCTTGCCGGTGCCAACATTACCGGCCACGGCACTGTTTCGGTGGCCGATTGGGAGACACTGAAAACTGTGCTTAACGGCGACGTTCCCGTGATCCTACTCACAGCTGATGTCACCTATGACGAAGATATTAATATCACTCCATCTAACGACCCTGATTCATTTGATAGTGCGCAAACTCTGACGGTGGACGAGGGGGTAACGTTATCGCCGAGTGGTGACGCTAAAATCATAGTAGTCGAAAATGCTGTTCTCACGGTTAAAGGCAGTCTTGGAGCGGGTACCAGTATAACAATTCAACATAAAGGTCTCGTCTCTTTCCTGAAAGAAGATGAGAAAATGGATGCGGAGTATTTGCAGGTTGGCGGTAGTAGATATTTTAAATTGGTTACAAACGGCGGAGCGTTTGCAGCCAATGGAGCAACGATAGCATACGTAGCAGATGATGAAGGCCATATCGATACAGCTCCGTCCAGTGTCACAAAACCCGGATACACACATGCCGGTTGGACGTACACAAATACAGTCGGTGATGAAGTTTTCTTATCACCTGATGAGCTTGCCTTCCATCCGTTCTCAGATAGCCCAGATACACTCCTGACGGCGCAGTGGGTCAGTTTAGCCCCACCAAAGACCACTGTCACCTCGGACGTGCTTACGGTGAATGCACAAGGCGAGCCTTTAGAGGGAGAAATCGGCGGTACGATAGACCCACACGGTATTGAGCGTTTACGACTGGGATCAAGCCCCACCTATACTTTTGAGGCGGAGGAAGGTTATATATTTTCCCACCTGCTTATAGATGATGTTCGGACACTGCCCACGGCGTCGAGTGAGTATACTTTTGACGACTTGGATAGACGCCACAGCATAGTTGCGGTCTTTACAAAGGGCGATGCTCCCCTTCCCCCCTCTGCCGATGAGGCGCATAAATGGATAACCGATGTCCTTGATAAGCTTGAGGATACAGACGCCGATGACTCGGAAGCTGTTGAAGAAATTAAAAAGCAAATTGAGGCCGTCATTGAAGCGGTTAAAAATATGACCGACGAACAACTTGAGCAGCTGAAAAGTGAAAGCCCGGAAATTATAGAAGATTTACAGGATGCATACAGAGATTTGAACTATCTTTTGAATGAAACGCTTGAAATTATAGATATAATTGTAGGCGTTTCGGCCTCCGGCACAATGCCACTTGATGAAGACGGAAACCCTGTGCCGGTAAAGTTGGTTTTGGAGGAAATTACGGACAGCGCTGCTCTAACGGGACAAGCGTTTGAGGGACTGCAAGGGCAAGCGGATTTTGTGCTTGGCTTTGACATCTTGCTTGAGGCAGATGGCGCTAAAGTTCAGCCGGACGGCTCTATCACGATAACCTTCGGCGCACCGGATAGAACGGGAGACACGCTAACGATTGCACATAAAAAGCAGGATGGAATGTGGGAATATTACACGGCAACGGTACAGGAAGGCGGCAATTTCTCCATAACGATAACCGAACTGTCCCCCTTTTTGGTGCTGGGCAATCAGGGTTTGATTGCAACCTCGGTGAGTTTTGACAAAACGGATATTTCCCTAAATATAGGGCAATCGGAGATGCTCATACCAATCCTTTTCCCCTCAACTGCGGCAGGACGCAGTGCTTGGAGCACTTCCGATGCATCGGTTGCAACGGTGGATGAAAACGGAAAGATTACGGCTATTGCGGTGGGCTTTGCACAGATAACATACACCATGGGAGAGGTTTCCGCAACTGCCACGGTAACGGTGACCGAAGCTCCACAGACCCCAACGCCAAATCCACCCGCTTTGCCCGATGTACCCAATACGGGGGATAACGGTAATGCTGTGCTGTGGGCGCTGTTAGCACTGGCGAGCACAATTGGCGTGGTGATATGCTTTAGAAAAACATTTGCCAAATAGTGGATAAAAAAGATGCAGGGCGGTTTTGGGGTGTGACTCGAACAGGCATCTGTGGCAAAACACAGAAAATCAGAGCTGAAAGTTTG
>CAYJAS010000176.1:0-3230 GCA_964367895.1 uncultured Oscillospiraceae bacterium | reverse complement strand
GAACCAAAAGGTCAGGGGTTCGAATCCCTTCGGGCGTGCCAAAAAAGCATACACCTTCAGGTGTATGCTTTTTTGCTACATGCTTTTAAAAGAAGGCATTTACTATGAAAAAAAGATTATCTTCCTTTCTTGGCGGAGTTGCTTTTTTATGTATTTTAATTGTATTGTTATTTTGATATTTCTATGCTAGTATATGTTTAGCGAATTGTTATCGTTGTTAATTTGACTTCCTTCCAGAAAGCGGCAATCACCCATGCGGAAAAACTCGGCATCGGCAGTGCACAATCACACCGATGGCAATAAATTAAGCCACAAAAAATCTCCATTCTTACGGAGATTATTCAAATTGCTCCACCAATCTTTGTCTGTGATTTAATTGACGGAGTAATATACTACTTTTGCCATGCACAAAAGGGAGGTTTTATGATCATGATCGGGAATATTAACTTAATAGCTTCAACAATTGCATTTTCCATTGGAATTGTAATAACATTTTTAAATTTCAAAAAGGAAAAAGGTGATTATAAAACCATCTTTACAGGTCTTCTGTTAAGCAGTGCAGTCGCTCTTTTTCCCATATATTTTATGGGCTTGTTCTCAAATGACGGGAGCCCTTTTGAGAACGTTTTGCTCTCTGCATTAAGTGTGCTCAGCTCTGTCACAGGCAATAATTCTGTGTTTGACACGAGAGAAATGCTATCTATGGCCGGCAATCTAACCATCATTTCTTCCGTATATGTTTCAATACTGCACTTAGTTTCAGCCACTACTTTGTTTGGTGCTGTTTTAAGCATTTCAAAACAGCTTTTCCCAAAATTTTACTTTAATCATTTTGCTCGCGGTGATATATATATTTTCTCAACCCTTTGTCCCCGCACAATTGCACTTGCAACCGACATAAGAGTAGGGAGCAAAAAGGCTATCATTCTGTTTTTGGGAAGCTTAAGCGAAAGTGATGAGCAAGCTCCGGAATATCGTGAAGCGGTGGACAGATTGAAAGCTTTCAATTTTAACTGGAGCCTCACCGATTTGCACTTTAACAGCAATCTAAAGCGTGCGGGCATACGCTTTTTTATGTTTAAAGATAACGAGACAGATAATTTGACAGAAGCGATTGCTCTGAGCAAAAAGTACAGAGATGCCGATTACGATATTAAAATTTACATAAAGAACTCAAATCCTGAGGCAGAGATGATAATACGAGATTTACATGGAAAAAAACTTATTATGCAGCTCTATGATGAAAGTAAAAATGTAATCAGTGATTTGTTTGACGAAAAACCGCTTTTTTTAGGTATGAGAGAAAATGGAGTTACCGTGCTTGTATTGGGAAGTACGCCTATGAGTATGGAGGCCATCCGCACTGCAACTTATTGCGGGCAAACTATCAAAACTTCTCCGAAAATCATTGTTGTAGACAGCGATCCGGACGCAAAATCTCGCTTTTTGTCGGTAGCACCGGGATATGCGCACTCTGTAGCAGACTGTGAAATAGAATTTTATACCTGCGATGCAAACTCCATTGAGTTCAGGAGCATCCTCGAAAAACATCACGATATAGGATATGTTATCTGTGCCACACAAGATGAGCTACTCAATGTGCGAGCGGGAATAAATGTAACTTCAATATTTGAAGGGCTCCGGCATAAGTATAGCAAAAATGGCGTGGTGAACGATCTTCCCCTTGTAACTGTGCATATAAAAAGTTCAAACCTAATTGATATTTGTCGGAGTTTATATTTTTCCGAAAGAGTACCCTGCAATCTTTTTCCCTTTGGTGATATTGCGAACACTTATTCGGTAGAAAAGCTCTTAACAAGAAGAATTGACTCTTTCGCTTTTGCTGTAACCAGATTTTATCATTCGACATTCAACCAAGCATACAGTTTAAAAAATGAAGGGCTTCTGACGCATGAGCAAGAACAGGCTTTTATAGACAATACAACAAAACAAGCGCACTCGAATTACAGTACTTCATACTACACACAGAAGAGCGCTATTGCTCAGGCTTTGCGCATCAAGAGTTTATTCTATTCCGTATTGTGTGAAGAAAAAGGGCTGAGCACAGACGACTTCGACTGGGGAGATCGCATAAGCGATAGTATGCTTCAGATTTACTCTGAGGCATTGG
This sequence comes from uncultured Oscillospiraceae bacterium, assembly GCA_964367895.1. Classification (GTDB taxonomy): domain Bacteria; phylum Bacillota; class Clostridia; order Oscillospirales; family Butyricicoccaceae; genus CAYJAS01. The sequence continues at coordinate 1,099 of CAYJAS010000176.1, read as the reverse complement.
TATCGGAAGAGCTGGTAGAAAAGCTTTGTGCCTGTAATTACAAAGGGTTTGTGCATTATATGCTGTCTGAAGGTTGGTGCAATGCCGACCTCGAAACTACTCGTGCTTTGATGACGAACACTTGCGAGCCTAGAAACCATGTCGCAAAATTGATGCCGACGCTTGTAAAATATGAAGAGCTTGGCGCCCTCAGCGAATGCTTGAAGCAGGAGCTTAGCATCAATGTCGATTATCAGTCATTCGAAAGGACATTTATTCTGGGTATGCCGATGATAATAAAATCTGCATAGAAGTATTCCGAGGCACTAATGCTGTGAAAAAAACCGCCCGAAAGGGCGGTTTTTGCGACTGTGCAAGGCATGAGCAGCGGCGGGTTGCTTTTTAGTACAGTGGTGCTTTAAGAAGGGATAGATGCAGGCGGCACTTAGCGACACCCCGGTGGCATGTTGCAACCGCCGTGGGCTTTTGTCTCAGCAAAAGCGAATCCCCGCTTCACCTTAGGGTGTATGCTTTTTTGCTACTCATTTCTGAATATAAACCCTTCACTTAAACTGTATCACATTAGCAAGGCGCTTGACAGAATGTGTAAAATTGCTTATAATAATACTTACTGAACAAAGTAAAACACATAGCTACTAAGGCTTATAAGATATTTTTGATTTGTTCAGATGCGAGGTTTTTGTCTCGCAACGCAAAAAAACCTTACAGTTTTTAATTCTGGGCATGTGTCCCAAAATCAAAACAGGTAGTAATTCAATGTATCTGAAGTGAAAAAACATATTTGTTTTGCCACCAAATCAGCCCTCAAAAGCCTGATTTGCAAATGCAACTCGCAAGTTGCATTTGTTCAGTGGACATTATAATAAATACTATAATTTTAGAGAAAGAAGGAGTTTACTATGAAAAAAAGATTGTTTTCCTTTGTTGGTGGAGTTGTTTTTACACTGGCATTTTTACTTTGTACGACAGCTGTAATGGCGGCGAATGGAATAAGTATTGATATTTTCACCGATATTTCGGTCAAAATTAACGGTGAGGATTTTAATCCGACCGATGCCGGTGGCAACCCTGTGCTCGTATTCTCTCACAACGGAACTAC
>CAYJAS010000175.1:0-3281 GCA_964367895.1 uncultured Oscillospiraceae bacterium | reverse complement strand
AATTCAGCCTATATGTAAAAGATGACGGACACATCACCTCACCGTAAATCCCAGTGAAGATGTATCCATCATTTCTTTTTATTGTATTAAGCTGTTCAATAATATTTTTGCTGAGAAATATTCCTTTTATTTGTTTTTTGCGAAAATCTACATCCTCCCACCTAAAATGGACTACCTCAGTACGCTTTAAACCTGTGGCGATAATCAGCGAGTAATAAAGTTTATGCTTTGGCAGTTCATGTTCGATGCATCTTACAAGGGTCTTTATCTCGTGTATATCCACTTTTTTCACATCACCTACTGTCTTTTTCTCGTATCTAAATGTTCTGAAAGCTGGGTTTATACTGAGATATCCCAGTGATACGCCTGTTTTAAATATCTCACAAATAACTCTATGCAAATGCTCCCTTGCAGTGAAGCTTAGCTCTGTTTCTCTTTCAATCTGCTTGTGAAAGCCTATTAGTATCACTGGTGTTATTTCCCTAATCTGTAGATTGCCAATCCGACTGCTTATCCGTTCTATCTCTGTGTCGTGAATTTTTACATCTACTTGAGTACGATACTTTTGTATGAATTCTGCTACTGTTATTATTTCTGTGTTATTTTTTTCAGCTACAAAAATTTTCCTACCACTGTAATCATAACCCATAATTTCATTAGACATTACCAATCTCTCCTCCCTTGTTTTATCCGACTGCGCTATCGGACAAACACACAATACTACAAAGAAGGTAGCAAGTCTACTGATAATAAATAATTCTACTAAAGCAACAATTATGCTATGCGAATTGGTTGCTCCTTGCCATCTTCATCTATATATGCAGTGCCCCCAAAGAGTATATTATGCATACTCACTGCCGCTTTTTGTTTTGCTATGGTGTGCGGGTGGCAGTAAGTCCGCTCCAAAAATGAGGTGTCCCCATGTCCTGCAAGCTCTGCTACTGTTTGTTTATCCACACCATTATGGAGCATTGTAGATACGAAATAATGGCGAAGTGTGTGGAGATGAAAGGCTTTTGAGAAACCAAGTTTTTCGAAAATTTTGCGTATGTTTTTAGAAAATGTATCTGGGTGTATCATATTTCCATTATCGTCTGTGAATAGATATTCACTCATTTTTATCCCTAATTTCTCGCACTGAGTTTTCTTGTAATGATAGTAGTTTAATACAATATCCCAAATATCTTGGCTGAGAATTATATGCCTGTCTTTATTATTCTTAGTGCCTTTTTCCACCACACCGCTATATGGGAGTGACGACCGAGAGCGACTAACTATTAATGTATACTTGCCATCAAGCGCCTTAAAATCAGACCACTTAAACGCACAGAGCTCACCACGGCGGCAGCCAGTATATATTGCAAGAAAATAGTAATATCTAAAATGCTCAGGCAGTTCGAGGAGATAGTTCATAAATTCCAATATCTGACTGTCTGTTGGTATGGCTTGCTCTACTTTTTCAGGTATTGGTAGGTCAAGCATATGTGCAGGGTTTCGCTGTATAATCTCGTTGCGCTTGGCATCGGACAGCACAGCAGAAACAGCAATCAAGTGCTTTTGCACAGTGACTTCTTTTATCGTCCTACCTTTATATGTGCGTTTTCTAATTTCGTTTAGCATATTTTCAAGGGCGATTGGCTTTAAGCGATTTAGCTTAATTGAACCTATATGAGGGTAGCACTTTTCTAAAAGTTTGCGATAACCATTTATAGTGCTAACCGCATATTTCGTCTGTCGCTCCAACCATTTCAGTGCATATTCCTCAAATGTCATCTCACCAAACTCGCTAAACCCAAACTTCACTTCTCGCTCAAATTCCTCTGCTGTGTGGTGAACATACTGCATAATGCTTCGTGCTTGCACAGATTTTGGCACTGTTATTGTCTTTGCTCGTACTATCTTTTGTCCGTTTGGGCGGTACCCATTGCATACTGTTATTTTAAATTTTCGCTCACCTATCTTTTTTATACTCGCCAAATGTCGTCCTCCTTTTAGTTGTAATCTTCCTCGTCATCATCAGTTTCACTATCGCTCAAACTATAATCAAGCTGTCCGGTGAAATCATCATAAAAGCTGTTAGGCTGTAACAAAGTATCCTGCTGATAGCGAACTGCATTTTCCATATTTGTTCGCTTTTTTGTAGCCTTAACTGCCTTTACACAGTCCTTGCGAAGTCGCTGAAGCTCAGTTGGGGAGAGCTCCACAAGGCTGGCAAGGATATTGTTCATCACCGAAAGTTCCACTGACAGCCCGAAAATGTTGGGCATCGTTTGGCGTTCTATATCCTTTACGCCTTGGCGAACACCTGCAATCACTGACTGGTTTAGGTAGTCACTATGCCCCTGTGTAATGAGATAGGAGAGATAAAAATCCAGTGCAATTTCGATAAACTCACTGCGGCTTTTTAACTTTAAACTCTGCATTTGCTTATCGATTTCATACAAAACTTCATCATCAACCGATATGTTTATTCGTGCCAATCGTCTTCAATCCTTTCCACAGGGCGGTCGCTATTTTGAAAATCCGCTATTGCTTCGAAGCTAATTCGCCCTTTAGTTTTCTGTACATCTCTAATTGCTTTGCCACGCACCCTGTAAATATCCTCGTCAGAAACATCAAACCCTGCCGCTAAAATATGCATTATCACCGACATATCAACAGCGTATTTAAACATACCACCTGATATTCTTTTAGCGAGATTTTGTGTCTGCTTGTCTATGGCTTTGCTTATTTTATCCACTAAAATATCATTTTTTAATAGGGTGTTTGCGATTTCATTTTCGATAGCTTTTATATAAAAATCGTTGCGTGATTTATATTCTCCTGTCGCAATACAGCTATCTACTTTGTCTAAAAGTTCCTTTTCTATGTGGATATTTGATTTTATTTTCTCTGCTATACTTATCACCTTCCTTTCGTATATGCCACCACACTATACACCCGCTAAAAGCCTTTAAAATCGCCAGTTGACACCGATGCCGTGGGCAACATTGCACCAAAAAACAATATATGACGCAATATACAGCACCTAAATATATTTGCAACTAAACTCTAACAAATGCCTTTAACAGTGGGTTTCCTCGGTCGGCACTGCCGTCCGATGTGGTCGCAAGGGGGGCTTTAGACCACCTTGCTTTCTCCTGCTAAACTTTCATCCCCCTTGTTCATCTTTGTTTTTTATCTTATGCCTCTAAATTCTGTGATGTTTTACTGTTCGCAAATTTGCCCAAATTCGGCTGTTGTGCACTGTAGTGGCGCATACCCCTGACTCATATCAATAG
>CAYJAS010000174.1:0-3318 GCA_964367895.1 uncultured Oscillospiraceae bacterium | reverse complement strand
TATGACTTAACCGCACCAGCTACAACTCCACTTATAATTTGCTTCTGCAAGAACAGGTAAAGCACTAAAATCGGCGCCACTGTCAATACTAATCCCGCCATTATAACACCATAATCAGCTGAGTATGTTCCATAAAATGTATACGTTGATAATGGCAAGGTATATAATTCCTTTTTCCCTAAAACTAGCGATGGTAAAAGGTAATCATTCCAAAATGCCAAAACGTTTAGAATCACTAGTGTTGCCGTGGTTGGCTTTAATAATGGGAATACGATTTTAAAAAACGTCTGTAGCTTCGTAGATCCATCTAAATATGCCGATTCTTCTAGAGACAATGGGATTCCACTCTTGATGAATCCTTGGTAGATAAATACAGACATACTCATCGCAAATCCAACATGCAGATAAATCAATGTAAATCGGTTATTCAACAATTGCAATTCTGCTCCATATATAGAAACTAATGGAATCATAATCGCTTGAAACGGAATAATCATTGCCAAAACCATTCCTGTAAAAAACACTTTTGTAAATGTATTGTTTGCTCTCGTGAAATAGTACGCCACCATAGACGACAAGATAATTACAATCAAGGTGCTCAATCCTGTTATCAGCAAAGAATTCCCAAACGCCTTTACAAACTCCATTTTCTCAAATGCTGTAATATAATTTTCTAACGTGTAGCCCGCCTCCGCAATGATGGAAAACGGATTGGTAATAATATCTCTCTTTTCTTTAAAAGAGTTTAAAATAATTAGAACAAATGGTACTAAGTATAAAATAAACACTACTAATACTACAAGGAATGTAAATCCATCCATAATCAGTTTTTTATTGCCACCAACATTTTTACTTCTTGCCATTATGCCTCTACCTCCTTCTTCTTACCTATATAAACCTGTACTCCACTAATGATTGCAACAATCACAAAGAGGATGAGGGCTTGCGCTTGACCAACACCATAATTTCTAGATGTAAATGCATTATCATATACATACATCGCCGCCATTACCGTCGAACCAAATGGTTCTCCATCTGTCAGTGTCAAGTTCAAATCATATACCATAAATGCACGTGATAGTGTAAAGAATAAACAGATTACAAACGATGGAACCATAAGTGGAAGTATAACACTTCTCAATCTCTGTATCCCTGTCGCTCCATCAATACTCGCTGCTTCTAACACATCTTTTGAGATTCCTGTGAATCCTGCTATGTAAATCAACATCATATATCCTGACAACTGCCATACAGTTACAATCACCATTGCTAGAAAGGCGCGGTCTGTATCACTCAACCATGATGTTTGAAAAATTTCCCAACCCAATACATCTCCAAAATTAACCAAAACTCTAGAGAAAATAAATTGCCAAATAAATCCTAAGACTACTCCACCAATCAAGTTTGGTGTAAAAAATCCTGCACGAAACATGTTCTGACCTTTTAATCCGTTTGTCAGAATATACGCAAACAGAAAGGCTACTAAATTAACCAAGATAATTGACAAGGCTACATATTGTAAAGTCAAAACTAGTGACTTCCAAAAATCCACATCCTTAAATACTTCCACATAGTTTGCAAGTCCAATTAAGTTCTTCTCTTGCTTTACCCCATCCCAATCTGTCAATGTCAAATAAAAACCATAGAAAAATGGTACAAGTACTACCGTAAAAAATATAAAACATCCTGGTAATGCAAATACACATAGGTTTTTTAATTTACTTCCTCTGCTCTTTCCAAACGTTTCCATATATCCTCCTAATTAAAATAGCAAGACTAATTGCAAAGTTCTTTCTTCAATTAGTCTTGCTCTTATTGAATTTTATAGTTTATAAGCTGTTAATTTTGAATTATTGTAACCCTGTCCAATATTCTGTGATCTCTGCCGCTAACTCTTCTTTTGTTGCCTCTCCACCTAAGTATTTTTGCATAGATGCTCCTAGAACACTCCAGTGGTCTGATGGAGTAAATGCAACAGATACACTAACTTCACCAGCTTCCATCTTCTCTTGAATTGCTCTTCCAAGTGGATCAACCGCTTGGTTTGTGTTATTTGCTGCTGCAGGAATGATTGCTGCATCTTCTACTAACATTCTTTGTCCTGTTTCAGAATAAACCAACCAATTTAAGAACTCTTTCGCCGCTCCAACTTGTTCCTCTGTTGCTTGTACTGCATCGATCATTACTTGTTTAGTAGGTGCTGCAATAATATTTGTATTTGCATAATCTTCTGTATCGTTTCCTAATACATATGGAAGGAATCCATACTCATCATCTACAGATGCTCCGGAATCTTCAATATTTAACCAGGCCCACACTCCATTAAACCAGATAGCTGAATCACCATCTGCTAAATAAATTGGATCTTGCTCATATAATGCTCCCAATGGATCTTCTCCATTGATGTTATACTCTGCCAACAAGTCAAAAGTGTCAACAAACTGATTAAATCTGTCATACTCTAAGAGATCCACCGATCCTTCTGTTAATTGCGCTAGTATTTCATCTGTACCAGCTGTTGTTCCATCATAGTTCTCATAGATATATGCTAACTGATGTTGCCCTAGTGACCAGTCTTCTTTTGAAAGAACTACTGGGAACTCCATTCCTCCCTCTCTTAAATCTGATAGCAATTGGGCAAGTGCATCATATGAGTTGATTGTACTAGGATCAAATTCTGTTCCCAATGTCTCCTCAATGGCTGTTTTGTTGTAGATTAATCCTCTTCCCTCAACACAGAATGGAAATGAGTATACTGTTCCATTTACATCTAATGTATTTCCTTCCACTTCTGCCATCCACTCTTCTCCAGATAAGTCCAAAGCATATTCTTCTGCTAATGCAATGATGTCTGAACCGTCTAGCATGGCCATTGTTGGTGCTGTTCCTGAATTGTATGCACTAGTAATTTTTGTAAATGGTGACTCACCAACTCCAGCCGCTTGGATTTCTACCTTGATTCCTGTTTCTTCTTCAAATGCTACCGCAATTTCTTCTAATGCTGTTTGAATCTCACCTTTTGAATTAAAAAATGAAATCTCTACTCCAGCATACTGAGATTCTCCACCTTCAGCCGTTCCTTCGCTTGACGCTTCCTCTCCCGATGTTTCTTCCGCAGGTGCATCTCCACCTTCATTTGTACTCGCATTTCCACAACCAAATAGTGTTGTTCCTAGCATTGTTGCAACTGCAAGTAACGCAATAATTTTGTTCTTTTTCATTGAATGTTTCCTCCCTTTCTTTTGTTAGTGAAACTATATCATATGTCATTTTATATGTCAATCGGTTAACATATATTTCTTATATTTTGCACAATTT
>CAYJAS010000173.1:0-3360 GCA_964367895.1 uncultured Oscillospiraceae bacterium | reverse complement strand
TTCGAGGGTTTTGTCTATATTTATGCTTTTGTTCAGTGCGATTGCAAGTGCGAAAAGCAAAGACAGTACGGCGAAAATTATGAAAATTACATCAATTTCAAGATGTGCCGAAATAATTGCAAGCAGTAGCGAGGACAGTGGTGCAGAGCTGGCGGCAAGTGAGTTGAATATGCCGGCGATACGTGCGATATAGTCCTTTGGCACCGCTTTCATAAACATCACGCTGACATTTACCCCTAAAACACCGCTTGAAAGACCGAAGATGATAGTGCTTGCTATAACAATGGCGAGTTTGATCCAGTCAAGCGAAATGGGCACGGCGAGTACCCAAAGCATATAGAAAAGAGCTTGGCAAAGCAGTGCTACAACAAAAACCGTTTTACTGCTGATTTTTTCGTCGAGGGCGCTCGCTATCAGGCCGCCCAATATGCTACCGACGATAAACACTATTGAAAAGGTGCTGTAAGCAGTGACCGACAGGTGTAGATAATCGCCGACGAACATGGCGGCGTAGGTGTTTATCGCACTGGTCAGCAGATTCATGCCGACGGCGAGAGCACACACGGTGAGCAAAATCGGTGAGGATTTGAGCATTAGCAGGCCTGCTTTGTACTCGCTCCAAAACCGACCCTTTTGCCGGGGGGATTTTTCGGAGCTTTCTGCTTTTTCGGGTTTGTTATGCTTGATTTTTATAGTGGCGATGATAAGCAAAGAGGCAATGAAGGTCAACCCGTCCAGTGCGAAAATCAGTGGCAGACCGCCAAAGGCTATCATTGCGCCGGCCAGCGCAAGGCCTATCAGAGTTGCTATTTGTGACAGACTTGCGTTGAGCCCTTGCCCTGCGGTGTAATTTTGTTCGCTCAAAATCTGCGGTACAACGGCTACGCCGGCAGGCATGCGCACCGTTTCTATAGTGGCATTTATAAGGGTAATTGCAAGCAGAAGAGGAGGGTTGAGCATTTCGCCTATATAGAGCAGTATCAGTGCGAGCATGACTACGGCGCCGAGGAAATCGGACGCCATCATAATCTTCTTTTTGTTTTGACGTTCCACCCACACAGCGACAAGTGACTGAAACAGTACCATGGGTACCATAGAGGCACCTGCGATTACCGCTATCCAGACCGGGTCGCCGGTCAGCTCATATACCAGCCAAGAAAATGCAATATTGTCCATACTGCTTCCGAGGGTGCTGATAAAGTTGGCGACAATTAGCCTTAAATAGCCCGGGTCACTGCGGAGTTGCTTGAGTTTTGATAACATTAAAATCACCTCATTAGATATTTGTCTAACTGCATTATACTAAAGAATTAGACGGATGTCAATAGTGAAATTAGAAGTTTGTCTAATCATTCTTTTGCATAAAAGGCAGTTGTTTTTGGAAAAATAACGCAGAGGTGATTTGTTTGAAACTTACAAAGGAGCAATATAAAAAGCTCAGCATGGCAAAATCTCCGCAGACTCCGAGCTATAAGACGGTGCCCTCGGCATTTTTGGTGGGAGGCATTATTTGCGCTATCGGACAGGGATTTTTTACACTTTATGAGCATTTAGAGGTAGACAGCGAGCTTATTCCGACCGCCGTGTCGTGTACGCTGATTTTTATCGGGGTATTGCTGACCGGACTGCGGCTTTTTGAAAAGATTGCAAAGTTTGCCGGAGCCGGGACGCTGGTGCCGATTACCGGATTTGCAAACAGCATTGCCGCACCTGCCATAGAGTTTAAAAGCGAGGGCATGGTGCTGGGAACCTGTGTTAAAATGTTTTCGATAGCCGGGCCGGTGCTCAGTTTTGGCATTTCTGCCGCCGTGCTTTATGGATTACTGCTGTATTTTAGCGGAGGGGTGCTGTTTTTATGAGCAAAAGCGGAGATACACTTTTTTTTCAAAACCCTGTGTATATAAAGAGCTTTGCGGCATGTGTCGGCAAAAAAGAGGGGGAGGGCCCACTTGGAAAGTGCTTTGACAGTGTCGGGCGTGACAATCGGTTTGGGCAGAGCACTTGGGAACGTGCCGAGAGTGCAATGATTGAGACCGCTTGTAATATAGCGCTGGAAAAAGGGGGTCTGGTGCCCGAGCAAATTGACCTTGCAATGGGGGGAGATTTGCTCAACCAGTGCATTGCGACAAGCTACGCAATGCGACAGCTGAATATGCCTTTTTTAGGGCTTTACGGGGCGTGCTCCACAATGGCGGAGGGTTTGCTGATCGGTGCGGCTATGGTGTCGGGCGGATTTGCACAGATGGCACTGGCCAGCGCCGCTTCGCATTTTTGCTCTGCAGAGCGGCAGTATCGCTTTCCGCTTGAGTATGGCGGGCAACGCTCACCGACCGCACAATGGACGGCGACCGCCTGCGGTGCGGTAATTATGGGCGACAGCAAAAGTGCAATTCGCATCAAGAGCGCAACGGTGGGTAGGGTTTTTGACCCGGGGATAAATGATGCTTCAAACATGGGCGCCGCAATGGCACAGTCGGCATATGAGAGTTTGAGCACATTTTTCCGTGACAGCGGAAGCAAGCCGGGCGATTTTGATTTGATTATAACAGGCGATTTGGCAAGCATCGGGCACAGCATGGTTATAAAACTTTTTGCCGCCGACGGTATAGAGCTGGGAGCAAGGTATAAGGACTGCGGAATGATGCTTTACGATGAGTGGCAGGATGTCAAGGCAGGAGCCTCCGGCTGTGGATGCTCTGCGGCGGTGATGTGTGGGCATGTGCTGCAGGCGATGGAGAGTGGAGTGTACAAAAAAGTGCTTTTTTGCGGTACGGGAGCGCTGATGAGCCCGCTGTCGGTCAATCAGGGGGAGAGTATACCGGGCATTTGTCATGTGATTTCGTTGGAGGCGGAAATATGATTTACATCAAGGCTTTTTTGGTGGGTGGTGCAATATGTGCGATAAGTCAGGTGCTTATCGACCGCACACGCCTTACACCGGCACGCATTTTGAGCGCTTATGTGGTGCTTGGCATTGTGCTGAGCGCTATAGGGGTTTATCGCCCGATTGTCGAGTGGGCAGGTGCAGGTGCGACCGTGCCGCTTTTGGGATTTGGATATGCCATGGCAAACGGAACTCAGACTGCGGTGATTGAGCAGGGGATTTTGGGCGCATTTACAGGCGGTGTGACTGCGGCGGCAGGGGGAATTGCGGCGGCGGTGGTATTTTCCTTTTTGGCAAGTTTGATATTTAAAGCGGGAGACAGAGGGTGATATTAGGTGGCGCGATAGATGAATCTGAACCCCTTTCGCCCGAAGGCGACAAACATGCTTTCCCCATCTAACAATTTATATTAACGAACGTTCAAAAGCGCTAGGGGGTTTGGGGGCGTTGAAACGCTCCGCCCCCAACACTTTTTG
>CAYJAS010000172.1:0-3406 GCA_964367895.1 uncultured Oscillospiraceae bacterium | reverse complement strand
AAGTAGGACTTTTTAGAAAAGTACGATCCAAATAAATTTAGCACCGCATATACAAGACCTAAAATAATTTTTAAATTGTCATCAGCCGACAAAGCTGAGATTAGCAAAATACCGCTGCCGACGATAATAATCTCAAGTATCGGTTGCATCAAATCTTTGACATAAGAAAATGCCGCTTCTGACATTCCCTCCTCAAGCAAAATATTTCTGAGCTTTTTATTTTGTCTGAGAGTATTTAAAATATCTGCCATCATTTGTTTTAAATTAGTGCCATGCTTTTTGTCGGCAACATCTAAAAACTTGGGATAAGTCATTATTAAAAGAAGATCTAATAAATAAGGAATTATTGAAAATAAAAATATATAACTGTCGGAGGGAATAATTAAAATTAATCCAATTCCGATTAATCCGCTTACCGCACTGCCAATAAGTGAAAAAGAACGTGTCCTCCCGTAAACAAATGTTTTTTCTCCTTGCCATTTTTTACTGTCCAAATAAGTATAAATCATCGCTTTATGTGTGCCCGAGCGAAAAGCTTCACCAAGCCCAAACAGGCTCATGCCAACGGCCGCAAGCAAAAAGCCATTAGTGAAAAAGAAGACAATAAATGCGCAAATATAAAAACCAAAACAAAAATAAAGCTCTTTTTTTCTGCCAAAATAATCGGCAATAATTCCGGAGGGTATTTCAAATAAATTAACGGTAACTTCGCGAATTGCAATTAAAATACCAAGTTCAAATAAATTAATATTATTGCTCATTAAATAAATAATTAAATAAGGTTCAAAAAACTTTTGATTTTTTAAAAATCCGTACAGGCAAAACTTTTTAATCTGAAAATCCTGTAAAATCTCTTTTTTAATATCACTGCTCATAGCTCACCGGTCAGCTCCTTTATTTTTTTCTGAGCCTCAATCAAAGTTTTTTTGCCCTCTTTTGTGATAGAGTAATACTTGCGAATTTTGCCGTTGTGATTTTTACTCTCCACAGTTAAAAGTCCGGACTTCTCCAGATTGTGAAATATCGGATACAAAGTTCCGGGGCTGATATCGTACCCGTGAGATTTGAGTTCCTCTATCATAAATGCGCCAAAAACAGGTTGCTCTTTGGCGTGATGCAAAATGTGAATTTGAATAAAACCCAAAAACAACTTTCTCAAAACTTGGTTTTCCATACACCCTCCATATCCATGATTTTGTATAACGAACATCGATAACGATTTTCGTTATAATTGCATTATAATTTAACAAATATCATTTGTCAAGCAAAAAATATAATATTAAATAATTAATAATTAAATTATCGTTGACAAAAGATATCTTTATCTTTATAGTTTAAAGTGTATTTAATTGCAATTATTATTTTTTAATAAATCCATTTTGCACAGTTTGTTTAATTAAAAGAAAAGAGAAATTAATTTGAAAGAAAAAAACACCCAGTCCAAGGCTGTCACATTTTCAGTTACCTCACCCGATGCACTGCTCTCCTTTTTGAGAGCCAACATAAAGGGGCAGTCACGCAACAGTGTTAAATCAATTCTCGGCCGAGGAAATGTGTCGGTAAACGGCACTGTACGCACAAAGTTTGATTTTCCACTAAAACCGGGTGACAATGTCACCATCGCTCCTCCAACAGCCGCAGATGTTCACAATCGACAGCCCTTGGAGATATTTTATGAGGATGCAGATTTGATAGTCGCCTTTAAGCCTGAGGGACTTTTGAGCATCGCTACCGACAATCAGCGTGAGAATACGGCATATCGCCTGCTCACCGATTATGTAAAGCAACAGCACAAGGACAACCGCATTTTTATTGTGCATCGTTTGGATCGTGACACTTCCGGGCTTTTGCTGTTTGCAAAAAATCAGCACATCAAAGAGGCTCTGCAAAGCCGATGGAATGAGCTTGTTTTGAGCCGCAATTATATAGCGGTTGTCGAGGGTCGGGTGACCCAGCAACAGGCAACGCTGCGCTCTTATTTAAAAGAGACCACAACCCATGTCGTTTACAGCGCCCCAAAAGAAAAGGGCGGCCTGCTTGCCGTGACCAATTATCAAGTCGTGTCGCAAAATGACCGCTACACTTTGCTATCTCTCCAGCTTGAAACCGGGCGCAAAAATCAAATACGTGTCCAGCTCAGCGACCTTGGGCACCCGGTGGCGGGCGACAAAAAGTATGGCGCCCAAACAGACCCATTGCGTCGGCTGTGCCTGCATGCTCAAACCTTGACCTTTGTAAACCCCTTGGACGGCCACGAGCACAGTTTCACAGCACCTACTCCCAAATCTTTTTCTACAATAACAGCGTCACGTTATTAAATAAAGTTCGGAGGGTTTAAAATGCGAAAAGACGAGCGAGATATCCTCTTTGCCCGAGCGACTTATATTAAAGGTAGCCCTGAGTATAACGAATACTATCAAAGGCACCCGGAAAAGCTTGAATATGACGAAAAGATGCGCCAAAAATCGGTCATGGGTGACAGTTCATCTGCCTTTTTTGATCCCCTGATTTCAAGTATCCCCTTTGCCTGTTTTGACTTTCTCTCTGATATTAAACATCTGTCAAGTGGCGATGTTTCGCCCACCGCCGTGCAGAGCACTCCGGAACAGTTTACAAAAACGATAATCGGGCTGGCCAAATTATACGGCGCCGCAGATGTTTCAGTCGTGGCACTCAAAGAGGAGCACTATTACTCGCATAAAGGCCGACCGCAGGCCGAATATGGACAGCCGATATCCCCCGATTTTTCATATGGCATTGTCTTTACCGTGCCGATGGAAAAGCAACTTATCGACACGGCGCCACATGTAATCCAGTCGGTGGCGGTGACCAAAGGGTATATCGATGCCGCAATAATCGGCATGGTGCTCTCCTATTATATAAGGAGTCTCGGCTATCAGGCGCGCAACAATATGGACGGAAATTATCTGTTTCCCATTCCGCGTATAGCGCAAGATGCCGGTCTTGGTGATGTCGGTCTAAACGGCCTTGTAATCACAAAATCTCACGGGCCAAGGGTGCGACTCGGGCTTGTGTCCACAAATATACCACTTACTCCGTCAAAACGGGAAAAGCTTTACATCCGTGAGTTTTGCGATTTATGCAAAACCTGCCAGAAGCGATGTCCGCCAAAGGCGATCAAGGACAATTTAAGCGACTTCAATGATGAAATCTGTCTCGCAATGTGGCAACACCTTGGCTCGGATTGTGGCATTTGCATTGCCTCATGCCCCTTTTCCTCACAGCTACCCGATGATTTGATTTGCGATTTGTCCACCGAGCAGAGCAGGCAAAGGCTCGCACAATATTGCGAGCAAACTCTCCCAAATTGGTCGAGCAGCAAAGCACATCCCGAATGGCTATCGCCGGAAAAGTAGTTTTTACAGCACTGATATATTTATTTACA
>CAYJAS010000171.1:1785-3413 GCA_964367895.1 uncultured Oscillospiraceae bacterium | reverse complement strand
TACTACTAATAAAATCTGCAGAAAAGGCCGTTTTCAAGGTCAAGCCACGGGAAATCTTCCATGGGTAAAAATGCGGCGACATCGTTTAGCAAATCTTCCTCAAACTGCTGTCTGTCATGGCTTTCCGGCGCCGTCATTGCGGCAAAAACAAGATTGTCATAGCCGTTTGGCATACTGCACACAAACTCCATCGTGTGCACCACTTTGTTGTCGCCCACATCTGTTTGCACGCTCTGCTTGTAGCCGATGACCAGATTTATATCGCCGTAATCATAGGGTATGATGTACTGATAAAAATCATATCCGTTTTGGGTGCTGTTGAAAAATGACTCACGGGTCGGGATCAAATATCCGTAGCGATAATCGAAGAAATCCCATCGCCAGAAAAATGACCGCTCATAATCGACAGGCTCGACCGCCCAATCGGGCACGGTCATCTGCACGGTGAAATATATATACCGTCTGCCGTCATCTTCAATGACATCTTCGGTCTTTTCGATGCTGTAATATGCACTGGTACGCTCATAATTCTCGCCGTTTTCCTTGTTGTAATGCGAAACGCCGTTTGCTATCATAATTTGCTCTCCCTCTGTGCCAAGCAGCAGCGGAAGCTCATTGATGTCAAAAGCAGAACCGTCCTCAATTATCAGCGAGGGTGGGTCGCCCTCGGGCGTTTCGCTCAGCTTTTCAAAGTAAAGACCAAGCCCCGAAAGCTCAAACATGCCATAGCGCTCACCGTCATAAACAGGGAAGATGTCCACTCCGTCATCTGTGTTTTTGCTTTGTACCGCACCCAAGGAATGGAGCGAGAACATGCCGTAATCGTTGAACAAATCGCCCTCATTTTCAACGCCGGGAATACCGCCGGCCGGCGAAATGCGGTAGGTGCCATTGTCGTAAATATTAATATAAACGCCGTAATAATCGTCACGCCATTGCCCGTAAATGCCGGAGAAAAAGTCCATGGCCTGCGGTTCGGGTTCGGGTTCGGGCTCGGGCTCTGGCTCAGGCTCAGGCTCGGTGATTGTGCTGTCCTGAGCTTTTTCATATGCGCCGTAGTAGCCGTTTATATAAAACCTTGTCACACCGTCCCCATCGCCGTGAAAATATGCCGAGGTGAAGATGCTTCCGTTTTGGTCGTACAGGAAAACATACTGTTCGTTCAGCTCGATTTTACCGCTTGTCGTGCCGTCAAACTCGTCAAGCTCATAGGTGAAATCGGAATTGATTTTGATGTACGAGGTGCTACCCGGCCTGTCCCATTTTCCGGCCGCTTGGTCGATGGTGAGAGACTGGGGATTTGCCGTTTGCCCTACCAAAAACTCACGCGCAAAAAATCCGCCTGCTACCTGATTGTTGTAGCTGTAATCGGGGGTGACCATGTGATTTTCCACGTTTAAATATGCCGACTCGCCCATGATTTCTGCGACATCGCCGGTGAAATATATGGTGCGTTTGTCCTCACTCAAACTGTATTCGCCCCATATTTTTTCATCGCCACGGCGGTATTCGACGGTGTTGGTGACCGTAATCTCAAGCTGTCTGTAACTTCCGCCGTGAATCCACAGGCCGACAAAATCACTGTCCTCGCCAATCTGCCCGGTGCCGATATCCTCGCCATTTCCTTG
>CAYJAS010000171.1:0-1685 GCA_964367895.1 uncultured Oscillospiraceae bacterium | reverse complement strand
TGTGCGAACATGGGCAGAATTAAAAATCTCGGAGGTTGCACAAATCCAAAAAACGTGATACAATGTTTAAATTGCAAATATAAATAATTTTTTGCATATCTCATGCAAAAAAACAAATTGGAGCGATTTTTTATGGCGCTTAAACCCAGAAATCAAATCAACATGACCGAAGGCTCGCTGATAGCGAAAATTATCAGCTTTTCAATTCCCCTTATCGTGACCAACATGCTCCAGCTGGTGTACAACGCCGCCGATATGATTGTCGTCGGGCAATTTGCAGGGCCTCAGGCGCTGTCTGCCGTCGGCTCATCAGGGCCGCTGGTCAACCTGATTATCGGCTGTTTTATGGGCCTTTCGATGGGTGCCGGCGTAACAATTTCCCGTGCATACGGCGGTGGGGATGCCGAAAATATGGACAAAACTTTGCACACCGCATTGACGGCGGCGGCGCTGTCCTCTGTGGTGGTTATGATCATCGGCCTGCTTGCCGCACGGCCGCTGCTCACCTTGATGCAAAGTCCGCCCGATGTTATCGACGGGGCGACCCTTTACATACGCATTTTCTTTTTGGGTATGCCCTTTAATTTGGTTTACAATTTCGGCGCCGCCATGCTTAGGGCGGTCGGTGACACCAAGCGCCCCCTTAAATATTTGGCCTTTTCCGGCATTGTAAATGTGATTTTAAACCTGTTTTTTGTCATAGTGCTCGGCATGAGCGTTGCCGGGGTCGCCCTTGCGACCATCGCCGCCCAAGCCATTTCGGCAGTATTGATTGTGCGATGTTTTTTAAAGTACAACGACATTTTAAAGCTCGATTTGAAAAAGCTGAAACTTCATAAAGAACAACTCAAAGAGATCGTGCGAATCGGACTTCCGGCAGGTGTGCAGGGCTCACTTTTTTCCCTTTCAAACGCCACCGTGCAGTCGGCCATCAACTCCTTCGGCTCGTCTGTGGTCGCCGGAAATGTTGCCGCTTCAAACCTTGAGGGGTTTTTGTATGTCGCCATGAACAGCATCACCCAAGCGACGCTGACGGCGGCCGGGCAAAATATGGGCGCGAGAAAGTTTTTGCGTGCTCGCAAGGGTTTGCTGTACGGTTTGGGCATTGTTGCGGTTATTGGCGGAACCCTCGGCCTGCTGATGAATCTGCTGGGGCCACAGCTGCTGTCGCTGTATAATACCGAGCCGAGCGTCATCGCAATCGGCGTTATGAAGCTGAGAATTACCACCTCTGTTTATTTTATTTTCGGCATGATGGACGTGATGGTCGGTCAGCTGAGGGGCATGGGCAGTTCGCTTATGCCGACCGTGGTTTCGCTGTGCGGTGTGTGCATTTTCCGCATATTTTGGGTCATGGTTGTTTTCCCGATGTTCGGCACGCTGGAGAGCATTTATTATGTGTATCCGCTGTCGTGGATTATAACCGCTTGCGCACAGGGGGTTATGTATCTTATAATTTCGTCACGCCTACCCAAGTTTGACGTGGCGGTTATCAGGTGAGGTAAATTATTGAAACTTTTCAGACAATCTCCAAACCTTCGGTTTTAAGATTGTCTGACCGACACACGGTGTCGGCGGCCTTCGAGGAAGGCCGTAAAATCGAGCATTTGCGAGATTTTCAAAGCCACTGCAATTTATTTGCAGTAGGCTTTTTTAATTTTCAGCGGTCAAAAATACTTTTTTGA
>CAYJAS010000170.1:0-3454 GCA_964367895.1 uncultured Oscillospiraceae bacterium | reverse complement strand
ATGAAAACAGCTTTTCTAAACGGCAAGGTATATGTCGACCGTGACTGCTTTGCCGAGGCAATACTCATCGATGAGGGTGTAATTGTCGCCGTCGGCACCACTGCCGAAATACAGGCGATGAACCCCGATCAAGTCATCGATTGTGGCGGAAAAACCGTCCTTCCCGGTCTGAACGACTCTCACAACCACCTTATGATGGTGGGCAAAAACCTGTCGCTTGTCAACACAATGGGTTGCACCTCGATAGACGAAATTGTCGAGCGCTGCCATAAGTTTATGGCTGAGCACCCCGAAAAGTGCAAGGACGGCATCTACAGCATGGGCTGGAACCAAGACCTGTTTGTCAAGGACAATTTCCGCACCCCGACCAGACATGATTTTGACAGAATTTCCACCGAAATCCCGGTCGTGCTCGCCCGTGTTTGCGGACATTCGCTGACCACCAACACAAAAGCTATAGAAATGCTCGGACTTGACGGCAATTCACCGCAATATGAGGGCGGCCTGTTTGAAATCGGTGAGGACGGCTATCCCAATGGCATTTTTGCCGAAAACGCCTGCGATTATGTCAAGGCTCTCATTCCCACCCCCACCCGTGAGCAATATGCCGATATGCTTGAAACAGGCATGAAATATGCCGTTTCGGTCGGTCTTACCTCGGTGCACAGCAATGATGTCGGCACGGTTATCAAAGATGCCGATGAGTGTTTCTCTATAATCCGTGAGTTTTACGAGAGCGGCAGAGGCCTACTTCGCTACCATCATCAGGTGTGCTTTGCACAGCCCGAGCAGTTTAAAGAGTATATCGAAAAGGGCGAGTTTTCAAAAGGCATTTATCCCCTCGCCGACGGGCATCTGACACTCGGCCCACTGAAAATATTCAAAGACGGCAGTTTGGGTGCGCGCACTGCCACCATGCGCAGTGAGTATTGTGACGATGCGGGCAATTTCGGCGTTGAAGTTATCGATGAGGCAGTTACCGATGAGTTTTGCTCTCTTGCCGATGCCGCAGGCATTCAAGTGGTCACTCACGCCATCGGCGATGACGCTATCGACAAAATGATCGGCAGTTATGAAAAAGTCATGCGTGACGGAAAAAACCCCCTGCGCCACGGTATTGTTCACTGCCAAATCACCGACCGTCCTATGCTTGAGCGCATAGCTAAAGACGAGATTTTGGAAATTGTTCAGCCGATATTCCTCCAGTATGATATCCATGCTGTCGGCAGCCGCTGTGGCACCGAGCTTTCCTCCACCTCTTACGCTTTTAAAACCATGTGCGACCTAAACGCAAAGATTGTCGCCTTCGGCACCGACTCGCCGGTTGAGGATTTAAATCCGTTCCCCTGCATTTATTGCGCCGTGACCAGAAAAGATTTGGACGGCAATGTCGAGCCCGATTTCCACTTTGAAAACGAGTGTGTAGATGTCACAACAGCTATCGATGCCTACACCGTCGGCAGTGCATATGCACAGTTTAAAGAGGATAGCAAAGGCCGAATTAAGCCGGGATTTGTCGCAGATATCATTGTGCTTGACACAGATATCTTCACCTGCGATGCGATGGCTATCAAGGACATCAAGCCGACTTTGACCATGGTAGGCGGCAAAATCGTATACAAATCGTAATATTTCAAACTTTAAATACGGCGAGGATTTGTTTTCTCGCCGTATTTTTTCATTTTACGGCAAAAATAACTTGACTTAACAGCCTGTGTCGGTTATAATAAATCTTGTTGTAAAGCTAAATTACTTTACAGAGAGGGGGATAATTTTGAAAAGCGATACTTTTCACATGTCTATGCTTTTTGATTTTTACGGTGAACTGCTCACCGAAAAGCAAAGGGAGCTTTTTGACCTTTATTATAATGAAGACATGTCCCTCACCGAAATAGCAGAGCATGCCGGTATATCTCGACAGGGTGTTCGAGATGCCATCGTCCGTGGCGAGACATTTTTGCGCAGCACCGAGGATAAACTCGGGCTTATGAAGCGTTATGCCGGCATTGAAGATAAAATCACCCGAATTGAGCAGGCGGCATCGTATATTTCGCAGGTAAACACCCAGCTGAAGAATTACGAGATTGCCGTCAAAACCGAACAGATTTTAAAGCTTTGTAAGGAGGCCTAATATGGCATTTGAAGGACTTTCCGAAAAGCTTGGCAATGTTTTTAAAAAGCTTCGCTCCAAGGGGCGATTGAACGAAAACGATGTCAAAGAGGCTATGCGAGAGGTGCGCCTTGCACTGCTCGAGGCCGATGTAAACTTTAAGGTAGTAAAAAGCTTTATCGCCACCGTCACCGAAAAGGCGATAGGGGTCGATATACTGGACAGCTTAAGCCCTGCACAGCAGGTTATAAAAATTGTCAATGACGAGCTGTGCGAGCTTATGGGCGGTGCACAGAGCAAAATCAAGCTTTCAAACAATCCGCCCACCGTCATAATGTTTGTCGGACTTCAGGGCGCAGGTAAAACCACCAATATTGCAAAACTGGCCGGCTATTTTAAAAAGCGTGAAAACAGGCGGCCGCTTCTCTGCGCCTGTGACGTTTACCGTCCGGCCGCTGTAGACCAGCTGAAAGTTGTCGGCGCGCAGCTTGATGTGCCGGTATTTGAGCAGGGGCTGGGTAACCCGGTGGAAATCGCAAAGGCGGCTTATGAGCACGCAAAGCGGCACGGCAACGACCTTTTATTTATCGACACAGCGGGACGGCTTCATATAGATGAACAACTGATGGGCGAGCTTTCCGAAATGAAAGCGGCAGTAAAACCCCATGAAATCATGCTTGTTGTAGACGGTATGACCGGTCAAGATGCGGTAAACGCCGCAACGGCGTTCAGCGAACAGCTGGGCATTGACTCGGTGCTGATGACCAAGCTGGACGGTGATGCACGTGGTGGTGCGGCGCTGTCTGTACGGGCTGTCACCGGCAAGCCGATTAAGTTTGTCGGCATGGGCGAAAAACTTGACGCTATAGAGCCCTTCCACCCCGACAGAATGGCCTCTCGTATCCTCGGCATGGGCGATGTTATGACCTTGGTTGAAAAGGCACAACAGAGCTTTGACGATAAAAAGGCGGCCGAACTCGAGAAAAAAATGCGCAGTGGCAAGCTGACTTTGACCGATTTTTACGAACAGCTTAAACAGCTTCGTGATATGGGCGGTATGCAGGAAATGCTCGCCATGATTCCGGGCATGAACGCAAAGGCGCTTGCCGGTGCAAATGTTGACGAAAAGCAAATGGCACGCACCGAGGCGATAATTCTCTCGATGACCCAAAAAGAGCGTGACAATCCCGAAATTATAAATTACAGTCGCAAAAAGCGAATTGCCGCCGGTTGCGGTCTGAAGCTTGAAGAGGTCAACCGTCTTTTAAAGCAGTTTGACCAGATGCAAAAAATGATGAAACAAATGAGCGGCGCAGGCATGAAAAAGATGAAACGCCGCGGCGG
>CAYJAS010000169.1:0-3511 GCA_964367895.1 uncultured Oscillospiraceae bacterium | reverse complement strand
AATCGATGGGCATTTTTTTCATCCCCCTTTATAGGAAATGAAATTTCCTATAAAGCCAGAAAGTGATACAGGGTGCCTGTCTCTATACTGCCACAAATCAAGCGATTTGAGGCTTGCTTCTATTTCCATATCGTCTACCTCTTTCAAGCCTATTTTACATTCACCTTGAACGCTTTCACTGAAAAGCTGATGATTGACATCTTGCATTACCATATAAGCATTTTTCACAAGCTCTTTTCGTGTTTGTTTTTTGCCATTTAGACTTATATGTCCACTATAGTCCTTGTTCAGTCCACACAGTGTTCTTGCGAGCGTCGTTTTCCCTGCACCATTTTCACCCATAATAGCGACTATCTCACCCCCAGAGGCCGATAGGTTGATCTTTCTTATTATTTCGTTCTTTTCTATTTTTGCTGATAGTTTTTTTATTTCAATTGTATTCTCTTGTGGAGTGCTTATACATATTGCTGTGCCTACATCTGATAAATCCCTTACCCTTAGTCCCATATCAGTAATCTCACTATTTTCAAGTGCTAAAAACTCTGAGATTGTATATTTGCTTCTTATTTTTCCTTTTTCCATTAATACTATTTTATCAACAACATCCATAAGATACCAAATTCTGTGTTCGTCAATTATGATGGTTTTGCCACATGCTTTTGCATTTTTTATAAACTCACTCAGTTCTTCTATTGCTTTTTTGTCGAGATTGGAAGACGGTTCGTCAAGAACAAGAACTATTTCACTATCTGTATCCGTGTTGAAAAACTGTGTTCTCGGATTCTGGAAAACACTTCCTACAAAATCCGTGAGCGTAGCCATATCCACATCTTTTGTTTTCTGTTTGCAAACCGTAATATCTCCACTCAGTTTCCCCTCGTAAAAATGAGGTATTAACCCATTGATAAGCCTCGTAAGCGTAGTTTTCCCACAGCCACTTGCTCCACATAAAAGCACACATTGGCCTTGTTTTATATGAAGCGATACATCGCAAAGTCCATTTTCATCTTGATTTTTATAGTTAAATTTCACATTACTTAGCTCAATCATGTCACACCTCCCACCATCGAATACACCGCAACAATAGCGGTAGCGACATATACGATTATCACTAGAATGTCATAAACCGAAAAAGTTATTTTTGTTATGCAACTACGTCTACCTATTTTTTCAATACCTCTAGTAATTGCCGCACAGGTAATTTCATCTGCTATCTTAGTAGCAGATGTCAAGATAGGAACATATATGTATTCCATGCTTTTTATGGGGTGAGATACTACACTCCATAAATTCGTTGCAATCCCCCTTAGCATCATTGCATCTTTAATGAAACCATATTCCTCTCCTAAAGTTGGAATATAGCGAAGCGTAATAGAGAGTGCTATGGTAAAGCCCTTCGGCAAATTCAATCGTCCTATTGCTGCCAAGAATTCACTTACCCTTGTTGTTTTGACAAGTAGAGTACAAAGCATAACAGCTGGTACAAGTTTTCTTAAATATATGCTAAAAACAAAGACCACACTTCCTATGCTTGTTGGCAGAACAGGCGCTAAAATTAATGCAGCAAGCAACAGTAATATATATAATAAACCTTGCTTAATTGCTGTCCTATATTCTTTTGACCACACAAGCAAAAGAAATGGAATCACTACCAAAACACATTCAATCCATGTTATCTCTACAAAAAATATAATGATAGAAGTAAATGTAAGTATGATAAGTTTTGTTCGGGGATCAAGTTTCATCTTATACAATCCCTGCTCTTTCAAAATGCTTTTTCATCATTGACTTTCCAACAATCCCCCCAATTACACCACAAACCATAGAACCTACAATAATAAGTACAGCTACCCACCAGTTTTGTGCTAATAAATTCCATTTGAAAGACCTATATGTTCCGATAGCACAGATCAAATCTGCAACCACACCAAATACCACAAAAAAGGCCGCCATCATCCAGAACATTCCTCCTACAAAGGAAATAATTCCGGAAATTAATCCCAAAATTGTTATCGCACCTCTTTTGGGGATTTTAGCAGCATAAAGCATAAATATCGGTCCTGTAAATATTGCCACAAACATAGGCATGAGCAAGAATGTTGCAGGCATTGCCTGTGTTATTGCACCTACAATAAATGTTACCACCATGTAAATTAGTGATAATATACCACTTGAAATATAGTCTCTGGTTTGCATTTTTGTATCCATTTTTATCCCCCCCCCAGTTATCTTAAACTAACCAACATCTACATTATTACTTATAAATTTAAAATTACATAATTCGTCTCCATTGCCAATTGTTTTTGTTCTTGCCCAACTTGCTCCTTTTAAATTGCCATACATCACATCGTCTGCCTTACAGAAAATTCTTGTTAGTTCTCCAACTCCATAGCGTGTTAATTCGTTATGATAAATACAGGATGTACACGTCCATTTTATAAATTTATCAGAATTTTCTTCCCAAATCATATCAAAAGCGGGTGATCCGAAATTTGTTGCTACTCCGACTTTACACATCTTGCCAAATAGTTTGAAAAACCCTGGTAAAATCGTAAGTGATTTCAAAAACTTTTTTTGTTTTTTTGCATTATTTAAAATGCATTCTTCTAACTTTCTGTATGCTATATCTTTACCTTCATATTGCAACAGCACTTTATACACTGCAATAGCAGGGAAGATAGAGTATGCACTGTGTTTGTATATCACCTTATTACCTAATTGTATTTCTTCCAGCATTTTTGAGAACAGATTCAAAATCTCTGCTTTTATTTTCTCATTGCTAATTTTGCTAAAGCAATTTGTCATTGAACTTTTTCTCAAGATTTTTTCTACATTCATATTTGCACCCTACATTAAAGATATTTTATAACTGTTTCAAATCCAGCGGTAAAAAATCTCGAAATTTTTTCAATATATCCGATCGCTTCTGGCTTTTTTATATCGTGTCTGATTATTTCAAAAAGACTTTCATAATAAGCCGATACCAATATATGAAATAACTTTCTATCCATCTCGCCTTCTATCTTCCCTAATGTTTTAAGTTCCTCGTGATATAACAAAGTTTTATCGACTTGTAAATCCACCAACTCATGTACAAAATTTTCATATTTTGTTCCTGCACTTTTACATATAATCAGCTTAAAAGCGTCATAGTTGTCATAAACATATTCTACAAAACTAAACAGAAACTGAATTGAGCGTGAATTAGAACTTGCAGTTTCATCTGTTCCAATCAAATCAAAAAAAGTCAATTGTGCATTCTTGAAGTTATCTAAAAAGACATCTACACACGAATCTGTTAAATCATAAAAAAGTGAAGCCTTATCTTTGTAGTATCCATAAAAAGCACCTTTCGTAAATCCAGCTTTCGCCACAATCTGCCTAAGTGAAGCATCTTTGTATCCATGTTCCAAAAATTCTGCTTTTCCAATTTCTAATATCTTGAGTCTTGTTTCACTATAATTATCCATATTTTCACCTCATCACCAATAATAGACCAGTAGTATATACC
>CAYJAS010000168.1:0-3529 GCA_964367895.1 uncultured Oscillospiraceae bacterium | reverse complement strand
CAGCCCTTGCCCTACACCTATCAATCATCGCATTATCACACTCTACAAATTAAGAAATGAGGGCTAATATGAGTCAGGGTAAAATAGGCTACAGAGTCATAGAGGAGATTGAGCGTCCCTCTGCCGAGCTGATTGAGAAAATTAAAAAATACAGCGCCCCCGAAATGTGCGACGGCACCATCGTCTACAATGCGATGGATTATCAAATAAAGCCGTACACCAGCAAGGAGAAAATCGTTGGCCCTGCAATCACCCTCAAGCTGATGATGGGCGACAGTCTGCTGGTTACCAAGGCAATCTCCCTTGCAAAACCGGGTGATGTCATTGTCATTGACGCACGCGGAAGCGGAAACAATGCCGTTTGGGGCGACCACAGAAGCCTTGTATGTAAGCAACTCGGTCTTGCCGGCGTTGTAATTGACGGTGCTTTCCGTGATATTGACGAAAACGAGGAAATCGGATTTCCGATTTTCGCCCGTTCGGTCACTGCGGGAAGCAGTACCAAAAACTCAAACGGCGAAATAAATGTGCCCATCTCTTGCGGCGGTGTCGCCGTCAATCCGGGTGACATTGTTATCGCCGACAGAAACGGCGTCTGTGTCGTTCCTCCCGAGTTTGCCGAGCAAATTATGCAGGGCGCTCAGGATAAAATCGACAAGATGGAACTTCTCAAAGAGGAAATTGCAAAAACCGGCAAGATTATTCCGGACAATTTTGCACAACAGCTTGAAAAGCTGGGATATTAATTAAAGGAGGTGACGGAAATGGAGATAAAACAGCTGTATTACATTTACATGGTCGCAGAGCACAAAAGTATCACCAAGGCGGCAAAGCATCTATTTATTTCCCAGCCGTCACTCAGCCATTATATTTCCAAACTTGAAGAGGATTTGCAGACAAAGTTGTTTGACCGAAGCACAAACCCCATTTCGCTGACCTATGCCGGCGAAAAATACGTTCAAACGGCGGCAAGGATGCTCGATATGCACAGTTCTCTGCTCAAGGAAATGAGCGATATTTCACAAAACAAAAAGGGACGCATCAAAATCGGCATGCCGAGAGAGAGAGCGACCTATATGTTGCCACTCATCATCTCCGATTTTAACGCACAATTCCCCGAAACTAAAGTGAAAGTCAAAGAGGACAGCACAGAACGGCTTGTCGAGCACCTACAAAAGGGCACGGTAGACTGCATTATCGTTCCGAAAACCGAGGATCGACCGGAGCTTGAACACATGTTTTTATATCGTGAGCACCTCAAGCTAATCATCTCGCACGAGCTGGCAAGGCAATATGCCATCGGCGGAGATCCGGTGGATTTAAGCACACTCAAACAGGTTCCTTTCATACAGCGCAACGACGGGCAAGGCATACGGCAAATTGTGGACCGCTTGATTGAAAAATACGGCATCGCTTTAAATGTGGCCATGCAGACCGGCAGTAATATGACGGCATATCGGCTGGCGACCGCCGGTATAGGGGCAACCATAATCCCCGACATGACGCTAAAGCTGGTAAACTGTGTGCAGCAGGCACATCATTTTGCTATAGACGACCCCGGAGCCGCCTTTGATGTGGTTGCCATGTGGCGAAAGGACGCATATTTAAGCATTCCCGAGCGGGCATTTTTAGACATCGCAGCAAAGGTTTTTCATAGGTGATTTTAAGGTGAAAAGGCAAAACAAAAAAAGAATTAGGAGAGATTATTATGCAAAAAAATGAAGCAACTCAAGCTAACACAAGCATTTTGCAGCGCAAGCTGTACGGCACCCCGCTTTGGATGCTTGGAACATTCCTTGTAATTGTTTATATCGGTGCTTTCGGAGGTCTGCTCCCGAGCGATGATATGCTTAGCATTATCACCATCATGTTCGCAATCGGTATCGTTCTTTATGAGCTGGGTGAGCGTATCCCCATCTGGAACGCATATTGCGGCGGCGGCGCACTGCTTGCCTTCCTAGGCGCGGCTGTGCTTGAGCACTACAACATTCTTCCCTCAGAGTACAGCGAAGGAATTACATTCTTCTATGATGATTTCGGCTTCCAGACCCTGTTTATTTCGCTACTCATCGTATCTGCTGTTTTGGCAGTTAATCGCAAGCAATTGCTTAAAGCTTTTGCAGGTTACATACCGGCAATCCTCGGCGGTGTTATTGTAGCAGGCATATTCGGTGTTATCGCCGGTCTGCTTGTCGGACTTGATTTTGAATCCATCCTGACTTTGTATGTTCTGCCGACCATGGGCGGCGGTAACGGCGCAGGTGCTATCCCGCTCAGCGAGATGTGGGAAGCTACCACAGGTCAGAGCAAAGACACCTTCTATTCACAGGCTATCGCTATCCTGACCTTGGCCAACAACTTCGCTATCTTAGCCGCTGTTGCACTTGCCGCAGTCGGCAACAAGTTCCCCAAACTGACCGGTAATGGCGAACTTCTCCGCTCTGCTCCCAAGCTTTTGGAAGAAGAAGGCGAAAAGAAAAAAGAGGCCGAGCTAAGCCTTAAAGACCTCGCAGGCGGACTTTTGATGGTCGGAACGGTTTACGCTGTTTCGCGCGTGTTCTCTAACACAATTCTTCCGGCTATCGGCCCTGTCACTCTGCATACATACGCTTACATGGTTATCTTTACCGTTTTGCTCAACCTGACAGATATTATCCCGATGAACCTCAGAGCCGGCGCAAAGAGACTTTCAGGCTTTTTGAGTGGTCCGCTTATGGGCATGTGTATGGTCGGTATCGGTATCGCCTTTACAGATCTTGCAGACCTCGTCGCAGTTCTCAACGTGCAAACCCTCGTTGTCTGCGCATTCGTCGTCTTGGGCGCAGTTATCGGTAGTGGTATCGTTGGTCATCTGTTCGGATTCTACTTTGTTGAGTCGGCTATCACAGCCGGTCTTTGCATGGCTAACCGTGGCGGAAGCGGCGACCTTCAGGTTCTCGGCGCAGCTAACAGAATGCAGCTTATGTCCTACGCGGCGATTTCTTCCCGTATCGGCGGTGCTATTGTCTTGCTGATTGCGAGCTTTGTGTTCAGTTTCTTCGCTTAGCGACGCTTAAACTGCTTTTCACCTTTTGAAATAACACTGATTACCTTAATCCTACCCATTGTGCATTAATAAACACTTTCGGTAAAGCGGAAAGTGCCAAAACACCCCAAATTGTGCGGACAGCACAAAAAGACCCCTGAAGCAAAACCGTGTTAGCGGGCGTGGCGAAGCGTAAGCGGAGCCACGCCTGTTTTAATTTGAATGGGTTGGTGATTGTAAAAGTGTATGAAGCGGTAAAAAGAATTCCAAAGAAATTTTCAGCCATAGCGTTGTCAAAGCAGTTGCCAGATCTTAACATGGATGGCGTTATGGCGTATTCTTGCATTAGGTCATGGTATCTTGAGAGGTGTACTGAAGCCCTTGGGCACTGTGGAGCGCCAGCTCCCCGGTGACCGTTTTGTTTACCCTGAAAGTGTTAGACGGCTATGCTATTTCGCCGCCTCCAAATCGGCTCTGTGTTGCATGTCATTTTCCCCTGTGCTA
>CAYJAS010000167.1:0-3573 GCA_964367895.1 uncultured Oscillospiraceae bacterium | reverse complement strand
TGGGTGTGTTTTTGCGAGTGTGCAAAGCACCGAGCCGGCACTCGGGGAGTGCCGTAAAATAATTGCCTATGATAATTAATCAGGCGATTATTTTCTAATTCACCGCAATTCACTTGCGGTAGAATTTTTAAATAACAAAACCGCCCGATTGGGCGGTTATTTTAAATTTATCCGTAATGCTCTTTTGCACAGCAATGGGAGATTGACTCGGCACAGTCAACTCCCAACGGGCAATCCCGCGCTATGCAAAATATGCTATCACAATGCTATTATAGCATTTTTTGATTTTTTGCAAATCATATAAAACTATGATTTGAGCAATTTTTTCTTTGAAAAAATCAATAAAAATCAATTCCTCTTTTTGTTAAAAATGGCAATTCCACATTTTTTTCGACATTTTTCGGCAAAATATTGAAATATTTTTCCTCTAATGGTATAATGTGGTAAATAAACAATGGACTGACAAACTACTTCAAACCATAGAAAGAGGGCGAAAATATGATTAAAAAAGCTGTAAAATTTGTTACCCTTTGGGTGGCTTTCGGGGCATTACTCTTCTGCCTTTCGCCTTCGTTTTACGCCCTTTCGGAGGGTGATATTGCGCTGACCGCCGACATGTCACCGCTGACAAGCGGCAATTATGTTCTGCAAGGCAATCTTTCGACATCAATTTCAATAGCTGACGGCGCCGATGTTTCAATCTGCCTCGGCGGCTATACCCTCAGCTCGTCAAGCGGTGCGACAATAACCGTGCCTGACGGTGCCGGCTTGACACTTGACCCCTGCCTAAGCGGAGGTACGGTGCACGGTGATGATGTGGCAATTTCGGTCGCAGGCAGTTTTACACAGCTGGGCGCAACAATTAGTGGCGGCAATGTCGCAGTTGACATATTGAGCAGCGGACATTTTAGCATGGAGGGCGGTCAAATCAGCGACAGCGCTGTCGCCGTTTTTAGCCTTGGAAGCTTTGTGCTAAATGGCGGAACAATCAGCGGAAATGAGGCCTCCCCATCGATAATTGACATTCAAAGCGGTGATTTTGAGCTTAAAGACGGTGAGATAAGCGACAATACCGTCTCGGGCAATGGGCAGATTGTCTACATCTCCCCTTTCGGTCAATTTGAAATGCAAGACGGATATATAAGAGACAACAGCTTGAGTGTCATCGGTCGGGATGTTATGGTGGACGGCGGAGATATGGACATGAGCGGCGGTGCGATTTCGGGCACAATCGCTTCAGATGGCAATATAGCGCTAAGCGGTGATGCCGATTGCCGTGTGCATTTGCTCGGTGGCGAGCTGTCCATCTCCGGGTCGCTAAGCGGAAATATCACATTGAGCGGTGTCGATATTCCTCCAAGCGGTCAGAGCGAAATACTGTTATATGGTGACAGATACACCCCAAGCGCAGATGATTTGAGCGCAATAACCCTTGAAACCGATATGCCTTACACTTTGGGCATCAGTGGCGACAATATTATATTGGGCGATACCGAGCAGGCAACATATTCGATAACAGGCACAATTGGGGGCATTTCAAGCCCGAAAGAGGCACTTGTCGTGCTTTTTGACTCACAGGCGAGAGAGATAGCCCGCAAAACGGCCGATATTGACGACGGAAGCTACGCCTTTGACCGACTTGCCCCGGGCGATTACAGCATAACAATCACCTGTGAGGGGTACACAGCGCACAGCGAAGATGTGCTCATTGAAGACGGCGACAAGGTGGTCAATGTGACTTTGCTTGCCACAGGTGACCAAAACACTTTTATCGCCGTGAGCGATATTTCCCAGCTTCCGACGGTGTACACCCTTGGGCAATCGCTCACTTTGAGCGGTCGCATTGTGCCGAGCAACGCAAGCGAGCAGGACATTGTTTGGACGGTGGCCGGCAATAATTTGGGCGCTACGATAAACGGCTCTACCTTTAGAGCGACCTCTGTCGGCTCGGTTGCCGTCAAGGCAACTATTGCAAACGGCAAGGGAAATGGTGAGCATTTTACCACCACCTTTTCCATAAACATAATCTCGCCCGAGCAGCAGCTTTACACGGTGACCGTGCTCGGCTCGTATGCAGGGCAAAACGGCGATATGCAGTACGCCCAAGGCAATTTGGTCACTTTGTCGGCCGGAAGCAAATATGGTTATGATTTTGTCGGGTGGGAGGTTGAACCGTCAAGCTTTTCGCTACCGGACAGTGACAGTGAAACGGTCACTTTTGCCATGCCTGCATATGATTTGACTTTTGAGGCGCAGTTTGAGCAGGTTGAGATTCCCCTTGACGACGGGCAATTGCCGCCCGAAACCGGCACAGGCGGTACAGGCGGTGGAGTTGAAATCCCGATTGAAACTCCGCCCGATGCGCCCTACACCCTTTCGCAGGGCGGTGGCAATTCCATCGCCTCGCTCACCCCCACGGGTAGCGATTTCGGGCTATATTACAAGGTGAGTGTGAGGAGCGATCATTTTGCACAGGCGCTTGATGGCGCCCTCAATGCACGCTCTTTCGGGCAGGGCGCACAGGTGCGCATTGTGTCGGACAAGCAGGCCGTTCATTTTGAGATAACTCAGCAGTCGCTCTCGGAGTTTATGGCAACCGATGTGCAAACCCTCAGCTTTAAATGCGAGAGCGCCTCAGTCGATTTGCCACGGCAGGCGCTGACCACATTGAGTGCACAGGGCGGTAGCCTCACCGTTACCATAACCCCCGCTTTGGACAGTGAGCTGAGCGAGCAACAGCTGCTCAAGGCACAGGGCGAAAAAGTGGTAAATATTGAAATCTTCGTCGGCGACAGCAAAATTACCGAGTTCGACGGTGGCATTTCACTTTCAATTCCGGCAGAGCAAAGCAAGGCGATTTATTACCTGCGTGAGGACGGAATGATGTTTCCGCTAAACGGCGTTTATTTGAGCGCAGCAGGCATTTTTACCGCACAAACAGACCACTTGTCAAGCTTTGTGCTGGGCACGGCACAAGTGCCGTTTACCGATATTTCGGCGAGTAATGAGCATTACTCGGCCGTGCTCTTTTGCTACCAAAACGGTCTTATGGCAGGCACTTCGGCCACGACATTTTCGCCCGATTTGACCATGACCCGAGCCATGGTGGCCACCATATTGTGGCGAGCCTCGGGCGCACCGGTGTTTGTGGCAGAGCACGATTTTTCAGATATAGCGCAGGGCGTATGGTACACCGATGCTGTCGCATGGGCGCACAGCGAGGGGCTGATGATAGGCACCTCGGACAGCGAGTTTTCGCCCGATCAGACACTTAGCCGTGAGGAATTAATTACCATTTTGTACAGGTTTAGCGATTCTTTAGCCGAGTAGGATCAGTCGTCATTAGTCGCTCATGACATGGAACAGGTCAGCGATTGGGCGTTTGATGCCTACAGCGCCCTATATCGTGCCGGCCTAAAGCTTAGTGACAAATACGGCTATTTGCATCCGCAGGGGTATCCCTACCGACTGGAGCTGGCCGATATGCTTATGCGATATTTTGCCCTTTGACAGCACGGTTAGGCGGTGTATAATGGGGTATCTTGGGTGAATACTCGGCATGCCGTACCGCTG
>CAYJAS010000166.1:0-3617 GCA_964367895.1 uncultured Oscillospiraceae bacterium | reverse complement strand
AGAGAAATTTATACATCGGACGGATGAAACACGCCCCACACAACAAAGCAATTTAATTTAAAAAATATATTTAGGATGTGAACACATGTCGGAACAAAAAGATTACGGTCAAGCCGACCTTGACCTTGCAGACCTGCTTTTTCCAAGCATAACAAAAACTCCACAAAGCCTACTCGAGGAGGATTTCCCCCCGAGAAAATTGCCCGAGGGCGCCCAAGTCACAAGATTTGCGCCCAGCCCGACCGGATTTTTGCATTTGGGCGGTGTTTTCGGCGCAATGATTGACGAGCGTGCCGCACACCTTAGCGGCGGCCGATTTATTCTGCGAATTGAGGACACCGATAAAAAGCGTGAAATCGAGGACGGTGTAAAACTTATCGTGCAAGGCCTTTCCGCCTTCGGCATTAACTTTGACGAGGGGCCGACAGAGAGCGGCGACGAAATCGGCGATTACGGCCCATATACCCAAAGCAAGCGTGCCCCACTTTACCATGCTTTCGCCAAGGAGATGGTGCGCCGTGGACATGCATATCCATGCTTTTGCACCGAACAGCAAATCGCCGATTTGCGTGCCGGACAGGAAAATGAGGGGGTCACCCCCGGCTATCACGGGCAATATGCACGCTGTCGCAATCTGAGCGCTGAGCAGATAGAGCAAAATCTCAAAAACAACATGCCGTGGGTGCTCCGTCTGCGTTCGCCGGGCAAGCCGGGAGAGCGTGTTAAACTGCGTGATGTAATTCGTGGCGAGATAGATATGGAAGCCAATTTTACCGATGCCGTACTGCTCAAAAGTGACGGTATTCCGACCTATCATTTTGCCCATGTCACCGACGATACTCTAATGCGCATCACTCATATTGTGCGTGGCGAGGAATGGGTTCCGTCGGCACCGCTTCACCTGCAAATATTTTACTTACTCGACATAAAACCGCCCAAGTTTTGCCACACCTCGGCTATCATGAAAGAGGAAAACGGCGGAAAGCGCAAGCTGTCAAAACGCAAAGACCCCGAAGCGGCCGCCGATTATTTCGCCGTGGAGGGTTACCCGGCAGACGGTGTTGTGCAGTATTTGCTCAACATTGCAAACTCGGCTTTTGAAGATTGGCAACGCCAAAACAAAGGCGAGGATTTTAGAAAGTTCCCCTTTAAAATAGCCAAGCTTTCGCCGTCGGGCGCACTGTTTGATTTGCAAAAGCTCAAAAGCGTTTCGGCCGGTTGCATCTCGCTGATGACGGCCGAGCAGGTGCTCACACAGGTGCTGACATGGGCGCAAAAATACAACGAAAAATTGCACGCTGTGCTATCCCGTGATTGTCAGTTTGCGACGGCGATATTTGCCATAGACCGAGGTGGTGCAAAGCCCCGAAAGGACATTGAAAAATGGGGTGATGTCGAGCAATATCTCAGCTATTTTTACGATGAACTGTGGGACGGCGCATATGAGAGCGTCGAGCTTGACGGGCAATTGCAGGCCGATATTATCAAGGCATATGCCGACAATTTTGACATAAATCTCGACAAACAGCAGTGGTTTGACAGCCTTAAAACGCTGTGCCCTGACCTTAATATGTGCCCCGATGTCAAGCAGTATAAGGCAAATCCCGAGCTTTACAAAGGGCATGTCGGACAGCTGGCCTCGGTAATCCGCGTGGCACTGACAGGGCGACAAAACACCCCCGATTTGCACTCGATAATCACTTTGCTGGGCGAGCACAAATGCCGTGAGCGACTTGAAAAATATACAAATTACATTTTGAGAGAAGGTAAATAAAATGAGCACAGAAGTAACAGGCAATTTTATACATGATTTTGTCGCAAAAGACCTTGAAAGCGGTGTTTACAGCAGCGTGCACACCCGTTTTCCGCCCGAGCCAAACGGCTATATGCACATCGGGCATTGCAAGGCGCTGGTCATAGATTTCGGTACCGCCGAGCGCTTCGGCGGACTTTGCAATCTGCGAATGGACGATACAAACCCGGCCAAAGAGGACGAGGAATATGTCGATGCCATCAAGGAGGATATCCGCTGGATGGGCTTTGACTGGGGCGAGCGTTTTTATTACGGCTCCGACTATTTCCCCGAGACATATGAGCTTGCCGTCGGACTTATCAAAAAAGGACTTGCCTATGTTTGCCAGCTTTCGCCCGAGCAGTTCAGAGAGCACAGGGGCGATTTGAGCACACCGGCCACCTCGCCGTGGCGTGACCGTCCGATTGAGGAGAGTTTGCGCCTTTTTGAGGAAATGCGTGACGGCAAACACACAGAGGGTAGCATGACGCTGCGCGCCAAAATCGACCTTGAGAGCGGCAATTTCAACATGCGTGACCCGGTCATTTACCGCATACGCTTTATCGAGCATCACAGACAGGGCACAAAATGGTGCATCTTCCCGATGTACGATTTCGCACACCCTATTCAAGATGCCCTTGAAAATATCACACATTCGCTGTGCTCACTCGAGTATGAAGATCACAGACCGCTTTACAACTGGGTTATCGACAATGTCGATGTCAGCGCAAAGCCCCGTCAGATTGAGTTTGCACGTCTTAATATAAATTACACCGTCATGAGCAAGCGCAAGCTTCGCCGTCTTGTCGAGGAAAACTTTGTCGACGGTTGGGACGATCCCCGTATGCCCACTCTGTCGGGCTTGCGCCGCAGAGGATATACCCCACTTTCGATACGCAATTTCATCGACCGAGTGGGTGTTTCCAAGGTTAACAGCGTGGTCGAATACGGATTTTTGGAGCATTGCCTGCGTGAGCATCTCAACCAAAGCGCTCGCCGTGTGATGGCGGTGCTCGACCCCATTGAGCTTGAGCTGACCAATTATCCGAGCGACAAAACCGAGCTGTTTGACATTGAAAACAACCCCGAAAATCCCGAGGAAGGCACACGTGCCGTGGCATTTTCACGCAGTGTTTATATCGAGCGTGACGATTTCATGGAAAATCCGATAAGCAAATACAATCGCCTTTTTGTCGGTAACGAGGTGCGTTTAAAGGGCACCTATATCGTAAAATGCACCGATTTTGAAAAGGACGAGCAAGGCAATATCACAAAGGTGTACGCCACCGTCGATTTCGACAGCAGAGGCGGACATGCCGCCGACGGCCGTAAAATCAGGGGCACGATACATTGGGTGGACAAAAGCACGGCGGCCGATGCCGAGGTGCGTGTATATGACAATCTGTTTACCGACCCCTCGCCCGATGCCGCCGACAAGGATTTTGTCGAGTGCATCAATCCAGAGTCGCTTAAAATCATGGCAAATGCCAAGGTGGAGCGTTCGCTGATAGAGGATAAAGAGCAAACACATTTTCAGTTTTTGCGCCTCGGATATTTCTGCCGTGACAACAAAATCGGCACAGCGGAAAAACCGGTATTTAACCGCGCGGTCAGCTTGAAGGACACCTTTAAGAAGAAATAGGGGCGAATCTGTGCCGCTGTTTTAGGCGCTGTATAATGGGGCATCTTGGCATAAATGCGCATGCGCCGTCCATAAGGACTGCCACATGCACCTTTACCCCAACCTGCCCTCATTCTACACCGCCTTTGGTGTGGTCGTCCGTGTTCGCACAATTTTGAAACAACGGTCTTTCGGGTCGATGTG
>CAYJAS010000165.1:0-3628 GCA_964367895.1 uncultured Oscillospiraceae bacterium | reverse complement strand
TTCCTAAAGGTGATATCGTATAATCATAATAAAGTTTCATATCACTATTCATTTTGTAATTCTCCTATTATAAATATTCCGCAAAACTATTATATACTGCCCAAAAGGCAAGTGCAATCAAATTTTGCAACTCGCTGGTTCTCTCTGTACAAAAATAAAACGGAACCAAAATAAAGGACGGAGCCAAAACAAAAGCACCACACAAAGTGTGGTGCTTTTGTTTTGGAGCGGACAACGAGGCTCGAACTCGCTACCTCCACCTTGGCAAGGTGGCGCTCTACCAGATGAGCTATGTCCGCAAAGTGGTGCCTCCGGTCGGAATCGAACCAACGACACACGGATTTTCAGTCCGTTGCTCTACCAACTGAGCTACAGAGGCAAGTATGGCGACCGTGAACGGGCTCGAACCGTCGACCTCCAGCGTGACAGGCTGGCGTTCTAACCAACTGAACTACACGGCCATTTTTATTATGAGGTCGAAGAATATAATAACATTAAAATCTCTGTTTGTCAACAAAAAAATGCAACTTTACTTGCTTTATTTGCAAGATTTTTTCAACACACTTTCATCTTACCAAAAAAGGTAAACCAAGGGGAGGTTTTGCCTCCCCCTGTGCTCTATTCTATACCCTCTACTGTGTAGCCCGCCTCGGTCACAACCGCTATAATACGCTCATTTTCGATTTGGCTGTCCACACTTGCTGTACCTGCCTCCAAGTTTACCGTAGCTGTCTCGCAAATTGTCTTTAGCGCCTTTTCCACCCTTCCGCTGCAATGCGAGCAGGTCATTCCGCTGATTTTTACCGTTTTCATTTTGTTTTCCTCCTTAATCTCATTTACAATTTTCTCTGTATTTTCAGTTTTATGCTTACCTTCAAAAGTGCGCAATCTAAGCGCATTTGTCACCACAAATAACGAGCTGAGGCTCATCGCTCCTGCCGCTATCATCGGGTCAAGGGTGATGCCGAATGCCGGATAAAGCAGTCCTGCCGCTATAGGTATTCCGGCTGTATTGTAGAAAAATGCCCAAAACAGGTTTTGCTTTATATTTTTGATAACCGCCTTGCTCAGGCGCACCGAATCGGCTCCGGTTGTGAGCTGTCCGCCTGTCAGCACGACATCTGCCGATTCTATGGCTATATCGGTACCGGCGCCGATGGCTATGCCAACATCGGCACGGGTCAGAGCAGGCGAATCGTTTATCCCGTCGCCTATCATGGCCACCTTGTTGCCCTTTTCCATCAAGGTGCGCACATGCCTCTCCTTGTCGGCAGGCATTACCTGGGAAATAACCTCATCAATTCCTAAAGTTGCACCGATAGCGGCCGCCGTACGTTCATTATCGCCGGTAAGCATCACAACACTACAGCCCAAGCTTTTGAAATCCTCTATTCCCTGTTTGCTTGTCGGCTTTACCGTATCTGCCACGGCGATAATGCCGACAAATTGACCGTTTTCAGCGAAAAACAACGGTGTTTTTCCCTCACTTGCCAGCTTCTCGGCTTTGCCTTGCCAATTTTCTATATCGACACCGTGCTCGACCATCATAGCGAGGTTTCCTGCC
This sequence comes from uncultured Oscillospiraceae bacterium, assembly GCA_964367895.1. GTDB lineage: Bacteria > Bacillota > Clostridia > Oscillospirales > Butyricicoccaceae > CAYJAS01. The sequence goes on along the minus strand of CAYJAS010000165.1, from coordinate 2,064 downwards.
ACCCATTGCGATTGCTCAAGTGTTGCAATAATTCCCTTGCCCGGCACTGCTCTAAAGTCGCTTACAGGCTCAAAATCGACATTTTTGCGCTGTGCGGCATGCACTATCGCCTCGGCGAGCGGATGCTCGGAAGGCGCTTCGATCGCCGCGGCGGCAGACAGCAGTCTGCTTCCGGCACCTCCGTCGGCCGAAATAATATCGGTAAGTTCCGGTCTGCCCTCGGTTATCGTGCCCGTCTTGTCGAGCACAACGACATTTACGCTCGAAAGAATCTCCAGTGCCTCGGCCGATTTAAACAATATTCCCATTTGGGCGCCTTTTCCCGTACCTGCCATTATTGCCACCGGGGTTGCAAGCCCGAGGGCGCACGGGCAGGATATAACCAGCACTGCTATTGCATTTCCAAAGGCAAACTCAAATCCATTTCCAAGGGCAAGCCAAACTACGCAGGTGAGCACCGCTATTGACATGACAATTGGGACAAAAATACCGGAAATTTTATCTGCAAGGCGGGCTATCGGTGCCTTGCCCGATGCCGCCTCTTCTACAAGTGCGATTATTTGTGACAAAGTGGTTTCGCCCTGTACTCTATCCACTTTGACGTGGAAAAATCCATTTTTGTTTACTGTCGCGGCAGCAACACGGTCTCCGACCGTTTTTTCGACCGGGATGCTCTCGCCGGTCAGGGCGCTTTGATCTACCGATGCCGAGCCCTGTTCTATAACTCCGTCTACTGGGATTTTTTGCCCGGGTCGCACGACTACAATATGCCCAGGCATGATATCGGTGACACTCATTTGCACCTCTTGCCCATCGACAAGCACCGATGCCGTCTTGGGCGCAAGCTCAATGAGCTTTGCAATGGCTTCGCCGGTCTTGCCCTTGCTTCTCGCCTCTAAAAACTTTCCGAGGGTAATCAAGGTCAATATAACGGCCGCCGATTCAAAATACAGCTGCATTACATACTTGGAGAGCAGATCTATTTGCCCGCTTCCTGCGGCATCTGCCATTCGGAATATTGCCATAATACTGTAAAGTACGGCGGCACTGCTACCAATGGCTATCAAAGTGTCCATATTGGGCGCACCATTAAGCAGACTTTTAAACCCTTTTGTGAAGTAGCTTTTGCCGATTATAAGCACCGGCAAGCATAAAAACAGCTGTGTCAGTGCAAAAATCAGCTCGTTTCCACTTCCGTGCAAAAAGCTCGGCATGGGAGCACCGACCATGTGCCCCATGGAGATATAAAACAGCGGCACGGTAAAAATTGCAGACCAAATCAATCGGCGTTTCATGGCCGCACTTTCATCCACACTTTTCTCTTGCGGAGCCCCGGAGTTTTGTGTGCCGTTTGCCACTATCTGCGCACCGTATCCGGCATTTTGCACCGCCGCCGCTATATCTTCCGCTGTTATGCCTTGATGCTCGACCGCCATTTTGCCGGAAAGCAAATTGACGCTCACCTTTTGCACGCCGTTTAATTTGGAAACCGCCTTTTCCACATGTGAAGAACAGGCAGAACAGGTCATTCCCGTTATATTAAAATTGGTTTTTGTGCTCATTTTATTCCTCGCTCTCTCGGCAGTTACTTCAGTTTAACTTTTATGAATATTGTATACTATCCAGCACCAATCGTCAAGCAAAAACCGCCCTGAAGGGCGGTTTTTAGGCTGTCGAAAAACCCTTGGTTTTGAGATTGACCGACCGACACACGGTGTCGGCGGCCTTCGAGGAAGGCCGTGAAATTGAGTAAATACTCAATTTTCAAAGCCACTGCAATTCATTTGCAGTAGGCTTTTTTATTTTTTTCATGTCAAAAAGTTTTTCTGTACTCGACTGCCATGCCTTCGTTAAAACTTTCGCGATCCCAAATTCCAGCCAAATCGCCGTAGGTCGTATAGTTCATTCCGCTGTCGCTGAATGTAAAAGCTTCGGAAGTTACAGCGCTTTGGATAAGATCCTCGGGTTGTCAAGGTAGATAACCTGCATTTCTTCATTCCGGATACCTCATATTGCCAAAAATACACTTTTCATTTCTGCTAAATTGCACAAAAAACCACCGGC
>CAYJAS010000164.1:0-3628 GCA_964367895.1 uncultured Oscillospiraceae bacterium | reverse complement strand
TGATATAATAATCTCTACGGTACCCAAAATCATAGATTTTGACCGTGACGAGAACTAGGGGCGGTCATCGGCCGCCCGAACCCCCGTACCTATCTTTACAAGACTATTCAAAAATATCAGATTTTATGATTAAAAATACCTTTCTCACCAATTGGAGGAAACATGAGCAGAGCTGAAAATGTAAGCTACACAAGCAAAGCGATAATATGCACCGCAGTATCGCTGTTATTAGGGTTAATCTTCGGATTTTGGCGCTCCATACTACTGATTGACGGCGATTTTATGGCGCTCGCACCGTCGGAAAGCGGTCTTTTTTACCCTGCGGTGGTAATGGCGGTGGGTATACTTATCGGCGTCGCTGTAATGATGCGTCACCCAAAGCCCAATTTTAGATTGATTGTAACCAGCCAACCGTATAAAATGCTGTGGCTGTGCTCCTCTATGCTTTTTGTGGCGGCAGGTGCAATCGCCTTTTATGACGACCTTGAAAGCCTGTCACTTATGACTGTCGTACTGACCCTTTTTCCGATAGCCTGTGGCGGTGCGATGCTTTTGCGTGCGGTGGCCAAGGACAACGGCGACCGAGCCGACATCCTGTCACTTTTCCCGGTGTTTTTTCTGTGTATAATGCTACTTTTGTTTTATCGTGACAACGCCTATAGGCCGGACAGTTTCACATTTGCATGGGAAATTTGCACTTATGTGGCAGTGTTGCTCGGCTGTTATATGGTTTGCGCCGAAAAATTTGAAAAAGAACGTCCGCTGCGTAGAAATATAATTTTCATGCTGGCAATTGCCATGGCAAGCTCGCAGATTATTTTGATGATTTTCGCAGGCACCAAGTTGCTCGAACCACTCGGTCTTGAAGGCTTGTATTTTTTGATGATGTTGTCACTTCTTATCTATGTGTCGCTCAGTTTTATTGCACCACCCAGAGTGTCACGCAATAAAGAGGGGAGCGCTACCGCAGAGAAATAAATTTTCCGCATCGAAGCGCTCACAACACAAATAATAATATTTTTCGCCAACTTTTTTCGCCTATTTTTTCCATTAAATCATGCTATTATTAATGCGTGAGGAGCCTTCCTCACCGGCACGCGCGGCGTGTCGAGCACCGTTCATATCTTTATCCCCACAACCCAACACTTGGCGCTTGCGGCGACGATGCCTGCAAGCGTCGCTTTTTTGCTTGACAATATCGATAATCGATGTTACACTGTAAATATAAATATTGATAATCGATATTACAGGAGCTAATTATGCCAAGAGAGAAGTTTCAAACGCTGACCGAGCAGATGGTATACATATTGCTATGCCTGACAAAGGAATGTTGTGGCGTTGATATCATGAAAATGGTGTCTGCAATGACCGACGGTAGGGTGATTATCGGCCCGGGCACACTTTACAGCCTGCTAGATGATTTTGCATCACAGCGATTAATAGCAGTCACCACGGTGGAAAATCGCCGAAAGAGCTATATTATCACAAAAAACGGCATGGAAATGTTGCAAAAAGAGTATGACCGCCTACAAAAGCAGATGGCAGACATGAACCGGCATATTCCAACAAACCCAACCCAGTAGGGGCGGTCATCGGCCGCCCGCATATATCTTCTCGTATGTAGGGAGCGACGCCCTCATCGCTCCGCTGCTTCTCGCCCTCGTTGTAGGGCACGCATACAATCCCAATCGACCACCCGGCAGGGGCGGTCATCGGCCGCCCGTCATCTCTCATCTTCAATTTCGGTAGGAGGTAAATAATGAAAACGAAAAAAAGAGCATTGCTAAACTCCGCTCCCTATTATGTCGAAGGTCTCGAACGCAAACTGCAAAAATACGCCCAAAGAGGCTTGATACTCAAAGGTGTAGGCAATTTTTTCTATAAATTCGAAAAAAGCGAGCCACAGGACATCAAATATGCGGTGGTTTTTTCAAATGAAGGCTCGATTTACAATCATCAGCTGACAAAAGCACAGCGTGAACTTTTCGAGTTTGCCGCTGAGGCAGGCTGGGAGTACGTCGGTGAGCACAATAAAATGCAAGTCTTCAGCAGTGCTCTTGAAAACCCTCCTCCGTTTGAAAGCGATGGAGAACAACAACTAAAGAACATTCATACGGCGATGAAAAAGACATTTATCTTGTCAAATATAATACTCGCTATTTGCTGGGCAATAAACGTAGTACTGAGGATGAGCATTATACTCAATTCTCCAACCGAGTATCTGTCGGACAGCGTCACTTTGCTGTCGTTTACCTCTATGCTTTTGTTTATCATTATCTTTGGCGGCGAATTGATTGATTACCTGCAGTGGTATTCAGCAAGCAAACGGTCAGTGAAAAACGGTGGAGGAGTCATAAAAAAGCGCAGTAGATGGCGCTATATTACAGAGGCCGTCTCTTTCTTGCTCTTAATAGCGATAGTGGCCTACCAATTTGTTTTGATGAGTGAAACCACCACCACTGCGCTGTTTATTATAGCGACGGCACAGGTGCCGATATTTCTTATTGTTTACGGCTCGGCTATAAACCTGCTTAGAAAACTGAAAGTTTCGCCCAAAACAAATAAAATAGTGTCCTTTTGCACCTTGCTTGCCACCGCTTTTTTGTATAGCGCAACACTTTTCTTTTTGGTGGCTCGTTTTGACTTCACTGTGCCCGAGCAAAAACCGCACACCGTCGTGCAGTGGGAGCAGCAAGGACGAAGCTATGACTACCCGCTGTACAGCGATTATCTTCCGCTGACCTGTCAGGACTTGTACGGGCAAATCGATTATGAAAATTATTCGTATGAGCATCAAATTGAGCAAAGCCTGCTTATGCGCCGTGAGATTTTCCGTCAAAGCACACCGCCGGACGGTGTCGAAGTGTCCGAGCTTGAATATTTTGCATTTACTTCATTTTTTGACTGGGTGGACAAATTGATCATAGACGAGCTACTCACCATACCCGAATGGAGTGACAGAGGGGTTGCATCTATTGACAATGCCCTTTTCGGTGCAAAGCAAGCATATGCATTTTATTTGGAAAGTGACAGAGATAGAGAGTACATAGGGCAATATATCTTGATTTATGACGACAAAATCATAGAACTACGGGCGGGCGAGGCGCTTACAAATCAGCAAATGCAAATTGTAGCACAAAAATTGCGATAAAAACCGGCCGTGGGAACCGGCATTCACACGGCCTTCTAATTATATGTAGGGAGCGACGCCCTCGTCGCTCCGCCGTTCCCAAACCTGCGCCCTGTAGGGGCGGTCATTGGCCGCCCGCCTCCGGCGCTTATCAATACCCTCTCGTATGTAGGGAGCGACGCCCTCGTCGCTCCGACGTTCCTCGCCCCCCGTTGTAGGGCACGCATTGTATGCGTGCCGGTTTCTGAATGCGTACAATCCCAAACCTGCGCCCTGTAGGAGCGGTCATTGGTCGCCGCCTCCGTCGTTATCCGGTATTTATTCCACATTTGCCTCCCGAACACATCGTGCAAGGGAAAACATGGTAAACACCACCACAAAAGCCAATACAACGGTGACCAACAGAAACCCCACAAATACAATTTGAGCAATTCCATCATCAATCGGCAGGAAAAAGGACAAATTGAGGGCGGTGGTCAGCACAACAATAACATTTCG
>CAYJAS010000163.1:0-3641 GCA_964367895.1 uncultured Oscillospiraceae bacterium | reverse complement strand
CCCTTGACAGCAACGGAAAACCGTGCCCAAATCCCCGTGTAATTATCCCGCGTGACATGATCCCCAACATTCAGAGCGAGCCACTCGAGGTCGATGTCCGCTCCTTCGGCGTGCGCATGCCCCCGTCGACAAAGGAAAATCCCAGCTATGGTATCATGGGACTGCTTCAGGTCGTTCCGCCGGCGCTGGCATGGGTGTGGCGCATGGTGTCGCCCCGTGGCTACAAAAACCCGAGTATAGTTGATACAGAGGGTATGTCGGCAGAGGGTGTCGGCTCGTATTGGCCGTTTGCCACCGGTCTTAAAGTTACCCAGGCAAACCTGCTGCTTGAGCAAATTGCACACTCTCCCAAGACTAATTATCTGCTGATACCCAATCAGCATATCGGCGTTTATCAGGTCGGTTTTGCCCCGGAATGGGTCGCACGTGAGTATATTTCCCACCTAAACGGCGGTGAAGTTAAAAAGCGTTTGCTTCAACCGGCAAGATGCAGTCTGCTCGGTTATTCGCTTAAAGAGATGGTTATCGAAGGTCAACAAATCAGGCAGACCTTCCTCCAGCCCGAGACACAATCCAAGCTGACGGCAGAGGGTTATGACATCGGCGCAAAAATATTGACCGATTTCTTCAAACAGGAGCTTAAAGCACATCTGTGCGACGAGCTCGACCCGAGAGCACGCGCTATTATCGAGTGCGTATTGCACGATGGTACAGTTTCCGATTTCGAAAAATTGCTGTAAATTAATATTAAAAGGGGCGGTCATGGGCCGCCCCTTTTTGTTTGTTCAGTAGACAATATCCAATGCACCCCGTAGGGGCGACCTTTGGTCGTCCGCCCCCGGCATTTGCCGGTATTTATTGTAGGGCAAGGGCTCTGCTCTTGCCGTATAAGGGGCGACCTTTGGTCGTCCGCATAATTGCAAAATCTGCGGTCACGGCAAGCCGTGACCCTACGACCGTTATTTGAGCCCCCCGTAGGGATTGCATTGCATGCGTGCCTTCTGCCAGTAAAAAAAGCCGATGTGATTGCTCACATCGGCTTTAATATTTGCTTTATTATTTTGCGAAATCGACCGCTCTGGTTTCACGCACGACATGTACCTTAATCTGACCGGGATAGCTGAGCTCATCCTCAATTTTCTTGGCCAAATCACGTGCTAACAGCACCATCTCTTCGTCTTTAACCTCATCGGGCTTGACTATCAGTCTGATTTCTCTGCCGGCTTGGAAGGCGAAAGATTTCTCAACACCCTTCATGCCGAGTGCAAGCTCCTCAAGTTTTTCAAGGCGCTTGATGTACGCTTCGAGATTTTCACGGCGTGCGCCCGGACGTGCCGCAGAAATGGCATCTGCCGCTTGTACCAGACATGCGATAATGGTTTGCGCCTCAACATCACCGTGGTGAGCCTCAATAGCGTGGACAATTTCCTCTTTCTCGCGATATTTTCTCGCAAGCTCGACACCGATGGCCACATGGCTACCCTCAACTTCGTGGGTGACCGCCTTGCCGATGTCATGTAACAGACCGGCACGTTTTGCCGCTGTGATTGCATTTTGCTTCATGCCCAGCTCGCCTGCAAGCAATCCTGCGATATGAGCCACTTCGATGGAGTGGTTGAGCACATTTTGACCGTAACTGGTGCGGTATTTCATGCGCCCGAGAAGTTTGACAAGCTCTGCATGGACACCGTGAACTCCTGTGTCAAACAGCGCTCTGTCACCCTCTTGCTTGATGACCGTTTCAACTTCTTTTCTCGCCTTTTCAACGGTGGTTTCGATATGCGCCGGATGTATACGACCGTCTGTAATAAGCTTTTCAAGCGAAAGACGGGCGACCTCACGGCGAACCGGATCAAAGCTTGAAAGGGTGATTGCCTCGGGCGTGTCATCGATAATCAAATCAACGCCGGTCAGCGTTTCAAGTGTACGGATATTCCTACCCTCACGGCCGATTATACGGCCCTTCATCTCATCATTTGGCAGTGCGACGACCGAAACGGTGGTCTCACTTGCGTGGTCAGCGGCGCAGCGCTGGATAGAGGTTGCGATAATTTCTCTTGCCTTTTGGTCGGCCTCCTCACGAACTTGGCGCTCAAGCTCTTTAAGCCTGATTGCCGCCTCATGCCTTGCCTCGCTTTCCACCTGCTCAACAAGTTGCGCCTTTGCTTGCTCACTTGTCAGGCCGGAAATGCGCTCAAGCATTTCAAGGTGGCTTTTCTTGAGCTTGTCAAGCTCCTCTTGGTGTTCCTCTGCCTCCTTAAGTTTAACGGCGAGTTTTTCCTCTTTGGTTTCAATGTTTTCAATCTTTTTGTCGAGCGATTCTTCTTTCGAGCGAAGGCGTTGCTCTTGTTTTTGAACTTCAGAGCGGCGCTCTTTTAGCTCTCTGTCATTTTCTGCACGAGATTTAAAGATTTCCTCTTTAGCCTCAAGCACAGATTCTTTTTTCTTGGCTTCCGCTGTTTTTATAGCGTCGTTTATTATACGCTTGGCTTCGTCTTCTGCACTGCCGATTTGCTTTTCGGCAACTCGTTTGCGATGTGTCGTTCCGATAACAAATCCGACGGCAAGCATGACAACCAAAGCAAGTATAGAAATAACGATAAATGCGGGACTCATTTGTGGCACGCTGTTTTCCTCCTATCTATAATAATTAAAGCGAATATTGCGTTTTTACGCAAATATGCACCATATCAACTTACATTGTATATCCATTTGTCATACATGTCAACAAAAAAGGTGTTTTTTTAAGTTTATTTAGAAAAAAATCATAAATCCGACGGTATTCATTGCGGCATTTGCAAAACTATGGCAAAACCAAGAGCAATAAATGTTCCGGTTTTTCTCGTTTAGGTAGTTGAATATCGTGCCCCCGACAAAAAGTGCGACCAGCACAAGTGCGGTCAAAGGGAGCGAAAACATACCGTCCATTATGGCTATATGATAAATGCTAAAGGACAGCGAACTTAAAATATAGGCAAAAGTGCGCGAGCGACTTTTGGCCTGCATAAAAACAAAGCCTCTGAAAAACCATTCCTCCAAAAAGGAGTTGCAAATCGAGACATACAGTCCTATAGCTATGAAATTGCCACGGTTAATGCCGAGATTGCTCTCAAGAGAGGTTTTTATTGCGCTTAAATCGGTCAGCGAGTTTATTATAAGGTAAAAGCCGACGATGAGGGTGTAAATCGCAACGCCTAAAATCAGCCCCTGTTTAAGACCGCTTGTCCCCGATTTTAAGGTTTTCACGGGGCTTTCGGTTTTGAGCATGGCCGAGTAAAGCAAAGGGACAAGCAAAAAAATCGGCGCTTTTACCGCCGTTTTGATAACATAGCCCGGGCGAATTATCATGTCGGTGTAAGCGATAACCGATATGCAAAGTATCAGTACGAGTATAAGTATAAGGCTTTGTTTTTTCATTTACTTCTCCGATGTGGGTAAATTATTTGCCATTTTGGGTATGGGACAGACGACCGAAGGTCGCCCCTACAGGTGGGACGGTTTGGTATGTAGGGAATGCATTATTAAAACGATACACCCCATAGGGGCGGATTCCATATCCGCCCGTGGATTGTGGAAGTTCTGCGGTCACGGCAAGCCGTGACCCTACAACGGGTTTTCGTAAAATGACTGTAGGGGCGATT
>CAYJAS010000162.1:0-3642 GCA_964367895.1 uncultured Oscillospiraceae bacterium | reverse complement strand
GTATGGGTCAAAACATAGGTTAAGCAGTAAAAATCATATATAGCAAAAAATCGCTTCAACCTAGTGTTCAAGCGATTTTTCGATGGTTACGGAAGCCGTAAGCGAACCTACGACCTTCGGTTTATAAACTGTCCTTACCATCTCAATGTTTCCCAATCTACTTCTCGAGATTCTTTCCTGTAGCTTTATCAAACAGCAAAAGATTTTTTGTGTTCGGAACGATATAAACCTGCTGTGCATCGTCGTCCACTTGGCCGGCGGCACATTTTGCGGTTATTTGAATTTCATTAAATTTTAAGTATAAAAGACTGTCATTGCCTATAGTTTCGATAAACTCAACTTCCATCGGGATTGCACCGTTTTGAGCCTGCTCGCACAGGTGCATAGCCTCCGCCCTCAGCCCTGCCGTGTAGCAAGCTCCCTCTGCAAAATTAGAGTTTTTAAATTGCTCGGGCATCGGCAAAAAAAAGTTTTTAAAAACTTTTAAATTACCGTTTTCAATTTGTGCGTCAAACAAATTAATTTTCGGTGTGCCTATGAACTCGGCAACAAAAATATTTGCAGGGTTTCGATACAGCGACTTTGGTGTGTCAATTTGCTGTACCACTCCCCCGTCCATAACGACGACGCGCTGACCCATCGTCATTGCCTCTACCTGGTCATGGGTGACATAAATAAAATTAGATTGCAGTTTTTTGTGCAGTGCAATAAGTTCCAGTCGCATCTGGGTGCGTAGTGCGGCATCGAGGTTTGAAAGGGGTTCATCAAGCAGGAAGATGTCAGGGTTTTTCACTATTGCTCTGCCAAGTGCAACACGCTGCTGCTGTCCACCCGACATATGCGGCGGTCGCCTGTCGAGTAATTCTTCTATACCGAGAAGTTGTGCGGCAGACTGTATTTTTTGCTCGATTTCAGTCTTATTTATTTTGCGCATTTTAAGAGACAGCGACATATTTTCTCTCGCCGTCAAATGGGGATAAAGAGCGTAATTTTGGAACACCATCGAAACATTTCGCTCGCTCGGCTTTTTGTCATTTACGCAGTTTTCTCCGATAAAAATCTCTCCGCCGCTTATTTCCTCCAGCCCGGCTATCATTCGCAACAAAGTGGACTTTCCGCAACCTGACGGACCGACCAAAGTGATAAACTCGCCGTCATTTATTTCCATCGAAAAATCGTTAACCGCTTTCACTCCGTTCGGATAGATTTTAAAAAGATTTTTAAGTCTTATGTTCGGCACGTTTATTTCCCCCTCCTGTCTATTGCTCGCCATATAACAAAGCTTGCTGTAAGCAAAGCGCAGAAAACGCCCAGCAAAATATAAACCGCTGTCAAATACAGTGTACAGGTCTTTTCAAAATCAGTAATTTTAAAAAGCTCCGATTGCTGTGCACTCCATTGTGAGATTTTAAAAATAAACTGTTCCGGCATTATTTCGTGCGGTATATATATTTTAAAATCAACAATGAAAAAAGCCGCAAAAACCGACACTACAGTCAAAATTAAAACGGTCAATGCAAATATCAAAAATACCTCAAATTGTTTTCTAAATACCTCATTTAAATATAAAGCTTTCAGCTCTGTTTTAATTACTGTTCGCTGTTTTTTAAACATTTTAAAAATAACAATAGCAATAGTGGCGAGCCAAAAAAGTGATAAAACAAATGCACTGACAAACGCCGCTTGCATGACCAAAATCGCTATCTGAGTACGGTCGTTCATGCTGTACTGCTTGGTGCCGAGGGAGAGGGATATCTCTTCTGCGGCAAACATATAATCGGTGTGAACATTGTACTGAAAATCGTCTATTTGCTCGTACTCATAAGCGCTCAAAGCCTGTTCAACTTCTTGCTCATGTGCAGTGTCGTGCATGAAAATTTCGAGTGTCGGTCGATATTTTAAATTAAAATTAAAAGCTAAAAATACCTGCACGGCGAGCGCAACAAAGGCGAGTGCGAGCAATGTTTTTAAAAACCTACTCATTGGCAAGCCCCTCCCCCACGATGCGCACCGGACGCTCTGCGGTGATCGGTTTGGAGCGGTGACACACTATGCTCATATACTCCTCAAGAGCACCACCGACCGTGACATAGTTGCCGACAATATCCTCGGGCTCGTAGTAAACGGTAATCATTTTTGCGATATAACCGCTCTGCGACTGCTCGCTCGGTTCGATTGCATAGACGATGCTGTCGCTACCCATCTGCTCCACCGCAAAAACCGGCACTGAAAATCCACCCGACAAACTGCCATTATCTTCAAGCGGATAATGACTGACCTGCGGCATCATTATATATTCAATTTTCTGTGTTGCAAGGGTGCAGATTATCATAAAAAGCATAAAATACGCCGCAATTTTCAGCCACAATTTATTGCCGAATTTCTTGCCACCCGAGTTGTCTCCCCCGCCGAAAAGCGATATTCCACCGCGCAGTGCTTCGTTGGAATATGAGTAAAGGCAGATGGGAAGGACGCACATCAAAATGCCCCACGCCGACATACCGTATCCACCGGTTTGCCCTGCCAGCATGACCGGTAGAGGCATAAGCGAGGATGTTTCTAAAAAGGCGGTTGGCTGCTCTACCATCGACCAAAAGTTTGCAAAACTGAGCACGCAAAGTGCGACGATGAGTGGCTTTGATATCGGCACAACCATGCTGAAAAACACACGGAAATCGCTTACTCCATCGACACGGGCAGCGGCGTAAATCGACCTGTCAAACCCGTTTAATTGTTGTATCATCAGAAAAACGCCGAAGGTGGTGAAGATGTTTGGGAGCAGTACCGACAAGGCATTATCCAGCAGTCCCGCTGAGTTGAGCATGATATATTGCGGCACCAGAGTCGCTTGAAATGGCAAAATCAGCGCAATTATTATGGCCGCCATTAAAATGTTTTTGCCTCTGAAATTATACCGTGTAAAGCCGTAAGCGTACAGCAGTGAAATCGGAATGTTTAAAGTTAAAATTATTGCTGTGTACAAAATTGAGTTCCAAAATCCTTTAAAAAGCTCCGGGCTTTGAAGCAGTGCATACAGGTAATTTTCCACCCCCATTTGTCCTGCGAAATACAGCGAATTAAAAGCAAGTGCGGCGAGCGGAAGCAAGCACAAAATTGACAAAAATCCATAAATCGACTTTTTAAAAATCTTCATTTTGCGCCCTCCTCTCTGTCCGCCAATTTTTTAATATACAGCCCAGAGAGTAGGGCGACAACAGCGCTGACCGCTATCGAGGCCGCACAAAGTCTGCTGTAATTTAATTTTAAAAAGTTGTTGTACAAAAAGTTTTGCAGCATGTAAAGCTCAAGTGGCGGGTGATATGCGTACATTGCAAAAATCTCACGAAAAATCTGAAATGCCGCAACCAGCGAAAGCAGTGCGGCAAGAAGTACGACCGCCGAAATTTGCGGAAGCAATATTTTAGTTGCGAACTTAAAATTAGATGGACTATCAAGCCGAAAGGCGTTGTATTGCTCCTTGGGAACGGTGCTTATTGCGCCGAGAAAAATGATGGTCATATACCCGAAATTTTTAACTAAATAAACCACCATCATGCTGGGCAAAGCCAGCCCTTCGGCAAAAAAGTCGGGCACACCGCTGAGACCGGGGAGCAGTCCTCCCTCGCCCAAAATTGTGCTCCA
>CAYJAS010000161.1:0-3650 GCA_964367895.1 uncultured Oscillospiraceae bacterium | reverse complement strand
TTGATTTTACCATAACCAAGTAATTTATGCAAGGGTTAGATTGCGAGGTGGCGGGAGGGTGGCGCGGCGGGCGATTCGTGAATCGCCCCTACGGGTGGAAATTTGAGAAGCCGGTGTAGGGGTCGATGACCACATCGACCCGAAAAACCGCACAATCTGCGGTCACGGCAAGCCGTGACCCTACGACCGTTATTTCAAAATCGTGCACACACGGACGACCAAAGGTCGCCCCTACACCACAGCCCCTACACGCTCCCAAAACAAAACCGCACATCTTGCAACTTTTGCAAAATGTGCGGATGTTAAATCATTTTTGCGATTTACAGAGCCGCCTTGGCCTGTGCGACCAGTGCGGAAAAGCTCGCCTTGTCAGCGATGGCGATCTCTGAAAGCATCTTACGGTTTAGCGTAATATTTGCCTTCTTAAGACCGTTCATAAAGCGGCTGTAGTTTATATCGTTAGCCTTGCAAGCTGCCGAAATACGTGTGATCCACAGTCTGCGGAAGTCACGCTTTTTGAGCTTACGGCCGATATACGCATAGCGCAGCGACTTCATAACCTGCTGGTTAGCCATCTTAAAGTGGTTCTTTTTATTGCCCCAATAGCCTTTAGCTAACTTGATAATCTTTTTTCTTCTTTTGCGCGTCATCATCGCGCCTTTTATTCTTGCCATAATTTAGTTCTCCTTCTGCCTTGTTTAGTTGTAGGGGATAAGGCGCTTCAATTGCGGTGCAATCGACGGGCCGGCGTAGCCTGCCTTGCGAAGCTGGCGCTTACGTTTTGTCGATCTGCATCCTTTGATGTCATGACGACGGTTTGTGCTCGACATTTTAATCTTGCCGTTTTTGGTTACCGAAAGCCTTTTTTTAGCTCCCGAGTGGGTTTTGATTTTAGGCATAATGTTGTTGCTCCTTCCTTAAAAGACAATGCTTTGTGATTTTATTATTTCTTGTGCGGTGCCAAAAACATAAGCATCTGGCGGCCCTCAAGTTTGGGTGCCTTTTCAACGGTTCCATACTCCGCGCATGCCTCGGCAAAGCGATTCATAACGGTAAGCCCGATACTTGTGTGTGCCATCTCACGTCCGCGGAAGCGGATTGAGACCTTGACTTTGTCACCGGCAGAAAGAAACTTTTCGGCGGCCTTTACACGCACTTCAAAATCGTGCACGTCAATCTTGGCCGACAGCCTAACCTCTTTGATCTCAACGATCTTTTGGTTGCGGCGTGCCTCCTTCTCTTTTTTAGCCTGCTCAAAGCGGAACTTGCCGTAGTCCATAACTCTGCAGACCGGCGGCTCTGCTTTAGGGGCAATTTTGACCAGGTCAAGACCGCTGTCTAAAGCGGTTTGCTGTGCCACGGCAAGCGACACAACGCCCATCTGATTACCTTCGGCATCGATAAGGCGAACTTCCTTGTCGCGAATCTCTTCGTTGATTTGATGCTCTTGCTTGCTAATTATAAAACACCTCCAATAAATACAAAACAAAAAACGGACAGCAAAAGCCGACCGCAACAGACAAAGCTCCGCAAAGGCGGATGCTTAGGTACAATGTTGACCTCTTTTCAAAGATGGAGGTGAGGACGGCAAAGCCCTACTTTGTTTATGTGATGATTATAGCAGAGCTTTTATATAAAGTCAACAATTTTTTTGCAATAAAATCGGCAAAATGCCAAAATCAATTTATCTCGCTGAAATCGACACATTGTTATTTGCTTTTTTAGGTAAAATGAGTTATAATAAAATCACAAAAGGTAATACGGAGGACAAAAAAATGAGCATTGAACAAGAAAATGAGTTTATAGTTCTGACCGACGAGCACGGCAATGAGGTCGAGCTGGAGCATCTTGACACAGTTGAATACAACGAAAATGTATATATGGCTTTTGTGCCGGCAGACTCTGACGAGCAAGAGAGCTATGAGCTTATTATAATGAAGCTTGAAAAGGACGAAAGTGGCGAAGAAATGCTTGTGACACTTGATGACGAGCAAGAGCTTGACGATATGTTTCAGATTTTTTCAGAGCGCCTTGAGGAGTCCTTTGAGGAGGACGGAGAAGACGAGCAAGCCGAACTTGAAAAAGAGGGGTATTGAGTTAGAGATGTCGGGCGGCTGTCAAATGCCGCCTCCACAGAGGCAGTTTGGGATTTGTATTGACTTTGCTTGCACCGCCTCACCCCCCATACACAAATAAACATTTTGCCCTGTTTTTCGGGGCGCGGACGGCTTTATTTAACCTACAAAGTGTTAATACGGGATTGCGTGTTCATTCCCCACGGGCAGACCTCCCGCACTGCGGAAGTTGGGAGCCCTGTAAAGGAAAGATAGCTTGCCCACCTGCAAGAGCGGGTTATTTAACAAGTCCGCGCTCTGACAAACAGGGTGATTTTTGTATTACAGCACCTCAAAAACCCAAATGAGGGTTCCGACCAAGTAGTAGATTTGTTGCTCTGCCAATTAAATGATGGGCAAAGATTGGCATTTTATTGGCGGAGCAATAGTATAAAGGAGAGATGATTATGTCAAGAGTAAACCTATCGGCGGCGACAATTATGGGGCCTGTGCCCGCTGCACTTGTCAGCTGCGGAACCATGGAAAACGCAAATTTAATCACCATAGCGTGGACGGGCATTATCTGCTCAACACCGGCAAAGACCTATATTTCGGTGCGTCCCGAGCGACATTCTTACGAGATGCTCAAGCAAGGCGGTGACTTTGTTATAAATCTGCCCTCTGTGAAAATTGCAGCCGAGGTGGATTATTGCGGAGTAAAGTCAGGTGCAGATGTAGACAAGATAAAGCAGACCGGACTGACCCTCTCGCCGGCACAGCATGTTAAAGCCCCGATTGTAAACGAGTGCCCGATAAGCATTGAGTGCAAGATAGACCGCATTATTCCGCTGGGCTCGCATGATATGTTTATCGCCGACATCGTGGCGGTCAATGCAGACAGTGAGTTTATGCTAAACGAGAAGCGAATTGATGTCGCTAAATGCGACCTGCTCGGCTATGCCATCAACTCATATTTCGGGCTAAATCCCGTGGTGGTCGGCACACATGGTGGTCTTTTCAAGCAGATAAAAGAAGATTAAAAAAAGGAGCAAGGCAATGAATATCGAAACGGCAATCAAAGAGCGACGCAGTGTGCGCAAGTTTACCGACAAAGAAGTGACAAAAGAGGTTTTTGACGAGATTTTGGAGCTGGCGAGATTTTCGCCCTCGTGGAAAAACTCGCAGATCACACGCTATTATATAATCAAAGACGCCGAACTGAAAAATAAAATCGGGCAAAACTGCACCATGGGATATGAGGGGAATACAAAGCATATCGAGCGTGCAAATGCCCTTGTGGTGGTCACCGGTGTGACAAATATCAGCGGTTTTGACGGTGACGGCAAGCCGATGACCGGACAGGGCGACCGCTGGGAAAACTTCGATGTGGGAATAGCCTGCCAAAGTTTCTGCCTTGCCGCCCACGCAAAAGGGGTGGGATCGGTTATTTTGGGAATAATTGACGAGCTAAAGGTGAGAGAATATATCGACCTGCCCGACAATGAAAAGGTGGTTACTCTTATACCTGTCGGCTATCCGGAGGGTGAGCCCCGCCCGGGACCGGCAAAAAAAGAGGTTTCCGAAATAGTGAAATAT
>CAYJAS010000160.1:0-3656 GCA_964367895.1 uncultured Oscillospiraceae bacterium | reverse complement strand
AAACAATTCCCACTATCATTATACCTCACTGAAATTATAAACACAAGATAAGCTTTTTGGCCATCAAAATAAAAAAGGCCTACTGCAAATTAATTGCAGTAGGCTTTGAAATAATGCAAATTTATAATAATCACTTTTTTTCGTTGAACGCTTTAAGTGCGCCCGATTTTCCCAAAGCAGGGCGAACAGCGGTGTGAAGTATTACCGAGACAATGACGGCAAAAGCGGCGTTCATGAGGCTTGCGAGCAAATTGTTGCCCATAATGACAAAGGTCGCTGCCCAAGAGTTGCCATACACAAAATGCTGAAATACCATAGTGCGGAGCAGATATAAAATGATATAAGTAATAGCACCGACCGTGCCGGCTATAATATTTCGGGTTTTGCCGGTCGGATTTTTTCCGCCACGAATAATAAGTCCGCAGACAAAAGCCATTGCAAATTTAGATATAAAGGTTATAGAGGAGTTGAGAATATCATCTCCGAAAATAAGCATATCGTAAAGTCCGCTGCCCAGTCCGGCCGAAAGTCCACCGTAAAGTGGGCCGAAAAGCATACCTGCCAGCAGACATGCTGCATTTGCAAAATGAAGGTAGCTGGTTAGAAAAGGTATTCGGAAAAACCAAGTAGTGACAAATACGATTGCCGACATGACACCTACAAATACAATTTTGTAGACATAGCTGCTGTTTCTGTTGTTTTGCATAATAAATCCCCCATTGACTTTTTGTATTTTACAGTTATAATTATAAACATCAACTGGTATCATATAAATAGCCAGTTTATAATAACTTTACAATACCAGATTGGAGCGCTTATGCACGAAATAACACTAAAGCTTGAGCAAAACAGCTCGGTGCCTATGTATGAGCAGATTTACAGACATATTGCCGCTGAAATACTTTCGGGAAGAATAAAAAAAGGGGAGCGCTTGCCCTCTAAACGGGAGCTGTGCGCACATTTGAAAATCAGTCCGAGCACTGCGGTGTCGGCGTATGAGCTCCTTTGTGCCGAGGGATATGTCCGCTCTGCGCAAAGAAGCGGATATTTTGTGGAGGAGGTCGAACCTCTTATCGGCGCAAACCGCCCTCAAAATGTTGCAAAAATAAAGCAGCGCAAGGAAAGGCCGCTTTATGACTTTTCAACCGGTGGATTTGACACTGCGGCCTTTCCTTATGCCTCATGGGCAAAAATATCACGAGAGATTGTTTACCAAAAGCCGTGGTTACTTGAAAAGGGAGAGGGAAAAGGGGATGCCGAGTTGCGCAATTCGGTGACAGAGTTTCTAACGACTTATAGAGGTGTGCGTTGTGACCCCTCACAGGTGATAATCGGTGCGGGAATAGACTATTTGCTCGACATTGCGGTCAGACTTTTGCCAAAAGAAACGATATATGCGCTTGAAGACCCGGGATATCGTGCAGCTTACCGCACCATGGAAAAATACGGCTTAAATTATAGGGAAATCCCGCTCGATAGCGAGGGAATGTCGGAGCAGGCTCTGCGAAACAGTGGAGCAAATGTCGCATTTCTGACTCCATCACACCAATTCCCGATGGGAATAACCATGCCGGCAGGACGGCGAAGCAAGCTTTTAGCTTGGGCAAAAGAGTGTGGTGGACGATATATTGTAGAGGACGATTACGACAGCGAGTTTAGATACACCGTCCGTCCAATTCCGGCGATGCAAGGGCAAGACAGCAATGCAGTCATCTATGTCGGCACTTTTTCACGCAGTATTGCGCCATCAATAAGGGTTGCATATATGGTTTTACCTGAAAAATTGTCAAGGCAATACGATATTCGATTTGGCGACCTTTCCTGCACCGTGTCACGCTATGAACAGCATACGCTGTACGCCTTTATAAACAGCGGAATGTACAGTCGTCATCTGAGGCGCAGTGGAAATCTATATCGGACAAAGCGTGATATTTTGCTTGAGCACCTCTCGCAACTGCCCGGCGTCAGTTTGAGCGGTCAAGAAGCAGGACTTCACTTTTTGCTGACACACCATAGCATGAGTGAAAGTGAAATTCTCTCCGCTTGTCGCTTACAGGGGATAGAACTTGCAGGACTTTCGAGATATTGCCATCGGATTGCGCCCATGCCGTCTACCGTTGTCATCGGTTATGCCGGATTGGAGGCAGGGCAGGTCAAACTTGCCGCAAAGCGGCTTGAAGAGGCATTGTGCGGAGGGGTGAAGGCTTAAAAGTCAAAAAAACAAAAAATATTAAAAAAATGCTTGCTTTTGTCTTTTTTTTGTGGTAAAATATGAAACGCTGTAATTGCTATCAATTACACATGTATTATTAAAAAAATGGTCGCTGTCGGCGGCGGAATGGAGCTATATTATGAATGAAACGGTGCGTTTGGTACTCACTATCGTGCAAGTGCTTATCTGCTTGGTGATGATAGTTACAATTTTGTTCCAGTCGGGCAAAAATGACGGTTTGGGCAGTGCACTCGGCGGTGCGGCAGAGACCTTCTTTGGCAAAAACAGCGGTCGTAGCCTTGACGCTAAGCTTTCCAAGCTTACTGCTATCTCGGCAGGCGGATTTATCCTTGTCACTTATATATTGACAATATTCTAAAGTGAATATAAAAGAAGCCACTGCAATTTTTGCAGTGGCTTTAGACTATCGAAAAACCTTGGTTTTGAGGTTGTCTGACCGGCACACGGTGCCGGCGGCGTTCGAGGAACGCCGTAAAATCGAGCATTGTGAGATTTTCAAAGCCGTCGGAATTAATTTCCGACGAGCTTTTTTATTTTCAGCTGTCAATTTCTTGACACGCTGAAGCCACTGCAATTTTTGCAGTGGCTTCTTGTTTTGTGTAAAAAACTTGTTAATTAAAAGCATACATAATCACATCAAACCACTCATATAAATTATCGGGGTGATAGCATCGCACCCCGGCAATAAAAAATGGGAGGTAAATTTTAAATGCCCAACAACGAAGTGAAAATTCCTATAGGTGACGCCCACAGTGTCATGATTGAAAATCGCAACAAGGTGACCGTTTCAGGCGTAATCGATGTCACCAGTTTTGACGAACACGAAATAATGATGGAAACAACCAGAGGTATGATGACCATAGTCGGCGAGGAGATTAAAATTGAAAGGCTCAGTTTAGATGTGGGGGAGTTGACACTCGAGGGCGATATTGACAGTGTGGCATATGCCGAAGACAAAGGCCCTAAAGTCGGCTTTTGGTCAAAGCTGTTCTGATGTTTAACAGTGTCAGCGACCAAACTCTGATCTTTTTTCAGGCATGCCTGCTTGGAAGTGTGCTCGGATTAATTTATGACTGCCTGCGTGTGCTGAGAAGATGCGCAAAACGCAAACAGCCGACCACTTCCATTTGCGACGCAAGCTTTGTCGTGCTGTCTTTAATATTCATCCTTGCTTTCTTACTCTTTTATGCGCAAGGCTCAATAAGAGGTTTTCTGGCCGGTGGAATGGCACTCGGTGTAATATTATATTTTTTCGGACTGTCGTCAGCAGTACTTAAAATTCTTACATGGATATACAAAACGGCAAAAAGGTGCACAGCGTTCACACTGCGCACCTTTATAAAGTTATTTAGCATGCCGAGAGGCAGTTAATGTCCACTGAACAAATGCAACTTGCGAGTTGCATTTGCAAATCAGCCCTTTA
>CAYJAS010000159.1:0-3667 GCA_964367895.1 uncultured Oscillospiraceae bacterium | reverse complement strand
GGAAGGGCAACGCTATTCAAAACAATTTTTCAACAAAAAAACACCCAAAAGGGTGCTTTTTTGCTTGGCGGAGAAGGAGGGATTTGAACCCTCGAGACGCTATTAACGCCTACACGATTTCCAATCGTGCGCCTTCGGCCACTCAGCCACTTCTCCAAATATTAAACTGATAAAAACTCTTGCCGCTGTGAATCACACTATGGTGGGCCCTCAGGGACTCGAACCCGGGACCGTCCGGTTATGAGCCGGATGCTCTAACCAACTGAGCTAAGGGCCCATAGTCCGCAATTCACAGCGGCAAGAAATATTATAATACATTTTGGTGCAAATTACAAGAGTTTTTTTACTATAAAACAATTTTTTCTTTAAGACGCATCCAGCGGTTTGCAATTGGCTCGGCAACGCCACCCATTTCGCACAATTTATCAAGCTGTGCAGGGGTGACCCATCGGGCGGCAACCGCTTCACAGGCCTGGAGTTTCAGGCTTGAAAGAACCGAGTCTTTATGTACAGTGAAACTGTCTAAAATAGCCCACTCGCCAAAGGAACTTTCAATAAGAGTAAGCTCTTTTGGCTCGGCGCGCAGGCCGGTCTCCTCAAAAAGTTCACGCACAGCCCCCTGAACGGTGTTCTCATAGCGCAGTACAGCTCCGCCGGGGTTTTCCCACATGCCACCGAATGATTTGTGTGGGTGGCGCATAGTGATAAGAATGCGCCCGTCCGAACCGATTATCCAAATGCCTGTAACAGCGTGATAATCGCCGGAGGGGAGGCCGTTTTGGCCAACCTGCTCACGTGTAACAGTGCGTCCCGTGGGTTGTTTTTGATCGTTATATATATCCCATATTTCACTCATAAATATCTCCTCTCCATCGCCTGTGTTATAAACAGCAAAGATAACATAATAAGTAAGACCGAAATTTCAAGTAAATAGTCCCTCAAAGTGCCACCGACGGTGAATATTAAAATTATATCTTGCACAATGTGAAACAGCAAAGGCAAGGCAAACACCAACTTTAGGAATATCAGATCTCTGAGTACACGCAATACCGTCAGCGTGTAGAGGTTTCCGACAAGGAGGTATAGCAAAGTACACAACACCTGATGCCACCAGTCAAATTCCATTGCTTTAATGATGAAAAAAGCACAGCCAAGCCAAACCGGAATTGCCGTCAGCCAAAGATTGCTTTTCCCGAATAGGATAATAGAAGCAGGAAGTAGCAAATTACAGGCGAGCGGTAAAATGATCAATGCACACACAGTCAGCGCATCATATCCGCCGTTCCAAAAGTCACCGTAATAATAAAGTCTGACAGCGGCTGAGCACAGCATAAGAAGCATGCCGCAAATTGCAGGGGTACGCCATGGATTGACGCTGAGCGGTCTGTTCATTATTTCACCCCGATTATATGTTTAATTGCCTCACCTGCCGCAATAAACCCTGCGACCGGCGGAACAAAGGGAACACTGCCCGGCAGACTGTAACGCCCACCTTCACGGATTTTTTCAAGCGGCTTTTGCGGAAGCTCGCTCGACCACACGACACGGAGCGAGCAAACGCCGGCCGCGCGGAGTTTTTTGCGCAAAACTCGGGCGAGCGGGCAACCCTCGGTGCTGTAAATATCGGAAACCGAAAGGGCGGTGGGGTCGAGCTTGTTGCCGGTGCCCATACAGCTGATAATAGGCACGCCGAGGGCGGTGGCACGCACAATTAAATCGACCTTGCTCGACACGGTGTCTATAGCATCTATTATATAGTCAAAATTGGAAAGGTTAAAGCTTTCGCCATTTTGCGGTGTGTATATTTGTTGCACTGCATGGACGGTAGCACTCGGGTTGATGTCATGCACACGCTGTGCCATCACCTGAGCTTTTGCCATGCCGACAGTGCTCGAAAGGGCTATAAGCTGGCGGTTTTTATTGCTCTCTGAGACGACATCTCCGTCGATAAGAGTGATATTACCGACACCTGCCCGTGCAATTGCTTCGGCGGCAAAGGAGCCGACACCGCCAATGCCGAACACGGCGACCGAGGCACGAGAGAGAAGCTCGGTTGATTGTGTGCCCAGCAGAAGCTCGGTGCGTTCAAATGCGCTCATGCTATTGTGCCTCCACCGAGCACGACATCGCCGTCATACAGTACGGCCGCTTGTCCACGGGTAATTGCCCTGACGGGAGAGTGCAGAGCAACGGTAAATCTGCCATCGGGCAGGGGAGTGATAGTAGCTTGAGTTTCCTTTTGGCGATACCTTGTGCGCACCGAAGCGACAAAAGATGCTCTTGGCGGTGTGCACAGCATATTTGCCTCAGATAAAGTGAAGGAGGAGGTGTAAAGATCGCAGTCATCGCCCAAAACAACATCACCGGTTTGGCAGTTAGTTGAGGTGACATACAGCCTGCGGTCACTTGAAACTCTAAGGCCACGACGTTGTCCGACGGTGTATCGCTCGCATCCGTCGTGTGCGCCGAGAACATTACCGTCTGTATCGACAAAATTTCCCTGCTTAAGTGGCTGACCGTCCGATTGGGTGATAAAATTGCCGTGGTCACCGTCGGGTAAAAAGCATATATCTTGGCTGTCCGGCTTTTGACTGTTGGAAAATCGGTTTTGCTCAGCTATCGCCCTGACCTCACTTTTGCTCATTGAGCCAAGCGGAAGCCAAAGTGCGTTTAAACAGTCACGGGTGAGCGGGTAAAGGACATAGCTCTGATCCTTGCCGTTGTCAACCGCCTTTTTTAGAAGGGCATTGCCGTCATCGTCACGCTCAACACGGGCATAATGGCCGGTTACAATCATGTCAAAGCCCAGCTCGACCGCTGATTTCCATAGAGCACCGAATTTGATATTTTTGTTGCAATCTACACATGGATTTGGGGTAGCGCCCGAGCGATAAACGCCGACAAAACGGTCAATCACCGCCGTTTTAAACAGGTCTCGCATGTCGAGCACCATGTGCTCCATGCCAAGGGTACGGCAGACTTCGGCTGCATCCTCGGCATCGTCTGCCGAGCCACAGGCGCCTGCATATGCATCGTGAAGTTTGAGGGTTACACCGACAGCATGATGTCCGGCTTGTTTTGTAAGCAGAGCGGCGACCGAACTGTCAACACCGCCCGACATGGCGACAAGTGCTTTTGCCATCACTCAAGCTCCTTTCCGGAAAATGCGTGGGGTAGAAGTTCTTTTAGCGAGTAAGCGGTAAACTCTCCGCTCGGCTTTCCGCAGATAACACGCAAATCGGGTGAAAACTCATATAGCATCTGCCTGCAAATGCCGCACGGGGTACAAAAATCCTCACTACTGCCGACGACGGCAAGTGAGGTAAAAGCACGGTGCCCTTCTGAAACAGCCTTGACAAGAGCTGTGCGCTCTGCGCAAATGGCATTTCCAAAAGAGGCACCCTCAACATTGCAACCGAAAAAAACAGTGCCGTCCTCACTAAGCAATGCGGCACCGACATGATAATTTGAATATGGCGCATAGGCGTTTTCTTTTGCGTTGATAGCGCATTGTAACAGCTCAAAATCGGTCATTAAAATCTCCATTCTATGATTATGAGAAATAATATTAAAATCTCCGACAGAATGGAGATTTTTTGGCATCTCGCCCGCTTTCGGGCGAGGCCTTGTAATTTTATTATAGGATTAGCGTGATTTTCACGCTAAT
>CAYJAS010000158.1:0-3756 GCA_964367895.1 uncultured Oscillospiraceae bacterium | reverse complement strand
TTTTATTATGTCCTCATTTGGTAATGCCTGCGCCAATGTCCGCTGAAAAAATATATTCCCGAAAAAATCATTCCGACTGCCCAGCTGACCGGATATGCCGCATAGATAAACTCAGCGCCCCACAAATGTTCAAACAGATATGCAAGGGGCAGACGCACCGCCCAAAACATAACGAGGCTTGAAATGGTCGGCATTCGCACCTCGCCTGCACCGTTCATATAACAATTTAAAATGTTGAATATATTGAATACCCAGTAAAATGGCACGACATACAGCATATTGTTAAACCCGACCGCTATAACTTGCGGATCTGAGGTGAACATGCCGAGCGCTTGTTTGCCAAAGATCATCAGCCCGACCGCCATTACCGCATAAACCCCCAAGGTGATGCCCAAAATCGGCTTCAGTCCCTTGTTGAGGCGGTCTATTTTGTTTGCGCCGACATTTTGTCCGGCAAATGTCGTGGCGGCGGCGCCGAAACTTTGCACCGGCAAAAAGATAAAATTGTCGACACGCCCTGCGGCGGTGCAACCTGCCATAAATATCGAACCCTGCGCATTGATAAGCGCCTGAAGCACCATAAATCCGAGCGAGTAAATGGCATTGTTAAAGCCGAGTGGCAAACCGAGCGAAACCATGCGTTTTAGCAAAAATTTATCGGTCTTAAAGGAAAAGACCCGCAATTTGAGCTCCGGATATCGCTTTTTGATGAAAATTATGCTGTACACCCATGCGGTCACCTGTGCAATTGCCGTTGCAAGAGCAACACCGACAACTCCCCAATCGAACACAATGACAAAGACAAGGTCAAGCACAATGTTGACACAGGTGGAGGCTATCAAAAAATAAAGCGGAGAGCGACTGTCGCCCATACCACGAAGTATGCCTGCGTTTAAATTGTACCCCATATTTGCAAGGGTGGCCGCCATTACAACGGCAAAATAATCGCGCGCCATGTCAAAAACATCGGCCGGCACACGCATCAGCATCATAATGGGCTCGGCCAGCACTATTCCGATTATGGTGAGCGGAATTGCCGACATCAGCAAAAATCCGTTTGCTGTGCGCACGGTTTTTTGCACCGCTTCACCGTCCTGTGCGCCGATAAATTGTGAAACAAGTATGGTTGCGCCCGTGCCGATGCCCATAAACAGCGACATAAGCATAAACACCGGAAAACCTGCCGTGCCGACCGCCGAGAGAGCCTGATAGCTGACAAATTGTCCGACGACCACACTGTCAACCATATTGTAAAGTTGCTGAAAAAAATTGCCGATCAGCAGCGGAACGGCAAAGGTAAAGATAAGGCGGGGTATACTGCCCTGGGTCATATCGGTTTTCGGTCGTTGCTTTTGCAAGACTATCACCACATTTCAAAATAATCGCACGCAGTGCGCTAAGTAATTGTAAACCCATTTGCAGGAAAAAGCAAGTGCATGTTTTGCGTTTTGGAGGGGTTGAGATGCCGTTGGAGGGGCGAACGCCCTACATTATTTCAGCCAAATTTATTATTTCCGCTCCCTTTGCGGCGGCATGGCTGACGGTATACCCCGTGCCACTTTTGCTGTTTGTCAAATAACAAATGCAATAATCGGCCATTTCGGCCATGGTATCGTTTCGCATGAACATACACCCTTTAAAATACCTGTCGGATATATATCGCACCTTGTCAGCACGGGCGAGCACCTCACGATATCTCGCCTTGTCCTCGTTTGAAAACTTTATGTCCTGCTCTGGGCATGGAAGCACCATGTAAAGGCGCACCTGTGGCATGAGCTCACGCAGGCCGAGCACCAATTCGGCGGCCAGCAAATCAAAGCCGACGGCACCGCCGCTGACAAACTCAAGACATCCCAAATGGCACAGGCGCTCAATTTCATTTGTCAGTGCTTGCCTTAAATGCAGATCTGAAAAGGGTAACTGCCTATGCCCGGAAAAAATGCAAATCAACGGCAAACGCTCCTTTCAGAAAATACGCAAGGAAACGGCGGGCGAATATGAAGGTCGCCCCTACGGTCGTTATATGAAGCTCGGTGTAGGGAATGCATTGTATGCATTCCGCAGACATTCCGCAGTCTACGGACTACCAAAGGTCGCCCCTACAGGACGGGGAAACGGCGGGCGGCCGATGACCGCCCCTACGGTCGTTGTTTCAAACTCGGTGTAGGGGAGGGGCTACAAGCCCTACCGAAGATATTTGCACAATTTTCGGAGCGACGAGGGCGTCGCTCCCTACGCGGCAAGAGCGCAGCCCTTGCCCTACAAATATCTTGCGCCTAAATCACGGCGGAAAAATGCGCCGTCAAACTCGATCATATCGGCCGCCGAATATGCTCCCAGCACCGCCGATTTCAAATCGCTCGCCGTGGCCACCACCCCTAAAACACGACCGCCCGAGG
Organism: uncultured Oscillospiraceae bacterium; assembly: GCA_964367895.1. Classification (GTDB taxonomy): domain Bacteria; phylum Bacillota; class Clostridia; order Oscillospirales; family Butyricicoccaceae; genus CAYJAS01. The sequence goes on along the minus strand of CAYJAS010000158.1, from coordinate 1,357 downwards.
TAACAAGGGCTCCGCCCTTTTGCGCCGTGCCGGCATGGTAAACCAGTGCGCCGTGCCTGTGGGCACGCTCAATTCCGCTGATTTCAAGCCCCTTTGAATAATTGCCGGGGTAGCCGCCGCTTGCCATAACCACACAGCAAGAGGCATCGCTGTGGAAAACTACCTCTGTGTCGGACAGTGTTCCTGTTCTGCAGTTGTCCATAATATCAAGCAAATCGCTTCGCAAAAGGGGCAGAAGAGCCTGTGTTTCGGGGTCGCCGAAGCGAGCGTTGTATTCAATAACCTTTGGGCCGTCATCGGTCAACATCAGGCTGACATAGAGCACCCCTTTAAAGGGTGCGCCCTCGCTTGCCATCGCCGCCATGGTCGGTGCGATGATTTCGCTCTCGACACGATCTCTAATCTCGCTTGTGTAGTCGGGCACAGGGGAAATTACCCCCATACCGCCGGTATTTGGGCCGAGATCGCCGTCAAAGGCACGCTTGTGATCCTGTGCGCTCGGGAAAAGGACATAATTTTTACCGTCTGCAAAGCAAAGCTGTGACACCTCCGGACCTTGCAAAAACTCCTCAAAAACAAGGGTTGCGCCCGAGGCATTGCTCGAAAGGCTGTGCACCGCATCTATAACTTGCTGCCTGCTGTCGCAAATTATAACACCCTTGCCAAGCGCCAAACCGTCTGCCTTGACAACGATGGGAAGTGTGCAGTTTTGCGCAAATCCCAGTGCTTTATCGGTGCTTTCAAAAATATCACAGCGAGCGGTGGGGATGTTATGACGCTCCATAAACTGCTTTGCAAATGCCTTGCTCGCCTCAATTTTTGCCGCCGCCGCAGTCGGGCCAAAGCACGGATATCCTGCCGCCTCCAAGCGGTCAACAGCGCCCATTGCGAGCGGATCATCGGGCGTTACCACCACAAAATCGACTTTCTCGGCCTTGCAAAGGGCGAGTATGCCGTCAATATCGGTGGCGGAAACGGGGAAGTTTTCGCAAAATTGTGCCGTGCCACCGTTGCCCGGTGCGCAAAGCAAGCGCTTGCAACGTGCACTTTTGGCAATTTCGGTGGCGACGGCATGTTCACGTCCGCCACCCCCGATTATAAGAATTGTCATTGTTAAAATCTCCTCTGTGTTTAATGCAAATAATTTTGAAAAATCTCCGAAAAAAAGGAGATTTTTTGGCATCTCGACCGTCCTCGGGCGAGGCCTTTTAAATTAACAATAGGATTATAGCGTGATTTTTTCACGCTATATTCCCTCCGAAATCAATGATGAAACAGGCGCAGGCCTGTGCAAGCCATAACCATGCCATAGCGGTTGCACACCTCGATGACATTGTCGTCACGAATACTTCCGCCC
>CAYJAS010000157.1:0-3792 GCA_964367895.1 uncultured Oscillospiraceae bacterium | reverse complement strand
GCTTGACTGGGGGTCAAGAGGCCGCAGGTTCAAGTCCTGTCACTCGGACCATAATTGAGAAAGGCACCCTTGTTGGGGTGCCTTTACCATTGTAAATATTTTTTTAAAAAAAACAGAACGGAGATTTTAATATGTCAATTTGGCTTTCAGCGTTGATATTTTTGCTGGGTGTTGCCTTGGTCGTAAAAGGCGGTGACATGTTCGTCGATGCCGCATCATGGATGGCAAAGGCGCTCGGCATTCCGACCTTCGTCGTCGGCGCCACCATCGTGAGTATCGCCACCACCATGCCCGAACTGCTGGTTTCCATGTTCGCCGCGGCAGAGGGAAAAACCGAAATGGCTATAGGAAACGCCGTCGGATCGGTCATCGCAAACACAGGTCTTATTTTGGGCACGGCACTTGTTTTCATGGTAAATGTGATCCGTCGCCGTGATTATATCGTGCAGATTTCACTGCTTATCGGCTCGGCCGTGGTGCTCTGGCTGGGATGTCTGAGCGGCTACCTGAGCATTTGGTCGGCGCTGATTTTGATGGCGATTTTTCTCTGCTTTATGACGATAAATGTGCTAAATGCAAAGCGCCAACGAACCGACGAAGAGCGCCCAAATATGACACGCAGGGCGATGACAAAACACGGCACAGGCTTTGTGCTTGGGGCGACCGGCATCGTGCTCGGCTCACAACTTTTGGTGTCAAGCGGAACAGATATTGCGGCATTTTTCGGCGTTCCCGAGCGCATAATTGCCGTCACTTTGGTCGCAGTCGGCACCTCACTTCCCGAGTTTGTCACCACGATAACGGCGATAGCAAAAAAGCAATCTTCGCTGTCGCTTGGAAATATTATCGGCGCAAATACCATCAATTTCACCATGATATTGCCGTTGTCGGCACTGGTTTCGGGACAAGCTTTGCCGGTCTCACAACAGAGCGCAATGTTTGATATTCCGGCCGCAATTGCCTTTGTTGCAATCGCATTTATACCGGTTTTAATTTTTAAAAGAACAGCAAAAATACAAGGCGCATTGCTTATTGCAATGTACGGAGTTTACCTCGGAATAACAGTTTTTTAAATTAAATTAGTTTTTAAAAAAGCGTGTAATTTTAAAAATTACACGCTTTTAAAATTTTAAATTAAATTACTCTATCGGGAAGTCAAAATATGTGTCGGGGTAGGGTTGATCTGTTAGGCTGTAGTGCCACCACTCGCACTCATAAAGGTCAAATCCGCAAGCGAGCATGGCATCGCAAAGTAGCTTTCTGTTTTGCTCCTGCTCGGTGGTTAAACCCTCTGCACCATGGTGTGAGCGCACATCCATAAAATCAAAAATACTGCCCATGTCAAGCTCTTGCATAGTTTTTAAATTGACCACGGTCAGGTCAATTGCACTACCTCTCGAATGGCCGGATTTTCTCGCAATATAGCCGAGGTCAAACATATCAGCCTTATTTACATTTGGATAATGCACCGGCTTTCGGCGGATGTCGGGCGTATCAGCCCCCCAAGCGACAAAATCATCGACAGCTCGTTGCGGACGATATGCGTCAAATATTTTTAAAATATACCCCTGCTCTCTCAGTAGGTCGGCCGCCTTAACACAGGCCTGTGCCGCTTGCTCGCTCATCATCACAAGCGGCGCATTATATCCGTTTACAGCACGCCCCATAAAATTATCTGTGCCGAAATATTTTGCGTCTATTATGCAGTCCGGAATAAGCTCGTCGATGTAGACAAACCCCTCGGGCAGTCCTTTTTTGGTAACGCAAACGGTACTGACATTCATTTTTAAAATCCCCTTTTTAAATTATTTTAAATTGTAAATATAAAGCTGTTCTCTGCTGGGGATACCCAATCCGGCGGGCAAAGATTTTTGCAATTGCTTTTTAAAATTTGCCTTTTCAAGAACTTCGAAATACTCGTCCGGAGGGTAATAAAGCATCACCGTTTTTTCTGTATCATACACCTTTGCCACACGCTCAATTTTCATGCATACACGCTCGAAAATTTCAGGTGAAAAGGGATTGAAAAAGTAAAAATAATTTTGCTCTTTTGAAATTAAAAAGTCCTGCGCCATTATGTGCTCAAATTTTAAAAGCTTACTTTTTCCCTTAAAAGTTTGGCAATTTAAAAGCGCATCAACGTACAGATTTTGCTGATATTCCACACCGACCGCATTGCAAGAAAATCGGTCGCAAGTGTAAAAAACTGTGCGCCCCATTCCGCACCCAAAATCGACAAAGCAGTCACTTTGCTTTAGCGGAACATGGTCAAAAATGCCATCTAAAATATTGTACGGTGTTGGCTCATATCGGCGAAAATGATAGCTGTCGCCGGTTTTTTGCAGTCCACAAGTCGCAATTCCGAGCCCGATATCACGCTGTTTTTCGCTCTCTTTGTCCAATTTACATCTCCCCTTTTTCCCCAATTTTGTGTAAAGAAAGCTTAACTTTGAGTTATCAAAAAAATGAATAATTATTGTTAATTTTTTAACAGAGAGTAATTATATTCAGTGAAAATCCTGTTTGAACAGGCAAATTATGAACAAATACAGGGGTTTTACACATTTTCAACAGAGTTTTGAACAAGCATTGCATGTATTTTATGAATAAATTGTGACTACGCTATGTTTAGGCTATACCCAAAATCCAGCGCCTAATTTAGCTCCCGCTCCATCAAAACAGCGACAAAATGCTCAAGCTGTTTTACTTCCCCTGTGTGGACAAATAGGTTTTTAAGCCAAAAGTTTTTAGCAGCTCCATTTTGCTGTGAATATGCAAGCCGAAGTTTTTTAAATTGCTCGTTTTTTAAAAAGTCTGAAAGCTGCGAAATTATTTCACTGCCCACCCCTTGTGACTGCATTGATTTACAAATCATAAAAAGTCCGATAAAAGCAGTTTTTTCTGACGGATAATTGAGCACAAGATCGAGCATTGCAATCAGTTTTGCATTTTTAAAAAAGCCTAAATAAAACTTGTCGCTCTGCTGGGTTTTAGGAGGAAGTGCAAGTAGCCCGTCTGCCATGCTTTCAGCCGTAGGCGACGGCGGTGCGTATTTAAAATACAGCTCGTTTTGGGCGGCAAGGCACAGCATTTGCGGCACATCGCCCGGCGTGAGTTTTCTGATTTCAACATCGGTGCACAAGTTTTTAAAATCCATTTTTAAAAACTGTTTTCAAGAATTGTGACAAAGTGCTCAAGCCCTTGTTTGTCTTGTTCATCAAATCTCGAAAGCACAGGCGAATCTATGTCGAGTACGCCGAGCATTTGCTTTTTAAAATGTATCGGCAAAACGATTTCACTTTTAGAGCGAGCATCACATGCGATATGTCCGGGGAACTGCTCCACATCCTCCACAAGCATAATTTTATTTTCACTTGCCGAGGTTCCGCAAACTCCGCTACCCAGTTTAATTCGGATACAGGCCGGCAAACCTTGAAAGGGGCCGAGCACAAGCTGACCGTCTTTTAAAAGATAAAATCCCGCCCAATTTATTTGGGGCAGCATGTCAAAAAGAAGCGCCGAAGCATTTGCAAGATTTGCAATTATGTCGTGCTCACCATCGGTCAAAGCTTTTAATTTTGCATTTAAATCGGCATAAAGCTCACCCTTTGTTTGATAAGTTTTGCTGTCTTTTGTGTACATAATTTTCACCTCTGTTTAATCAATTTAAAATCTATCAAAAGTTATAATTTAATTTTAATACAAGAAAGACAAATATGCAAGGGTTTTGACAAACAGCAGCGCATATAATATAATAACCTCACCCACTAACAAAATCACAGATTTTGAGTG
>CAYJAS010000156.1:0-3805 GCA_964367895.1 uncultured Oscillospiraceae bacterium | reverse complement strand
AGCATTTGCGAGATTTTCAAAGCCACTGCAATTTATTTGCAGTAGGCTTTTTTTATTTTCGGCGGTCAAAAATACTTTTTTGACCGGCTAAAAAATCCCCCTCGGACTTGTCCGAGGGGGATTTGCTTTTGATTGCTTTGTAAAATTACTTTTGTGCCAGCTTTGCCAGCTTTGCATATTTGACTTTAGCTGCTTGTTCAGCTTTGTCAAACAGCTGGTCTGCTGTCTCGGGGAAGCTGCGGATGAGCGAGGAGTAACGAACCTCACTGCGGATAAAGTCTTGATATGAACCGGTCGGCTCTTTGCTGTCGAGGGTAAAGCCGTTGTTCTCGCCGTCAACCTTTCTGGGGTCGTAGCGGAACAGATGCCAGTAACCTGCGTCAACAGCTCTCTTGATCTCGGCCTGTGAGTTGGTCATACCGCCCTTGACACCGTGCATTTCGCAAGGTGCATAGCCGATAACGATCGACGGGCCTGCATAATTCTCAGCCTCTACGATTGCGTTGACAGTTTGAGCTTGGTTTGCGCCCATACCGATCTGTGCAACATAGACATAGCCATAGGTCATTGTGATAGCGGCGAGGTCTTTCTTTGCAATCTTCTTACCGGCGGCCGCAAACTGTGCAACCTGTCCGATTTGTGAAGCTTTAGAAGCCTGTCCGCCTGTGTTCGAGTAAACCTCGGTGTCAAAGACCATAACATTGACATCTTCGCCGCTTGCCATAACATGGTCAAGTCCGCCGTAACCGATGTCATATGCCCAACCGTCACCACCGAAGATCCAAATGCTCTTCTTAGCGAGGAAGTCCTTGTCGGTGTAAATCTCTGCGCAAAGGTCGCACTCGCCTTTGGAAGCCTCAAGCAAGGGAAGAAGCTTGTCGGTAGCTGCCATGTTTGCGGCGCCGTTTGAGAAGGTGTCAAGCCACTCTGTGCAAGCTGCCTTCATAGCATCATTGCTTGTGCCGTCACGAAGTTTTTCAACCTTGGGCATGAGACGCTCACGGATTTGGCGGATGGCGGTAGCCATACCAAGGCCGTACTCTGCATTGTCTTCAAACAGGCTGTTTGCCCATGCCGGGCCACGGCCTTTTTTGTTGACGGTGTAAGGCATCGACGGAGCCGATGCGCCCCAGATGGACGAGCATCCGGTTGCGTTTGCGACAAACATACGGTCGCCGAACAGCTGTGTGATAAGGCGTGCATAAGCGGTCTCAACACAACCTGCGCATGCGCCCGAGTACTCGAGCAGCGGTTGTTTGAACTGGCTTCCCTTAACGGTTTCGACCTTGAAGGGCAGCTCTTTATCGCTCACTTTGTCAAGTGTGTACAGGTAAGCTTCCATTTGCTCGTGCTGGCTGTCTTGCGGCTTCATGACAAGTGCTTTTTCTTTAGCCGGGCAGACATTTGCGCAAAGGCCGCAACCCATGCAATCGATGGGAGATACAGAAAGGGTGAAGGTATAATCTTCACAGCCCTTGCCGATCATTTTTGCTTTCTTTGTGCAAGAGGGAGCTGCGCTTGCCTCTGCCTCGGTCATCGCATAGGGGCGAATGGTGGCGTGGGGGCAAACAAAGGAGCACTGGTTGCACTGGATGCACTTTTCGGGGATCCACTCGGGAACGTCAACGGCAACGCCACGTTTTTCGTAAGCCGAAGTACCCGAGGGGAAGGTTCCGTCAACACGACCCATGAAGGTCGAAACGGGAAGATTGTCGCCCTTTTGTGCGTTTACCGGGATGAGAACATCTTTGATAAACTCAACAAGCTCGGGGCGGTCGCCGGTGACGACGGGAGCAGTCTTGTCGCAAGTCAGATTTGCCCACTCTGCGGGAACATTGACTTTGACGATGCTGTCAAGGCCGGCGTCGATAGCGGCGTGGTTCATTTTGACAATGTCCTCACCCTTGAGGCCGTATGACTTGACAACTGCATCCTTCATGTACTTGATAGCCTCGTCGATGGGCATAACGGCTGCAAGCTTGAAGAAGGCGCTCTGCAAAATGGTGTTGGTGCGCTTGCCCATACCGATTTCACGAGCTTTGTCTATAGCGTTTACAATGTAGAAATTGATGTTGTTTTGTGCGATGTAAGCCTTCATGGCGGCGGGAAGTTGCTCAGCCAGCTCGTCCTCTGTCCATTGGCAGTTGAGAAGGAAGGTACCGCCTTTTTTGACATCTTGAACCATGTCATATTTGTCAACATAGCTCGGGTTGTGGCATGCAACAAAGTCAGCAGCCTTTACAAAGTAGGTAGAACGGATGGGCTTTTTACCGAAACGAAGGTGCGAAACGGTTATACCGCCGGTCTTCTTACTGTCATATGCAAAGTATGCTTGTGCATACATGTCGGTGTGGTCACCGATGATTTTAATGGAGTTTTTGTTAGCGCCGACGGTACCGTCACCACCAAGACCCCAGAACTTGCAGGAAATGGTTCCCTCAGCAGAGGTGTCCGGTGTTTCCTTAAGGTCAAGCGAAAGGTTTGTAACGTCATCTTTGATACCGACGGTGAAGCGCAGTTTGGGGGCGCTTGCACTGAGGTTTTCATAAGTTGCAAAAATGCTGTTGGGAGCGGTGTCCTTGCTGCCCAGACCGTAACGGCCGCCTGCAACCACTTCGATTTTGGTGTTGGTTTGTGCGAGAGCGGTCATGATATCTTGATAGAGGGGTTCGCCGAGCGAGCCGGGCTCTTTTGTGCGGTCAAGAACAGCGATACGCTTACATGTTTTGGGCAGTGCAGCGACAAATTTCTCTGCAACAAACGGACGGAACAGACGGACTTTCAGCAGGCCGACCTTCTCGCCTTTTGCCATCTTGTAGTCGATAACTTCTTCGATGGTGTCGCAGACAGAACCCATAGCGATGATGACTTCTGTAGCATCGGGTGCACCGTAGTAGTTGAACAGGCCGTAATCGGTGCCAAGCTTTTTGTTGATTTTGTCCATGTACATCTCAACGACTGCGGGAAGGGCATCGTAAGAGGAGTTACATGCTTCACGAGCTTGGAAGAAGATGTCGGGGTTTTGAGCGGTACCTCTGTGTACCGGATGCTCGGGGCTCAGTGCATTTTTGCGGAAAGCCTCGATAGCGTCCATATCGGCAAGCTCTTTGAGGTCTGCATAATCCCAAGTTTCGATCTTTTGGATCTCGTGGCTGGTACGGAAACCGTCAAAGAAGTGCAGGAAGGGAACACGACCCTTAATGGCCGAAAGGTGTGCAACCGCGCCGAGGTCCATAACCTCTTGCGGGTTTGACGAAGCAAGCATTGCAAAACCGGTTTGACGGCAGGACATAACGTCACTGTGGTCACCGAAAATGCTCAGCGCATGCGAAGCGAGCGCTCTCGCCGAACAGTGGATAACTCCGGGGAGTTGTTCACCGGCCATCTTGTACATGTTGGGGATCATGAGAAGCAGACCTTGCGAAGCGGTGTAGGTTGTGGTAAGTGCGCCTGCTGCAAGGCTACCGTGCACAGCGCCTGCTGCGCCTGCCTCTGACTGAAGCTCAATAACTTTAACCTCTTGGTCGAAGATATTCTTCAGTCCGTTTGCCGCCCATTGGTCGGTCATTTCCGCCATGTTGGACGACGGTGTGATGGGGTAGATGGCCGCAACTTCGGTAAACGCATAAGATACGTGCGCCGCAGCGGTGTTGCCATCCATTGTTTTCATTTTTCTTGCCATTTTCAGGTGTCCTCCTTGATGTATTGTGAAATAAATGAAACGCAAAATTGAGCTGTAACTTTCACTCTGAGTTATTTTATAACAAAATGTGAGGAATGTAAACAGCTTAAAGGCAAATTTACC
>CAYJAS010000155.1:0-3829 GCA_964367895.1 uncultured Oscillospiraceae bacterium | reverse complement strand
TATTGCAATTTATCACTAAAATCATGAAAAAAGGGGTCCTTATGAACAACTCAAATCCCACACCGCCCAAACATGTCAAGCCTCCGAAAACGGCAAAGCAAATACTCCAGAAATATGCCCTTGCCCTGTTTTTCTTTGCCTCATTTTGGTGGACGGAAATCATCTTCCGCATGGCTTCGCTCGACTTTTTCGGTTGGGCTCTTGTGCGCACCGCCTTTTTCTGCGCCGCCTCCGCCATGCTGTGCTTTGCAATTTGCAGATTTTTCTCGCCCAAAATAAACTACATATTATCCTGCGTTTTTACCGGCTTTTCCTGCTTGCTCGCCGGGGCGCAGATTGTTTATTTTTACATCTTCGGCACATATTTCACCTGGTTTTCGGTGCGCCAAGGCGGTACACAGATCACCGAGTACTGGCGTGAAGCTCTGTCGGGCATCATGGACAATATAATCTGGCTTATTCTTGTCATGTTGCCCCTTGTTTTTGCCATTGTCTTTGCAAAAAAATACTTGTCCTACAAGCGCATATCGCCGATAAACTGCCTTAAAAATGTCGGCAAGGCGGCCGGTATTCACGCCGTCGCCGTGCTTATGCTTTTGCTTTGGGGCTCTGACCAATTCACCCCGTTTGACCTTTATTTCCGCACACCGCAACTGGTCTTTTCGGTGGAGGAGCTTGGCATACATACCACGCTGAGGATAGATGTTCAGCGCTCTATGGGGCTCAATCAGTGGGAGGCGCCCGACGATGATATCCCCAGCGTTCCACCGCCGGTGGTGGTCAATCCGAGCGATCCGACGGCAGACGATACCGATGATGTAGGAGGCACTACAGATCCGGACGATACCGGCACCACCGAACCACAGCCCGAGCCGGAACCCGAGCCCGAGCCCATTGTCTATGAGCCGAATATACTTGAGATAGATTTTGACAAGTTTATGGCCGACACCACCGACGAGGAGCTGCTCGACATGCACGAGTATTTCTCCGAGCAGGTGCCCACCCTTAAAAACGAGTACACCGGCATGTTTGAGGGGCACAATCTCATTCAAATCACGGCTGAGGCTTTTTCACATCTTGCCATTGATCCGGAGCTGACCCCGACCTTGTACAAAATGCAGACCGAGGGCTTTAATTTTACCAATTTCTACACCCCCATTTGGAGCGTCAGCACCAGTGACGGTGAGTATGTTGCACTTCAGGGACTTGTCCCCAAATCGGGCGTTTGGAGCTTTTACCGCAGTCACGCAAGCTGGCTTCCCTTTACCATGGGCAGACAGTTTGAGGCGCTGGGGTATTCGACAAATGCTTACCACAACCATACCTACACCTATTATGACAGGCATCTGTCCCACCCCAATATGGGATATGATTACAAGGGTCTCGGCAACGGACTTGACATCAAATATGTTTGGCCGTCGTCCGACTATGATATGATAGATGTTTCGACACCCGAGTATATAAACAATGACCAGTTCCACGCCTATTATATGACGGTCAGCGGACATCAGCTTTACACCTTTACCGGCAACAGCATGTCGGCACGAAACAAAGAGGCTGTCGCACATCTTGACTATTCCGAGGCAGTGCGTGCATATCTTGCCTGCCAAATTGAGCTTGACAAGGCAATGGCATTGCTGCTTGAGCGCCTTGAGGAGGCAGGAAAGCTTGACAACACCTTGATTGTGCTGTCGTCCGACCATTATCCTTACGGTCTGACCATCGAGGAGACAAGTGAGCTTGCAGGGCACGAAGTCGACCCCGATTTTGAACTTTACAAAAATGCCCTTATCATCTACAGGCATGGAATGGAGCCCGAGACCATCGACGAGATTGCCAGCTCGATGGACATTATCCCGACCATTTCAAACCTGCTCGGACTGCCTTATGACAGCCGTCTTTTGATGGGTAATGACATATTCTCAAACGCAGAGCCCTTTGTCTTTTTCTCAAACCGCAGCTGGATGACCGAAAATGCCACCTACAACACCAGATTGCGTGAACTTATCCCGGCAGAGGGTGTCACCTTGCCCGAGGGTTACCGCAAGTATTATTCAAATCATGTTGACGATATGTTTGAATATTCGGCGCATATTCTTGACAACGATTATTACAAACTGCTGTTTGACGGCCCCGATGCTATAGCTTACTGGAACCACGAGGATTAATTTAGGTGTCGGGCGGTTATAATGGGACATCTTGGGTAAGGTGACGGGATTTGGTTATGTAGGGAGCGACGCCCTCGTCGCTCCGCAGATTATGCGGCATTCTTTCGGGAGGGGACAGAGCCCCTCCCCTACACCGTGATTTTGAAAAACGGCTGTAGAGGCGGCCAATGACCGCCCCTACAATATTCATTGCTAATTTCTATAAAGGAGAGACCTTTTTATGGACGCAAGAAAGAAATACAGCTCGCCGCTGTCTTCACGCTATGCAAGCGACAATATGCAATATCTGTTTTCCGAGCAATTTAAGTTTTCCACCTGGCGCAGACTTTGGGTCGCCCTTGCCGAGAGCGAGCATGAGCTCGGCCTGCCTGTCACCGCACAGCAGGTGGCACAGCTTAAAGAGCATATCGATGATATCGATTTTGACCTTGCCGCCCAATATGAGAAAAAACTGCGCCACGATGTTATGGCACATGTCCACGCCTACGGTGATTTATGCCCCGATGCGCGCGGAATTATCCACCTTGGCGCAACCTCGTGTTATGTCGGCGACAACACCGATATAATCATCATGCATGAGGCGCTGAAATTGGTGCGTGCACAGCTGATTGAAATTGCCCGCGTGCTCGCCGATTTTTGTGAGCAGTACAAGGATTTGCCCGCTTTGGGCTTTACCCATTTTCAGCCTGCACAGCCGGTCACGGTCGGCAAGCGTGCCGCCTTGTGGCTAAACGATGTGCTGAGCGACCTTTCCGAGCTTGAATATGTCATGAGCACGATAATTCCGCTCGGCTCTAAGGGCACCACCGGCACACAGGCCAGCTTTTTGGAGCTTTTTGACGGTGATTTTGACAAGATAAAACAGCTTGACCTTATGATCGCCAAAAAGATGGGCTTTGACAGTGTCGCCCCGGTTTCCGGACAGACCTATAGCAGAAAACTGGACAGCCGTGTGCTCAATTTGCTGTCGCAAATCGCACAGAGCGCACACAAGTTTTCAAATGACATTCGCCTGCTTTCGCACCTCAAAGAGATTGAGGAGCCGTTTGAGAAAAATCAAATCGGCAGTTCGGCCATGGCGTATAAACGCAATCCGATGCGCAGTGAGCGCATTGCCTCGCTTTCGAGATATATCATTTGCGATGCGCAAAATGCCGCATTTACCGCCGCCGGACAATGGTTCGAGCGCACCTTGGACGACAGCGCTAACAAGCGCATTTCCATCGCAGAGGGCTTTTTGGCTTGCGATGCCGTGCTGTCGCTCTATCTGAACGTGGCAAGCGGTTTGGTGGTCTATCCCAAGGTTATCGAAAAGCGCCTGATGGCAGAACTGCCCTTTATGGCGACCGAGAATATTATGATGGACGCTGTCAGCCGTGGCGGTGACCGTCAGGAACTGCACGAGCGCATCAGGCTTCATTCGTTGGAGGCCGGCAAAGTCATCAAGCAGGAGGGTGGCGAGTGCGATTTGATCGAGCGCATAGCGGCCGACGATGCCTTTATGGGTGTCGATAAGCAGCAGCTGCTCGCCTTGCTACAGCCGAGCAATTTTGTCGGATGCTCGTCCATGCAGGTGGACAATTTCCTTGCCCAGACCGTTCGCCCGATTTTGGAGCAGTATCGTGATGTTAAGGCGCAAGCCCCGGAAATTAAAGTTTAAA
>CAYJAS010000154.1:0-3829 GCA_964367895.1 uncultured Oscillospiraceae bacterium | reverse complement strand
CTACACACCCAAGATACCCCATTATCCCCCACCGACGCCTTATACAATATAAAAATAATTTTATCATCAAGGAGAGATACAAAATGAAAACAAAACGCCTTGGAAAGACAAATTTGCAGGTGACCGAAAACAGCTTCGGCGCACTTCCGGTACAGCGTCTGAGCGAGCAAGATGGCGCACAGCTACTGCGCTATGCATTTGAAAAAGGGGTAAACTTTTATGACACCGCCCGTTTTTACACCGACAGTGAGCGCAAAATCGGCATCGGTCTCTCTGATGTCCGAAAGGATATTTTGATAGCGACAAAGAGCATGGCACGCAAGTGCGACGATATAATGGGTGAGCTTGAAATCTCTCTCGGCGAGATGAAGACCGATTATGTTGACCTGTTTCAGCTACATAATATTTTCGAACTGCCCGACAAGGACGATCCGCAAAGCGGATATGCCGCCCTCGTTAAGGCGAAAGCACAGGGCAAATGCAGATTTATCGGCGTGACCACCCACAGGCGTGATGTCGCCGTCGCCGCCGTGAAATCCGGTCTTTATGACACTCTGCAGTTCCCCATTTGCTACATGTCCTCGCCAGAGGATTTGGAGCTTATTGAGCTATGTAAGCAGCACGATGTCGGGCTGATTGCCATGAAAGCGCTGAGCGGTGGGCTGATTTCGAGCGCAAAGGCGGCATACGCCTTTTTCAGCGACTTGGACAACACCGTGCCCATTTGGGGTGTGCAAAGCAAGAGCGAGCTTGACGAGTTTTTGCAATATTCCGAGCAAAAAGTGGTCATGACACCCGAGCTTGAGCAGTTTATCGAAAAGGACAAGAAAGAGTTGATGGGCAATTTCTGCCGTGGTTGCGGATATTGCCAGCAGACATGTCCCGCAAAAATAAATATCATGACCTGCGCAAGAATGATTTTGATGTTGCGCCGAGCACCGTGGCAGGAGTATACCACCCCGGCGATGGTCGAGACCATGAAAAATATCGACAATTGCATAGATTGTGGACTGTGCATCAAAAAATGTCCGTACAGTCTAAATACTCCGGAGTTGTTGCGTGAAAATTATGCCGATTTTAAAGATTTTTGCAAGCAAAAGGGGATTTCGTTGTGAGAAGAAAGAAAAAAATAGCGGCGGCGGTCGTGCCCTGCGTGTGCGCACTTTCGGTGGGTGTGGCGGCGCAGGGCGGAGATATTATGCAGGATAATTTCGTCAAAATCAGCTCGGCACAAACCTTTTCACAAGGACAGCTGAGCGGACTTGCGATAAGCGAGCAATACGGCGACGGCGCACTTGTGCTTGACGGTACCGCACTTGAGGGCATCTACATCTCACCCGAGCTGAGCGTGCCCGCCTTTGAATATTTGGTCGCCTCGTGGTTTGCCGACACGCCGAGGGGCACCACGGTAGAAATCAGCATGCGTGCATATGTTGACATGCATTCCGAATGGACTTCGTGGCTGTCATGGGGGCAGTGGAGCCCATATATCGAGCGATCGAGCACCGACCAAAGCGATGATCTCGCCAAAATATCGACCGATTTGTTCACCATTTTGGGTAGCGACGGTCAGAGCGCCTCCAAAATACAGTTTAAGGTTATTTTGCGCAGTGACAGCGCAGACAAAACGGCGGTGCTCAGAGCGGTGTCGGCAACCTTTAAAAACACCTTGCCCGGTCAACAGATTTCGGTCTGGCAACCGCTAAACGCACAGCTTCCCGAAAAAGTGATACTGGACACGCCGGCATACAGCCAAATGAACCGAGATCCGCAGGTGGCCTCGCTCATTTGCAGTCCGACGGTCATTTCCATGCTGATCGGGGCGCAAGGCACGGTAGTTTTCCCCGAGGAGCAGGCACTACAAACCTATGATTTTAAGTATGAGGGCTTTGGAAACTGGTCTTACAGCGTGGCGGCGGCAGGTATGTACGGCTATGACAGCTTTGTCCACTATGCCGATTTTGACTTTATCAAGCAGCAGCTTGCGGCCGGATACCCTGTCGGGCTGAGCGTGCGATACAGCGCATCGCCCGACGGACCAAATCCATACCTTGAAAACGGTGCGGCAGGCAATACGCCCGGGCATTTAATTTGCATAGTCGGCTATGAAACGATAGACGGCACGCTGTATTTCTACAGCAATGACTCTGGCGCAAAGCAGGACAGCTCGGCGGCCCTTGTGCGCTATCGTGCCGATCAGCTTGATGTTGCGTGGTCAAATCGCATTGTCTATGTTGTCGGCCCAAAAGAGCAGGGCGCAGGGTTTGCCGCACCCGAGCGCACATCGGCACAGCTCACCCAAACAGATGAGCCGGGCATTTATTCTTTGAGTGCAGACGGGCAGACGATAGAGCTTCCGATGGCCTTTTTGTCGCAAAAAACAAGCGTTTTGGGCGGTGGCATTATGTTCCTCGTGCCCGACGATGCAAAACTCCCCGAAATGCCACAGGGTATAAGTTTGCGACAGCCCAACACCGAGGTGATATATAGCGGAATATCGGTGACCCAAAGCGGGCAAATCAGACTGAGCGACGATAAAATAATGCCCGACGCACAGCAAGGGACACAGCGCTCTTTCACCCTTTGGGTGATGCAAAATGACGGTGCTTCTTATCACGCCCCGATAACCCTTACGGCGAGTGGCACTGCTGAGGAGCAAGAAATAGACACAGCGGCGCAAGTTGACCTTTCCGAGCAGGAGGGGCAATCGGAGGAGCAACCGCAAAAGGGCGGTGTTCGCATAGCGCTCGCCGTTGGTATCGGCACTCTTGGAATTGCGGCGGCGGCAGGCGCAGTCTTTACAATACTTAAAAAGCGCAAGAAATAGTAAACGTATAGCAATAATTTAAAGAAAAAATACTTTTTGTATTCACGGAGGACGGTTTTGGACAGCTTAATTGTATCTTTCAACGCAATTGTACCTACATTTTTGATGATAGCGGTCGGCATGTTTGTCAAGCGCATAGGCATCTTGCAGGACGACAGTCTACCGCAGATAAACAATCTTGTCTTTCGGGTACTGCTTCCGCAAATGCTGTTTATGAACATCTACACCTCGGACATTCGCTCGGCCTTTTCGCCAAGCCTGCTACTGACCACTTTTGGCATAATCATGGCGATGTACGGCTTGACATTTTTCTTTGTTGTGATGACACAGCGTGACAATGCCAGACGTGGAGCGATGATACAGGCCATTTTCAGAAGCAATTTTGTCATACTCGGTCTGCCGGTGGTTTCCTCCATTTACGGCAATGGTGAGCTTGGCACGGCAAGCCTTGTGATCACCATGGTGGTGCCGGTATTCAATATTTTAGCGGTAGTCACTTTGGAGATTTTCAGAGGTGGCAAGCCGGATGCGAAAAAAATAGCGCTCGGGATAGTCAAAAATCCGCTGATAATTGCCGCAATGTCGGCGCTGCTGTTGCTGTTTTTAGGTGTAAAGCTTCCCACCTTTATGACCTCAGTGCTGTCGGGGCTGGGTGCGGCGGCAACGCCGATTGCACTGCTGGTACTCGGCGCCGGATTTCATTTTTCGTCCATCGGAAAAAACAGCAAGGCAATTATTATTTGCACAGTGGGCAGGCTGATAGCTATACCTGCCTTTTGCCTGTCGGTGGCGATATTATTTGGGATTAGAGGGGTTGATTTGGCGGTGCTACTTGCCGTCTTTGCCTCGCCGACGGCGGTCACCTCATATACCATGGCACAGCAGATGGGAAGCGATGCCAAGCTGGCCGGTGAGGCGGTGGTCGTCAGCTCGGCCTTGGCCTGCATCACCATGTTTTTGTGGACTTTCGGGCTGATAGAATTGGGATTTTTGTAAATCGCC
>CAYJAS010000153.1:1448-3873 GCA_964367895.1 uncultured Oscillospiraceae bacterium | reverse complement strand
ACCTTGAAGTACTTTATAAACTCCTTCTCGCCCTCACTGCTGAGTATTCTTGCCACATCGACCTCGTTGTGCTTGAGGTGGAATAAAATATGAGCCAAGGTCGCTTCAAAGCCGACATGCTCATCCTTTCGCTCCCGCTCCGGCGAAAAAATATGCTCAAAAATATCCTCGCACATGGTTTTAAGTAGCATGTCTTTTGTCTCAAAATGAGCGTAAAAGGTGGTTCGCCCGATATTTGCCTCGTCAATAATCTCCTGCACGGTTATTGCATTGTAGCGCTTTTTGTCGAGTAAATCGCTAAATGCGCTGAAAATCGCTTTCCTTGTTTTCTTTTGCCGTCTGTCCATTTTAAAAATCCTCCTTTTCGGTACAATTTTCATATTTTGTTCGCAAACGAACGATATTACTTTTTTGAACATTGTATTCGCTCTATATGTATGCTATATTCGTTACAGAACAAAATGTATTGTACCGCATTTTCCTTCGTTTGTCAAGGTAATATGTTAATGTTCAACAAAAAATATTCGGGAGGATTTGCAATGAAAGCATTTTTCAACAAATGGGAGGCCTCGCTTACCTTTCCCAAGCTGGTTTTTATTTCCGGCATGTGTATTTTGGTAAGCTTAATCGGCGAATATGTAATGCCCTTTTTCGGGGACGGTAGCAAAAATGAAATCATGGTCAACTTTGCTTGGGTATCTGTCGTACTGTCGGGTATTCCGATGCTTATCACCGCTATAAAACGCCTTGCGGTCGGCTGGATTTCCTCACCTTTGCTTATCAGCATGGCGATGGTCGCCGCCATTTACATAGGCGACATCTTCGCCGCCGGCGAGGTGGTTTTTATCATGGCTATCGGCGCATGGCTTGAGGATAAAACCGTCGAAAAGACCAAAAAAGGCCTTAAAGCACTGCTAAATCTGGTACCGACCACCGGCAGACGCATAGTTACCTTGCCCGACGGAACGACAAAAGAGGAGCAGGTGCCGGCAGAAAACCTGATGGTCGGCGATATTATCCGCATCTTCCCCGGCGAGAGCTTTGCGGCAGACGGAAAGATAGTGCTGGGCGAAACCTCGGTTGACCAGTCCATCATGACCGGCGAGTCGCTTCCGGTTGACAAGATGGTGGGCGACGATGTCTTCTCGGGAACGATAAATCGTTTCGGCTCGGTCGATGTGAGGGTCGCTAAAGCATTTACCGACTCTTCGCTTCAAAAGATGATAAACCTTGTAAACGAGGCAGAGAAAAACAAAGCCCCGACCGAAAAGCTTGCAGACATCTGGTCGAGATGGCTGGTGCCCGTGGCACTGCTTATGGCGGTCGGCGCATACTTCTTCACCACCGGCGGTTTCGGACATCAAGAGGCCCTTGTCCGTGCGGTTACCGTGCTGGTCGTCTTCTGCCCTTGCGCACTCGTGCTTGCAACGCCGACCTCGGTGGTCGCCGCCATCGGGCAAGCGACAAAGCACGGCGTGCTCATTAAATCGGGTGCGGCGCTTGAAAACATGGGCAAGATAGACACGGTCGCCTTTGACAAAACAGGCACTTTGACCCACGGCAAGCTTATCGTATCCGATGTCGTCACCTTTGATATATCGGAAAATGAGCTTTTAGCACTGTCCGGCTCGGTAGAAGGTCGCTCGGAGCATCCGCTCGGCAAGGCTATATTAAACCACGCAAAAGAGAAGTCGGCAGGTCTAAAAGAAGTTACGGATTTTGTTATGACGGTCGGCAAGGGTGTCACCGGCCTTGTGGACGGCAGAAAGATTATATGCGGAAATGAAAAGCTTGTTGCCGACAATTCCTCGGCCAAGATAAACGCCGCGGCGAGCGAGGTTATTGACAAATTGCGCAGTCAGGGCAAGGCAGTTATAATCGTGGCAGACGACAAGGCGATACTCGGCGTGCTGGCAATGTCTGACACCCTTAAAGAGGACTCACCCAAGGCTATTGAGCTTCTTAGCGAGGCAGGCATCACCAAGACGGTGCTTCTGACCGGCGACAATGAAAAGACTGCAAATTACATAGCCAAAAAGGTCGGCATCACCGATGTTATGGCATCTTTGCTTCCCGAGGGCAAGGTTGAGGCTATAAAGACGCTGGTCAAGAAAAATCCGCACATTGCCATGGTCGGTGACGGTGTCAACGACGCTCCGGCGCTCAAATCTGCCTCGGTCGGTATCGCCATGGGCTCGATGGGCAGTGACATCGCCATAGAAGCGGCAGATATTGCGCTGATGGGTGACGATATAACCAAGATAAGCTATATTAAAAAGCTGTCAAACGGCATGGTAAGCTCGATTAAGTTCAACATTGTGCTTTCACTGCTTATAAACGCCGTCGCAATTTACTTCTCGTTTACCGGACTGCTCGTTCCGGCAACGGCGGCACTTGTGCACAATGCAGGCTCCATCTTTGTCGT
>CAYJAS010000153.1:0-1348 GCA_964367895.1 uncultured Oscillospiraceae bacterium | reverse complement strand
AATATAATAAGTTTAAAAGCAAATCTGATCTCTTTTTGAAAGGGCAAATAAAGATGAAGATGTCAAAAAAAGCAATTATTATCGCCGGATTGGCCGTCGCTATATTGGTCTGCGTGCTGATTTTTGTACTGTCAAGACCGTCGCTGTCGGCCGCTCTTATGCGCCTTGAGTTAGCGCTCGGCACGGTTAATCTTGAAGATGAGGACAGCGGAGCCATAACAATTGAGGAGGGTATGCGCCTTTTTGACGGAAATATCCTCGATACCGAGCAACAAAGCTATGCTTTTGTCAGCCTTGATGAAACCAAGGCGGTAAAACTTGATGCAATTTCAAGTTGTCAGCTCAAACAAGACGGAAAATTGCTTAAAATTGAGCTAAACGAGGGCAAAATCTTCTTCAATGTAACTTCACCACTCGCCGATGAGGAGGTTTTTGACATCGTCACCTCGACCATGATATCCGGCATCAGGGGCACTTCGGGCGTGGTTTCGGTGATCGGTGAGACCCTCTCGTATGTCACGCTACTGACCGGTAGCGTCGAAATTTCAGCTGAAAACGGAAATCAAACCGCCATGCTTTCTGCCGGGCAGACGGCCGAGATCGCAGTCGACCCGCAGAGCGGAGCGGTAAAAATTGAAATTGTGCAGGCCACCCCGGAAGATATTCCCGGTTTTGTGCTCTCAGAACTGAAAACAGATGCCGAGCTACTGCAAAAGCAACAACAAAGCGACCTTGACCTGACCGAGGCACTCCAAAACGCCGAAGATATTTTACAGCGTGACGAGCAGGAGCAGGCTTTTATAGCCTCGGCAGACGACCAAGATCGCCAAAACGGCAATGCCCTGTTTGAGCTGGGCAAGCGCTATTATGACGGTGACGGCGTGGAGCAAAGCTATGATCGGGCGGTCAAGTGGTTCACACTTTCCTCTAAACTTGGAAATGCGGCGGCGCAAAATGACTTGGGGCGTTGCTATTATAATGGCTATGGCGTGGCGCAGGATTACGGCAAGGCGGCAGAGTTCTTTACTTTTGCAGCCCGGCAAGGATATTCTTTGGCGCAAAACAACTTGGGGGTTTGCTATTATTACGGAAACGGTGTAATGCAGGACTATGAAAAGGCCACCGAGTGGTATTTACTGGCGGCCGAGCAGGGCAATCATCTGGCGCAATACAATTTGGGTGTGAATTATTATAACGGAAGCGGAGTGCCCCAAGACACCGAGCAGGCTGTCAAATGGCTCACGCTGTCGGCCGATTTGGGATATCAGCCGGCGCAGGACAAGCTCGATGAAATAAACCCTTGATACCAAGGCACGCGAAAAAGGCACCCGTAGGGGCGGTCATCGGC
>CAYJAS010000152.1:0-3905 GCA_964367895.1 uncultured Oscillospiraceae bacterium | reverse complement strand
CAAATCCTATAAGAACACTCACACTGGTGCGGATGAAGGGACTTGAACCCCCATGAAATTGCTTTCACATGGACCTGAACCATGCGCGTCTGCCAGTTCCGCCACATCCGCATGTGACATTAGCCTGAGAGATATTATACATAAATCGCGATGCCTTGTCAAGTTTTATTCTCAATATTTTTCTTTTTTAGCCACACAATATTACATTCACTGCACATTTCGCATCTCCTTATATCACATTTAACTTGCACAAACGCCCCATTTTTGATATTATATTGGAGTATATTCATTTATGAGGTGTTATTTTGTTTTTAAAGCATATTGAGGTGCAAGGATTTAAATCCTTTCCCGACAAAACGGTGATAAACTTTGACAGAGGCATAACCGCTATTGTTGGCCCTAACGGCAGTGGAAAGAGCAATATTGTCGACGCTATTCGTTGGGTTCTCGGCGAGCAGAGCACGAAAACTTTGCGTGGCGGAAAGATGGAAGATGTCATTTTCGGTGGTACAAAACGCCGAAATGCCGTCGGCTTTTGCGAGGTCACAATGACCCTTGACAACAGCGACCGAACACTGCCTCCGGAGTTTGACGAAATAAGCGTCACACGCAGATATTACCGCAGCGGTGAAAGCGAGTTTTTTATAAACCGCAAATCGGTGCGCCTTAAAGACATACACGAACTTTTTATGGACACCGGCCTCGGGCGTGATGGGTATGCCATAATCGGGCAGGGACGCATTGCCGAAATACTGTCGGCAAAGAGCACCGACCGACGTGAAATTTTTGAAGAAGCGGCCGGAATTGCACGCTTTCGCTACCGCAAAGAGGAATGCGAGCGCAAGCTGTCGGGCTGTGAAGATAATCTTGTCAGGGTGCGTGACATTATAACCGAGCTTGAAACTCAGATAGAGCCACTTGCAAAGCAGGCCGAAAAGGCCAAGAGCTTTTTAATATTCCGTGATGAATTGCGCACCCTCGAAGTCACTGTTTGGCTTGACAGCCTTGAAAAGCTAAAGGACAATTTACAAAAGGCGCAGGTCGATTTTGACAATGCAGAGCGTATGCTGTCGGCACGCAAAAGCGAACTTTCCGAGCTTCATGAGCGCTCGGAACAGCTCGGCGAGCAGATGCATGCCCTTGACGGGCAAAGTGAAACTCTTCGTGAACAGCTTCGCTCGGTTGAGCATAATGCGGCAGAGGTTCAAAGTGCCATTGCTGTGCTTGAAACCAATATTAAAAACAATCAAGAAAATATACTTTCCAAAACAAAAGAGCTTGACGAGGAGCAAAGCCGTGGCGATACTTTGCAATCCCAGCTAAGCGCTCGCCGTGCTCGCATTTCCGAGCTAGATGAGCTTGCTCTCGATGTCAGCCAAAAGACCGACCGTCTGGCACAGCGCATATCGGAAGCGGCCACACAGGCGCGTGGCATCGGCGAACAGATAGATGCCCTCTCGGCGGCATCACAGCTTGAGCTTCAGCGTGCAACCGAGGTCGCCGGCGAGATTTCGGCGACAAAAAGCGGTATTTCCGAGATTGAACTGCGTGGTGAAACGGTAAAAAGTGAGCTTACTTCCCTTTCACAGCGCCTGTCGTCAGAGCAACAAACAGCCTCCGAAATAGATGCAGATATAGAGCAGCAGTGCGAACGCCGTGACAGCGCACAAAATATGCTCAAGGGACACGAGCTTCGCA
Organism: uncultured Oscillospiraceae bacterium; assembly: GCA_964367895.1. Taxonomy (GTDB): domain Bacteria; phylum Bacillota; class Clostridia; order Oscillospirales; family Butyricicoccaceae; genus CAYJAS01. Next base: position 2,207 of record CAYJAS010000152.1, on the reverse strand, counting down.
GTAACGCACGTGCGGCCAAGTTTGAGGACATGAAAAAGAAACACGCCGACAATGTGCGAACCCTCGAGTTGCGCAGTGAAAAACTGTCCTTACTTGAGGCGATGGAGCGTGATTACGAGGGCTTTTCCGGCGCTGTTAAGCGCATTATGCAGGCGGTTAAACAAAATGTGCTCAAAGGGGTACACGGCCCTGTTGCCGAGCTGATAAAAACCGAAGATCGCTATTCGGCCGCCATTGAAACGGCGCTCGGTGCGGCCGTGCAAAATATAGTTGTCAATGCCGAAAATGATGCGAAATCGGCTATTTCCTACCTTAAATCAAAGGATCTCGGCCGTGCAACCTTTTTGCCGATAACCTCGGTAAAACCACGCACACGCCCGAAAAATGACCCTCGGCATGACGGTTTTCTCGGTTGGGCCGACGGGCTTATAAAATATGACAGCGCATATGAGCGTGTTATAAACAGCCTGCTATCTACCACCGCTGTGGCAGATACCATCGACAGCGCCATAGCGATTGCTAAGCAGGCGGGCTATTCCTTCCGCATTGTCACCCTTGACGGTCAACTGATTAATCCTTCGGGTGCGATGACCGGCGGAAGCCTTGCAAAAAGCATCGGCGTGCTGTCCCGAGCAAATGAAATTGAACGGCTGAAAGCTGAAATTTCACAGCTTGGCACGGCTATTTCAGAGGGTGCGACCACCCTCAAATCGGCAGAGCGTGAGCTAAATGAAGTCAATTACCTTGCAAAGCAGGCAAGCGATGAATTGCGCAGTGCAAGCGATGAGCTTTTGGAGCTCGGTGCACGAAAAACCCAGCACAGTGCACTGCTTGAAGCACTGCTTGCACAGCATGCTTCACTCGAAAGTGAGCGTGCCGAGCAAAGCTCAAAAATTTCAGCGGCGCAGCAGCAAATTACCCGCCTAAGCGGGCTGGAGCAAGAGCATCGCTCCAAAGCAGAGCAATTGGCGGCACAGCATGATCAGCTTGTGAAGGGTCGACGGGAGGACGATGATCTCGCCGCCTCACTCACCGAGAATATGACGACATTGCGCAGTGAAGCGGCCGCTATAAAGGCCGAGCATGAGGCCACACAGGCCGCACTTTCCGAGCTTGTCACACTTGTTTCCTCTATGGAGGGGCAGTTTGAGTCCAAGGCGGCGACAATAGCCGCTATCGAAGCTCGCAACAAGGAACTTGCACAGCAGATTACAGCTCAACGCCAAAGCTATGACGAGCATATACAGCATACCGAGCGCATTTCCGCCTCACTTCGTGATATAGGCCAACAGCGCCTGACCCTTGAAGGGGCTCGTGCCACATGTGACCGTGAAACACAAGCGAAAAACAATGACCTTCTCAACCTTGAGCGTGAGCGAGGCAGGCTTGAAAACAAGAAAAACCAAGCCGAGATGGAGGAGGACTCCATAATCCAAAAGCTTTGGGACAATTATGAGCTGACCAGAGTGACCGCAAAAGATGTCTGCATCCCCCTTGAAAATACGGCGCAAGCAGGCAGGCGCATTGGCGAGCTCAAAGGCTCGATAAAGCGTTTGGGCGATGTCAATGTCGGCGCTATAGAGGAATATGCCAAGCTGAGTGAGCGATTTGAGTTTTTGTCCACCCAGCGCACCGACCTTGAGTCGGCACGTGACGATCTACTCAAAATTATCAGCGATCTGACCGGCAATATGGAGGACATTTTCGCCGAGCATTTCAAACTGATTAATGATGCTTTCCAAACCACTTTCTCGGAGATTTTCAGAGGTGGTGGCGCATATTTGCGCCTTGAGGACGAGAGCGATATTCTAAACTGCGGTATAGAGATAAAGGTGGAACTGCCCGGCAAGTCCATGCGTGCCATCTCACTTCTTTCGGGCGGTGAGCAGGCGCTGGTCGCCTCTGCTCTTTACTTTGCAATCATCAAGGTGCGCCCGACCCCCTTCTGCGTTCTCGATGAAATCGAGGCCGCCCTTGACGATGTCAATGTCACCGTCTTTATTGAATATGTACGCACTTTGTGCCATGCGACACAATTTATTCTTATCACCCACCGCAGGGGCACAATGGAAGGCTCTGACATACTTTACGGTGTAACCATGCAGGAGCAGGGCATCACAAAACTGCTTGTGCTAAATATCAACGAGGTTGAGGAAAAGCTTGACCTTTCAGCGGTTTAATGATATTATTCAAAACTATTTGCGTTT
>CAYJAS010000151.1:0-3939 GCA_964367895.1 uncultured Oscillospiraceae bacterium | reverse complement strand
TCCCGTTCTTCACTACCTCAATCCTCCAGCAAAATCCGCAACATTCGCTCGGGCGCCATCAAAAAATCACGGGTTATTTTGTAGTGCTCGGTCTGCTCATACACAACATCTGCTATTCCCTGCTCGTCAAATTGTAAAATTTGTGCGCCGGGAAGTGCCATCAATATCGGCGAATGGGTTACGATTATAAATTGCGATCCCTGTCTCACCAGCCGTGAAATCTCGGTCAAAAGGGTTAATTGGCGAGATGGCGAAAGGGCAGACTCGGGCTCGTCGAGCAGATAGAGCCCTCGCCCGGAAAAGCGCTGCTGTACCAGCGTCATAAAACTCTCGCCGTGTGACTGATGATGTAATGACCTTTTGCCGTACGGCGTGCCTGCCCCGGCGCCCAGTTCAGCACTATAAGCCTCATCAACATAGCTTGCGACATTATAAAAACTCTCTGCACGCAGAAAAAAACGGTCTTGGGGATAGCCCTTGCGAACTAAAGTCAGGCATTCATGCAAGTTCGAATGGCTTTCCTTGCTCGAAAAGCGAAAGTTATGGCTCCCACCCTCGGGATTTAGCCCGGCGGCCACCGCAATCGCCTCGAGCATAGTGGATTTTCCACTGCCGTTTTCGCCCACAAAAAATGTGACCGCCTTTGAAAAATGCAAACCTCTCCTATCGGCAAACCATCTAATAGCCGGAATTTGCCCAAGATACCCCTGTGGCATATCGCTTTTCATTAAAATCTCACTAATAAAATTACTCATTTTAAAGCCCTCCGCCCAGTGTTGTACACTAATTATAACAGATCGGCATGCAATTAGCATCAGCTTTGTACAATGTTTCACGTGAAACGTTGCGCCCAACCGTCAATTCTAATGTTTCACGTGAAACATTAGAAGTTGCAATACAAAGTGCAATATTTGCGAAATATTATACTGCAAATTATCATAAAAATTAAATTTCTATTAATTAAACAAACAAATGTTTGCTTTTTGCATTGCCTTGTGGTATACTACAGCCAAGGGAAACTGCGGAAAGGAAACGATGCTATGAAAAAAATGAGCACTATGCGCCGCAAAATACTTGATTTTATCACTCTTTCGACCGAGCAAAACGGATATCCGCCGACCGTTCGTGAAATTTGCGAAGCTGTCGGACTGCGCTCGCCGTCAACGGTGCACTCCCATCTGAAAATCCTACAGGAAAGCGGATTTTTGGAGAAAGATGACCGCAAAACACGTGCCATAAGTGTAGCGCAAGAACATGCGCCGGCAAAGTTCCGCTCGGTTCCGCTACTCGGAACGGTCACGGCGGGACAGCCGATACTTGCCCAGCAGGAGATGCTTGGCGCCGTACCATATGAGGGGTCGGAGCAGGGAGAGCTTTTTGCGCTCACAGTGCGTGGAGATTCGATGATTGATGCGGCAATTTTGGACGGCGATGTCGTCATTATTCGCACGCAAAGCACGGCGGTCAACGGCCAAATTGTCGTTGCAATGATTGACGACGAAGCGACCGTCAAACGCCTTTATATAGATGGGCGAGGCACCCTCTGGCTTAAGCCGGAGAATGCCGCATACAGCCCGATTTTAGCCGATCAGTGCACCATTTTGGGGCTTGTCGTTGCCCTTTACCGCAATAATATATGACAGAGCGGCTTTCCGCCGATGTCACATCACTGCCCGGCATCGGCCCAAAATTAAAAGCAAAGCTGAGCAAAATCGGGCTAAATTGCCTCTACGATTTTATCGGCTATTTCCCTCGTGCCTATGAGGATAGGAGCGTTTTTTTCACAGTTGCCGATGCGGTGCGACAGCAGACTTCGGTCTGCGTTCGTGCGGTATGCGCAGCTGAGCCTCATACGGCAAATATCCGCAAGGGGATGAGCATAACCAAAGCGGCGGCTTTTGACCAAACCGCTTCTTTTGAACTTGTTTTTTTTAACAATCCTTATTTAAAAGGCCGACTTGTGCCCGGCCGTGAATATGACTTTTTTGGTCGTGTCGAAATGCGATACGGTCGTGCTGTTATGCAAAATCCCGAGTTTGAGCCTGCCCAAAAAGGTGCCATCTCGGGTAAAATTTTGCCCATTTATAGGTATACAGAGGGTATAAATCGTCGAATAATTATGACAGGTGTATCAGCTGCGCTTGCCGGAGCCCGTGGAAATTACGATGAACCGTTGCCGAGCGAACTGGTGCAAAAGTATCGCCTGTTGTCACCCGAGCAGGCATTTGAATGGATTCACAACCCACCGGATAGCGGGGCGATAACTGCGGCACGGCGGAGATTGGCATTTGAGGAGCTTTTTGTCTTTTGCTGTGCCATGCAAACCCTAAAATCGAGCGGCCATCAAGTAGACGGCGCACTGTTGAAGCGATTTTCGGAGCAGGATTTTTTCAAACTGCTACCCTTCACTCCGACTGAGGGTCAAGAAAGTGCGATTTCCGATGCTTTTTCCGACATGACCTCAGGGCGGAGAATGAACCGCCTACTCCAGGGCGATGTTGGTAGCGGAAAGACTGCGGTCGCCGCCGCTTGCGCATGGCTAACCGTCAAAAACGGCAGGCAGGCAGGTATCATGGCGCCGACAGAATTGCTGGCACGGCAACATTTTCACACCTTCAAAAAAATATTTTCGCAGGAAAAAATCTCGATAGAATTGCTATCGGGTGAGCTGACGGCGGCGCAAAAAAAAGATGTCCGAAAGCGCACAGCAAACGGCGAAATAGACATTTTAATCGGCACGCACGCACTGCTCCAGCAAGCAACTGAGTTCAAAAACCCGGGACTTTTTGTTGTCGATGAACAGCACAGATTCGGGGTGGCACAGCGCTCGGCATTGCTCGAAAAAGGGCAGGATGCCCACCTGCTCGTCATGTCGGCAACCCCAATCCCACGCACGCTGACTTTGATATTATACGGCGACCTCGACATATCGGTCATGCGCGGATTGCCGGGAGGAAGATCGCCCATTCAAACGTATGCCATCGGCCAGGACAAGCGTAAACGGGCGCTTGATTTTATACGCAAACAGGTTGCCGAGGGGGGGCAGGCGTATATTGTTTGCCCGTTGATCGAAGATGAAGAGGGTCGATCTGACATCGGCGCGGCGACCGATTATGCCGAAAAACTCAGCCAGCAATATCCCGACATTTCGATTGGACTGTTGCACGGGAAATTAAAACCGCAAGAGAAAATTAAAATCATGTCGGACTTTTCCGAAGGGCGGCTTGATGTACTTGTGGCAACAACGGTGGTTGAGGTCGGAGTTGACGTGCCCAACGCAAATATAATGTTGGTGGAAAATGCCGAGCGATTTGGACTTTCACAATTGCATCAGCTAAGAGGTCGAGTCGGGCGAGGGGCGCGAGAGAGCCACTGCATACTTTTAAATTGTGGCGAAGGACAGGTTGCCGCCGAACGCCTTTCGGCATTGTGCGAAAGTAGTGATGGATTTAAAATTGCGGAGCGAGATTTAAAGCTGCGTGGGCCGGGGCAATTTTTGGGAAGCAGACAGCATGGAAGTGCCGAGTTTGTAATTGCAGATTTAATTGCCGACACTGCAATGCTTGAGGAGGCAAAAAAATGCGCCGTTTTATTAATGGAAAATGATCCGGAATTAAATAATTATCCTATATTAAAAAATAGAGTTAATGATATATTAAATACCGAAAAAGCCGGATTAAATTAATGAAAATAAAGTAAAAAAAGTGATGATTAAATCATCACTTTTTTTATTTATTCGGGCGAGCAAATAAAATAAAAACACCGAATAAATTGTATTGATAACTAAAATTATAGTATAAAAAAATAAAACTATCCAATTTGATAAAAGAACAAAGAGCAAACCAATTTTAAAAATTAGAAAAGCAAAATACAAATTGGAAGCAAAGCGAAGCTATTTAAAAACCGAAAAGAGATTTTAAAAACAAGCATGCGGCGATA
>CAYJAS010000150.1:0-3962 GCA_964367895.1 uncultured Oscillospiraceae bacterium | reverse complement strand
AAGCATAACCCCACATAAAACAAAACTACCAATATCAGTTGATATTGGTAGTTTATTTTTTTACCTGTTGTCGTTATATGGTTTCCCTTTGTGGGTTTTCAATTATTCAATCGGGCACAGGGCAAATCCGTTTTTACCTTGCATTTTCACCTTTTTGCAGGCGGTGTCGGCCATCTCATACAGCGAGCTGAAATCTTCGCCATGCTCGGGGTAGATGGACACGCCGACGCTGACCGTGATGTGCAAGTTGCTGCGTCCGTGCTGATATTTGCGCTCCAAACTTTCGCACAGCTCTGCCGCCTTTTTGTTGACAAAATCAATGGTCTTATAATCGCCGATGAACACGAAGAACCTGTCGGCGCTCGCCCTACCTATGATGTCGGTGCTCCTGAACATATTGCGCAACACAATGCCGATTTCCTTTAGGCATTGGTCGCCGAACTCACGGCCGAACACCTCATTTATAGTGCTGAAATTGTCAAGGTCTATTACAAAAAGTGCGCCCATATCATTGTCGGGCATTGCAAGCTTGAGATAGTTTTTTATAAATCGCTCGGTCGCCAAGGCATTGAAAACATTGGTGACATGGTCGGTCTCGCTCTTTGCCCTGAGCATGTCAATCTCCAGTTTGTGGCCGGTCACCTCGGTCATCTTACCTATCGAGCGGTAACCTTGCCTTGCCTCATCATATATGGTCTCGCAGTCAAACAAAAACCAAGCTGATCCGCCGTTTTGCTCCTCCAAGGTCAGCACTCCGTCACGCTTTAGCGGCTTTTCAATATCGCCGAGGAAGTCCTTGCACACGGCGAACATGCTTCTGCCGATGTCTGAGCTTAAAAAGTCTTCCACCACCTCAGGTATTGCAAAGCGGTCGGCAAAGTTTTTGGAAAAGCGGATTGCACCGCTTGCGACGTCGTAATCGAAAAATGCGTTGCCGGTCAGCTCGGCGATAAGCGAGTTGAAATCACGCTCACCCTGTAGCTGGTGCAGACTTTCGGCATGCGCCGAAACATCGGTCAGCGCGCAGTAAAGGCGCTTGACACCGTGCTCATTTATTGCGGTTTTTCCGACGATTTGAATGGCGATATACTCCTGCTGTTTGTGCCTCAGCCTTGCCACAAAGTCAAAGGGCTCGTCTGCATTGCTTTGCATTTCTTTGACAAAATACTCTCGGATTTTCTTCATATCCTCTTTATGTATCATAGCGGCGCCCGAGTTTGCAAACAGCTCCCGCACCTCTTGGCGAGTATAGCCGACAAGGTCGAAATAGCCGTCATTGGCCTCTACAACGGTGAGAGTAGCGTCCATCTCCAAAATTTGAATGCCGCACGGCACGATGGAGTTTGCATACCTTGTGTCGTTTATCGGGCCGATAAGGGGCAGGATTTTTCCGCTCTGCGCCAAGCGCTGTGGCATCTTGTCGCCAAAATCACGTTCAAAATCGGCCACGGGCATCGGTCTTGCGAAGAAATACCCCTGCACAGCGTCACAATTTAGCTGTCTGAGCAAGTTGACCTGTTCCTGTGTTTCAATGCCCTCTGCAACGACATACATGCCCAAATTGTGCGAAAGACGCACAATACCGTCTACCAGCATATCATCTCGTCTTGCCGAGCTGCCGCCAACGAAAAATGTTCTGTCCATTTTTAGGGTGTCAACATTTAGCGTTTTGAGCATACCGAGCGATGAGTAGCCCGAGCCGAAATCGTCTATCGAGATTTTGAAGCCCGAGTTGCGCAGATCTAAAAATAGCTTGTCTATGCTTCCGTCACTCTGAATTGTTGCCGACTCGGTCAGCTCGATCTCTATGTACTCGTGCGGAATATTATACTTGTCGGCAATGGCGGCGATACCCTCTGCAAAATACGGATTTTGCAAATTAAGGCGTGAGCAGTTGACCGACACCGGGACGGCGCCCAAGCCCTCATCAATCCAGCGTCTAATGGTGGCGCACGCCTGCTCAAGCATGTATTTGTCAAGCTCCACGATAAATCCGTTTCGCTCAAAAAGCGGAATAAAATCATTGGGAAAAATCATTGTGCCGCTCGGTTCTATCCAGCGCACCAGCGCTTCTGCGCCGATAATTCGCTCATCTTCTATGCTGAACTTTGGCTGAAGATATGGCACAAACTCTTTGTTATCAATGGCCGATTTCATCTTGCTTGTGATCTCGGCTTCTTTTTTCAGCGCATCTTTGAAAGCGTCATCGTACTCACAGAAGGGCATACCCTTTGATGCTTTTGCCGTTGCCATCGCAAGGTTTACCTTGGTCAGGATATCGTCCACATCTGTTTCGCCAAGCTCGATATTATATATACCCACCTTGAAGGTGCCGTTATAATCTATAAGCTCGGGCACAACTTCATTGTAATGATTGTCGATTCTCACGCTCAAATCCATAAGGTCATCGAGGGTTGGGCGTGGCGCAAAAAAGGCAAATCGGTCACCTGCCACCCTCGCGGTAATCAGGTCGGGATCTTCAAAAGAGTCACGCAAAGTTGCCACCGCTTTAAGCACTCGGTCGCCCACCGAGTAGCCGAACATCTCGTTTATCGCCTTGAAGTTTTCAATGTCGTACAGCAATATGGTGTATTGCTTTTCTTTATTTCGAGTGAGGGCAGCTTTCATGTCCACCTTGAGTCTTTCGGTGTTTGGCAGGCCTGTCAGCATGTCATAATAAGCCGTTTTCTCAAGCGCTTTTTGGGCGCGCCTCTGGGAAATGGTGATATACAGTACCAAAGAGATGACTACCCAATAAACCACTCGGCTTATAAAGGAAAACTGCTCGGCGGCAATTATCAGCTCGTTGTTGAGCGACGCAACCTCAAGATTTATGGCAAGGGTGAGCTCGGTCATGTCAATCGGGTTGTAGGCCATTACCTTCAAATTGCCGAAATAATCATAGGAAAATCCACCGCTTTTACCGGCTAAAATATCTTGCTGCGCCTGTGCGACATTGCTCATTCCCATCTCGTCGACATCTGCGCCGGGGATATTTTGACTGCCGACATGGTTGGGGCTTGTCGAATAGTGCAGGTTTAGCCAATCATCCACAATGAAAATATTGCCGGTGAATTGGCCGTCCAGCGTGGTTGCTTCAAAAAATTGCTCTACGACAATATGGCAAAACATCACCGCTATAATTTCGCCATCCCGCTCGACCGGCAGTGCGATATCAAAGCCAATTTGCTGATTTTCTGTATAAACCGTCGGGTTTGAGACGAAATATTCGGCCGATAGCGCCCCTTTAAAGGCAAGGTCTTGGGAAAAATCGGTCTCTGCGCCGCTATGTGAATAACCCGCCCCGGTTGGGGTGATGAGATGCAAATTGTCAATATGTCCCACTTGGGCTTCGGACAGGTTGTGAAATGCATCAACCCCCTGCTCGGCAACCACAGTGGCTATTATTTTCAGTTGCGACAGGCCAATGTCAAGCTGAGCTTCAACCAAAGTGGTGATTTGCTCAACAATTTGTGCCATTTCGTCGGTCGAGGAGGCGATAATCGCTTCATCAGTGGTTTTTTCTCCCCAATTTATTAAAATGCCCAAAGCGACAAGGATAGAAAAAACCATCACAGCTTTGAAAACCTTTGAGCTTAATCTCCAAAATTTCATTTATATTCAATCCCTCCTAAAAAGGCATTTACATTAAATTCCATTATACATTAGTAATTATATCAATTTTCCGCTGTAAAGTCAACGATAACACAGAAATATAATATATTTTATAATGATTTAGCACGGTGCATTTTCGTAAGGTCACGGCAAGAGCAGAGCCCTTGCCCTACAGGACGAGGGGATACGGGGCGCATCATTTTGGCATTGTAGGGCACGCATTGTATGCGTGCCGCCTGCGGACGACCAAAGGTCGCCCCTACAATAAATACCGGCAAATGCCGGGGGCGGCGGTCACGGCAAGCCGTGACCCTACAGGCAATATTTCAAGATTGTGCGAGCACGGG
>CAYJAS010000149.1:0-3963 GCA_964367895.1 uncultured Oscillospiraceae bacterium | reverse complement strand
TAATTCTTTACTGTTCTTCGTCCATTTTTAGGCTGATGACCATGTCATCGATGGTCAGCGGGGTGGTATATGGATTGAGCTTTTCATTGAACATGGCAATCATTTCATCGACAATCGGGAATACATAATTCACGCCGTTATAGTCGGCCGTTGTCGCCGGCATGGTGTTCATTGAAATGCCGGTTTCAAGGTCAAGCTCGCTGACCAAATTGATATAAAACCATGCCATTTCATTTGCCGGCATGTTGGTTTCAACACTGTCGGCGATTACATCTATCATGTCCAAAACGGTTGAAACCGAAAAATTGTTCAGCACTTTTTGCAGGCAAGCCACCATAAAGTCCTTTTGAAGCTCAATACGTCCGAAATCGCTCGAACGTGTTCCACGATATCGCACAAGTTGGAGCGCCTCGTCAGCATCAAGGGTCTGCCAACCCTCTTTAAGGTCTATGGTGTACTCCTCCTGCGCGTCGGGATGGTACATATCATACGGCACATAGAAGTCGACACCGCCGATTATATCGACAATTTCGGTGAACGACTCGATATTTATCACGCAGTAATAGTCTATGGCAACGCCGGTAAATCTGGTCATTTCGGCGACCAGCTCCTCGGGCCCGTCCATGCCGTAAACGGCATTTATACGCATGTTTTTGCTGTCGGTATCAATCTGGGTGTCACGGGGAATGGAAATCATGCTGACCGATTTGTTGTCAATATCGGCACCGCCGACCATGAGCACATCGGTGTTCCAGTCGTCATTCGTTCCGGCAAGCACAAAAGTGTAATAATCTTCCTTGCGCACCTTAGGCTCGGGCTGTGGCTCCTCCGGTTCGGTATCATCTTCGTCCGGTGTGTCGTCATCGGCAGTCGGATCGTCCGGATCGGTCACCGATGGGGGAGTTGGCGGTGCAACCTGGTCGGGTGTGCGGAAAATCATGATAAGCAAAACCGAAAAACTGATCAGTATTGTGCCGATTATCATATAAAGAGCGAGCATAGCACGGCTTTTTCCGCCTTTTTTCTTGCTTTTTATCTTTTTGGGGCCGCTTTTGCGCGGGGGTACCGCTTCATGTTTACCCATGTGAAAATAAACCTCACTTAAAATCCGCCGTGGGGCGGTGTATATATAATCTGTATTTATTTTGCAAATACGCAGTACATTTTACCACAAGTTATCATAGAAATCTATGATAAACGATATAAATTCACAATTTTTTATTTTTTGGCAAAGGCAAAGGGCGAGAGAATAGCGCCAAAAGGGCATTTTCGGCTTGAATTTTACCTAAATATGTGGTAAAATAGCTTCAAACAAGCTGAATATAAAATATTTTACAAAAAACCTTGACTTAAAGCCGCCGTTGTGGTATTATGCTTATTACCTGTCAGGTCTTTTTTTTATGCCCTGTTCAGGGAGGCAGAGGGCCGGCGAAAAGTCGGCTAATTTTTAAAGGAGGTGCCGAAAATGCGCGTTAAGATAACATTAGCGTGTACCGAATGCAAGCAAAGAAACTACAACACGGTCAAAAACAAGAAAAACACCACAGAGAGGCTTGAACTGAACAAGTTTTGCCGTTTTTGCCGCAAGCACACCTTACACAGGGAAAGCAAATAAGCTTGGAAAGGAAAGAGGTGTAGCGTAATGTCTGAGGAAAACAAAGTCCAAGGCACAACAGAACAATCTGTTGAGAGCAAAAAAACCGCCAAGCCGGTAGTGAAAAAGGACAAACCATCTTTTTTCAAACGAGTGGCAAAGTGGTTTAAAGACCTTCGCTCAGAGGCGAAAAAGGTAGTCTGGCCCGCTAAAAAACAAGTGGTCAACAACACAATTGTTGTTATTATTGCCGTTGTAATCGTGGCTATATTCGTTTATATACTCGATGTCACCTTCGGCACCATTCGCGACTTCCTTGCGACCATTCTTTAAGGGTGCACGCTTATGGCTGATGCACAAGCAAGATGGTATGTTGTTCACACTTACTCGGGCTACGAAAACAAAGTAGCGGCGACAATTCTCAAAACGGTTGAAAACAGACAGCTTGAGGATTTGATTTGCGATGTCCGTGTCCCCATGGAGACGGTCACCGAAGTGAGAGATACGGGAACAAAAGAAGTCGAACGCAAAATCTTTCCCGGATATGTGCTCATAAAGATGCGCATGACCGATGAGAGCTGGTACATTGTGCGCAACACGCGCGGAGTGACAAGCTTTGTCGGCCCGGGCTCTAAACCGGTAGCCCTTACCGAGGAGGAGGTCAGCTCGCTCGGCGTTGAAACGGTTGAGCTTAAGCTGTCCTATCAAGTGGGCGACAGCGTCAAGATTATTGACGGTCCTTTAGAAGGATTTATCGGAACGGTAGATGAAATTGACCTTGCGGCAAAGTCTGTAAAGGTCACCGTGTCGATGTTCGGGCGTGAAACCCCTGTCGAGCTTGTGTTCGGCCAGGTGGCGGCGCTTGAGAAATAGCAAAACATCATCCCCCGGACAGGTGGGAGAGTGCGTAGGCACTCACTTTTACCACATTTTAATTAGGAGGTGCTTTAATTGGCACAGAAAGTAGTAGGGCTTATTAAGCTGCAAATTCCCGCAGGTAAAGCGACACCGGCCCCGCCCGTAGGCCCGGCACTCGGCCAGCACGGTGTAAACATCATGCAGTTTACAAAGGATTTTAACGAACGTACAAAAAATGACGGCGACCTTATCATTCCCGTCGTTATAACGGTCTATGCCGACCGTTCCTTCTCGTTCATCACAAAAACGCCGCCGGCAGCCGTTTTGATCAAAAAGGCATGCGGCCTTAAGAGTGGCTCTGGCGTTCCCAACAAGCAAAAGGTAGCTGAGATTTCAAGCGAAGAGATCAGAAAAATCGCCGAGCTCAAAATGCCCGACCTCAATGCATCAAGCATTGAATCGGCAATGAGCATGATAGCAGGCACCGCCCGCAGCATGGGCATCGTCGTTAAAGACTAATTTATGTGATGAGCGGCATATGCGCGCCGCATTTGTGGGAGGGCACAAGCCCGAAAAACCACTATAAGGAGGAAAAATAAATATGCGCAAAGGTAAAAATTACTCAGAGAGCGTAAAGGCGTATGATCGCACAAAGCTCTTCGATCCGCAGGAAGCGATAGAAACAATGCTTAAAACAGCAAAGGCAAAGTTTGATGAGACGGTGGAAATCCACGTCAAATTGGGTGTTGACTCACGTCACGCAGACCAACAGGTTCGTGGTGCACTGGTTCTTCCCAACGGTACCGGCAAAAAAGTTCGTGTACTTGTCTTTGCAAAAGGCGACAAGGCTAAAGAAGCTTTGGACGCAGGCGCAGACTATGTCGGCGCAGAGGATATGGTGGCAAAAATCACCGGCGAAAACTTCTTCGATTACGAAGTGGTTATCGCAACTCCCGACATGATGGGCGTTGTCGGACGTTTGGGTAAAGTGCTCGGCCCCAAAGGCCTTATGCCTAACCCCAAAGCCGGAACTGTTACCCCCAATGTCGCACAAGCGATTGCAGACAGCAAGGCCGGACGTATTGAGTACCGCCTTGACAAAACAAACATAATCCACTGCCCGCTCGGCAAGGTGTCTTTCGGCACAGAAAAGCTGGAGCAAAACTTCAACGCACTTATGGGCGCTATCATTAAGGCAAAGCCGGCCGCTGCAAAGGGACAATATGTCCGTTCTTGCGTGCTCGCTTCAACAATGGGCCCCGGCGTTAAAGTCAACCCTGCAAAGCTTACCGATCTGGGAAGCAAAAAAGAGGACTAATAATAAAAAGCCGACTTTTAGTCGGCTTTTTTGCGAGTGTGCAAAGCACCGAGCCGGCCTTCGAGGAAGGCCGTAAAATAATTGCCTATGATATTTTATCAGGTGATTATTTTCTAATTCACCGCAATTCATTTGCGGTAGAATTTTTAAATGCAATAAAAAGCCGCCCGAAAGGGCGGTTTTTTGTAGGGGC
>CAYJAS010000148.1:0-4037 GCA_964367895.1 uncultured Oscillospiraceae bacterium | reverse complement strand
CCCACCCATCTTTTGGCTACTTTTTTCCACGTAAAGAGTATTATCGGAGCATTATAAAGTGGCATGAGCAGCGCAACGGCGTTACCGGTTTGGAGAGCAAGCACATCGGCTATGAAAACAGCGTTATCGGCGGTTTGACCAACGCATTGCGCGTGTTGTGCTCACGTGGCGAAAATATACTGGTGCACCGCCCGACCTATGTCGGCTTTACAATGGCGCTTAACAACAACGGTTACAACACCATACACACCGATTTAAAACTCGACCAAGACAATGTTTGGCGCATGGATTTTGAGGACATGGAGCAAAAAATTATAAAGCACAAGATTCACACTACGATTTTCTGCTCACCGCACAACCCATGTGGCAGAGTTTGGGAGCAGTGGGAACTTGAGCGTGCGATGGAAATCTTTGAAAAGCACAGCGTCCGTGTCGTTTCCGATGAAATCTGGTCAGACCTGCTTATGCCGGGGCAAAAGCATATACCTGTGCAAAGCGTTTCGCCATATGCAAAAGCCAACACCATCGCCCTGTATGCACCCTCCAAAACCTTCAACTTGGCCGGACTTGTCGGCAGTTATCATATTATTTATGACGATTATCTGCGTGACCGAGTTTTAAAAGAAAGCTCACTTTCCCATTATAATGTCATGAATGTGCTGTCCATGCACGCCTCTATCGGCGGTTACAGCGAGCAGGGCGCCGAGTGGCTTTCCGAGCTTATGCAGGTTATCGAAGGCAATATAGACTATGCTATAGCGTGTATAAACGGCATCGACGGAGTTACCACCGTCAAGCCGGAGGCTACCTATATGCTATTTTTGGACTGTGAGCAGTATCTTAAAAAGAACGATATGACCCTTGATCAGCTTGTAAACCTCGGCCATGAACACGGTGTTATCTGGCAAAGCGGCGAGATGTTCAGCACACCATATTCGGTGAGAATGAACTTTGCACTGCCCAAATCGAGGGTTATAGAGGCTATGGAGCGTCTGAAAAAATATGTCTTTGTCAAGTGATATTTGCCGCAGAAAAAGATTTTTTGCAAAATAGAGCAAGAAAAGCATTGACAAACCATGTCAAAATGATGTAAAATACATGATGCACTAATATCGTCCGAGCGGTGGCGAAATGCCGCTTGACAAAGTGTCGATCAATTGCAATAAAACGGGAGGTGTAATTCATGTTTCGTACCTATCAACCTAAAAAGCGCCAGCGCAGCAAAGAGCATGGCTTCATGAAGCGTATGCGCACACGTAGCGGTCGTAAAGTTCTCGCAAGACGTCGTAGCCGTGGACGTGCCCGTCTGACACACTAAAATAAAGCGAGCTTGTTTGTTATTCGGCTCGCCTGTTAAGACCGCTATGCGGTCTTAATTTTTGCTGTAAGACAGGGAAAAATCGCCCCTTTCAATCATTTCAGTGGGGTAAACACAATGGAAAAAACCATTTCTTTGACCGAAAACAGGCTTTTTCGGTCACTCTATGCGCGCTCACCGTCGTGCGCATACAAAACTCTTGCGGTTTATGCACGCAAGAACCATTTAAAAACGGTAAACCGACTGGGTATCACCGTGTCGGTAAAACTTGGCGGAGCTGTCGCACGAAACAGGATGCGTCGCCGTCTGAAAGAGGCATATAGGCTGTCAGAGCACACGCTGAAATCGGGATATGATATTGTAATCGTCGCCCGTTTTGCCGCATATGAGGCAGATTTTTCTGCTATTGAGCGTGATTTATCGATGGCACTTACACGCCTTGGAGTCACAGTCGGTGGACAAAATGGTTAAACGGCTGATGCTCTCTCTTATTTCGTTTTACCGCAAACATTTGTCACGCCTCAAGCGGTATCCGACCTGTCGTTTTTCGCCGACCTGCTCGGAATATGCATATGAGGCAATAAAGCGCCATGGCGCCCTTTGTGGCGGTGCGCTTGCATTTTACAGGGTACTGCGCTGTAATCCGCTGTGCAAAGGCGGTTACGACCCGGTGCCCGAGCGTCTATTCAAAAAAGGAGAAAAATAGTTTAATGGAAAGTATTTTTGGCTTTATCTCAACCCCATTTGGCTATGTAATGCGCTTCATTTACGAGTTTGTCGGCAGCTACGGCCTTTCGATCGTGCTGTTTTCAGTTCTCGCAAAGATTCTCACCATGCCACTCATCGTCAAGCAGAAAAAGGGCATGCTTGACCAGCGCCGTATCCAGCCCAAAGTTGTGGAAATTCAAAAGAAGTACGGCAGAGATCGCAACCGAATGAACCAGGAAATCCAAGACCTGTACGCAAACGAGGGTGTTTCGCCCATGTCGGGTTGCGGCAGTATGCTCATCACTTTGCCTATAATGATGGGTCTTTACTATGTTGTTTACTATCCGCTTACTTACTTCATGCGCCTGACCGAAACCGAGATCGGCAATATTGCCGCAAAGCTCGGCCTTAGCCTTACAGGCGAGTCGCCGGCCACCCAGCAGGCGATCGCAGGAGCAATTTACGAAAATTACTCACTTGTGGAGGGTATGTCGCCCAATCTTATACCGGTCGACATGTATTTCGGCCCGTTTAACATGGCCGCTGTGCCCGACATCGGCGAGCTGAGCTGGCTGTGGCTGATACCCATTTTGTCGGCGGCAACGGCATTTTTATACTCGCAAGTTATGCATCGCATGCAAAAAAAGGGCGGCATGACAGTGGGCACCGAGCAGAGCGAAAAGGCGACCAAAATCACCTTTATGCTCATGCCCCTTATGTCGGGATATTTCGCCTTTGTTCTGCCCGCCGGTCTGGGCGTTTACTGGATTTCAAGCAACCTTATCAGTACAGTTATAGAGATTATCATCAGCACTCGGCTCAACAAAAAGCCTGCCGATGCTGATATGAGTTAACGGAGGCCTATTATGCTTAAAGTTATTGAATCAAAGGGCGCAACAATAGATGCCGCTATTGAAAGTGCACTACAGCAGCTCGGAAAAGAGCGTGATGAGGTTTCGGTAGAGGTTATGCAAAACCCCAAAAGCGGCTTTTTGGGCATCGGAAAAGAGCCTGCCATCGTCAAGGTCAGCTTTCAGAGCTCACCGGCTGACAAGGCTGTCGGATTTTTGGAGGGACTTCTGCTCCGCTTTGGCACACCGGCGACGGTTGCCGTCAAAGAGGATTTTGACAACAAAACCATAAAAATACAGCTGAGCGGTGAAAATATGGGCGCTGTTATCGGTCGCAGGGGCGATACCCTCGATGCTATGCAGTACCTGACCTCGATCGTGACCAATCGTGACGAGGAGGAGCGCTGGCGTGTGGTGGTAGACACCGAAAATTATCGTGAGCGTCGTGAGGACACCTTAGAGGAGCTGGCAAAAAAGACAGCGCAAAAGGTGCTCAAGTACAAAAAAGGCGTTGCTCTGGAGCCCATGACCCCGCATGAACGCCGTATTATCCATGCCTGCCTGCAGGAGGTTGAGGGTATTATGACCTATTCGGTCGGCAGCGAGCCGTCACGAAAGGTTGTCGTTGCGCCTGAGGGCACAGTTCCCAAAGAACGCAAAAATGACGGTGGTAAGCGCCCCGGCAACAATGGGCAATATCGCCGCCGCAGAAAACCGCAAAACAAACCGCAAGGCGAAAGTAAATAAAATGGTTTAGACAACCTCCAAACCTTTGGTTTAGAGGTTGTCTGACCGACACACGGTGTCGGCGGCGTTCGAGGAACGCCGTAAAATTGAGCAATTGCGAGATTTTTAAAGCCACTGCAATTTATTTGCAGTAGGCTTTTTTAATTTTCAGCGGGCAAAAACACTTTTTTGACATGCTGAAACCTCGAGGAATATTCCTCGAGGTTTTTTGTATTGGACGATTCGTATAACGGCCGTAGGGGCGGTCATCGGCCGCCCGCTGCCACACGGCAAGAGCAGAGCCCTTGCCCTACAATGCCCGAAACGATGCACCTGTAGGGGCGATTCGTGAATCGCCCCTACAAACCCCGGACGATGTCCCATTATACATTGTCCAAAAAACACACCCGAAGGTGTGTTTGCGAAGGTGCAAG